>JBGSNS010000067.1:0-2190 GCA_041739515.1 Bdellovibrionota bacterium
CCGGACAGCTGGCCCCAGCGGTAATTAAAACCGATAAAGGCCGTTTCGCGGGGAGCCAGTTCGTGGTTTCTCGTAGCTCCGTAGCGCGCCAGTCAAAATGGCGGATGCGCTCAGCAGACAAAAGTTCGCTCTCGTCACGTATATAGAAGGTAGGGACCTGTGCTTCGCATAACTCGACTAGGTGCGAGGTGTTAGAAGAGTTATAACCACCCACTACGATCGCCAAATCGCCACCGGACTCAAGCAATGCACGCACCGCTGTTTGATTATCCCAGGTTGCGTAGCACAAAGTATCCCGGGTGTCCGCGAAATGATTCGCAATAGCGGCTTCTCCTACTACGGCTAACATCGATGATCTTAATAGATCAGCGATCGCCAAAGTATCAGTTGCAAGCATCGTTGTTTGATTCACAACTCCTATGCGGGTGAGATCTCTTGCGGGGTCAAACCCAGCTGAAGTTCGATTAGGAAACGCTTCATGAAACGTCGAACAGTCGCGCTGTTTTTTGATAAATTCCGCCAGCGTCTGCGCCTCAGCCATGTCGCGAATGACCAGGCTCGGTGCGTTCTGCCGCGCATGGGAAAACGTAGCACGGGTTTCTTCATGAATCTCTTTGCCGTGAATGATTACCGTGTAGCCTTCTGCTCCGATCTGATCCGCTCGCTTCCATACCTTTTCAACGAACGGGCATGTAGCGTTATACGATTGGGGATTGATTCCGGCGGCCTTCAATCGCTCGAACAGCTCGACTGTTGTTCCAAAAGCGGGGACGATTACTACATCTTGCGGAGTTAGCGATTCGAATGGAATCAATTGTTCGCCGTGAGTGGTTTGCAAAAACTCGATCCCGCGACGACGTAAGTCGTTATTGACCTGTTCGTTATGAATCATCTCGCTAAGCAAAAAAACACGCTTGTTCGGATTCTCATCTAAGGCGCGATACGCAGTTTCGATTGCGTTTTCTACGCCGTAGCAAAATCCGAAATGACGAGCCAATTTAAACTGAACAGCGCCGAACTGCAGTATCGTTGGCGTTGTATCCCGCTTCTTCGCATCGCTTGCATGACGCTGCTTCTTTAACGCGCCGACAAGCGGCGAGCGATATTGGTCGGGTATTAAAAACTCTTTTGGCACAGTGGGAGTATGCCACGGATGCTATGGAGCTCAAAGTTCAGCTGGTTGGATGATATTCAAAAACGGGGAAGGGAGAGAGAGCTGTAGCTGAACCTAGAAAGAGGATCGTGGCTGTCGTTATGATTAGGCCTGGTGCGAACTGTGCTGGGCTTACTAAGGGGTGTCGGTGGCGGATTGGCCTTGCCGTGCTGGGCCGGATCACGCCGATTCGGATCAGGGCAACTCGCCCCGGGGAGAGTTGCCTGATTTTGGGGATAATCTCGGATTGAAATCTACACGATCTGTTTTTTGCTTACTAAGAAGTGTCGATGACGGATTGGCCTCACCGTGCCGGGTCGGATCATGGTGATTCGGATCAGGGGAACTCTCCCCTTTTTGGACCCATTTCACTCTTATTGTTATCAGCTCAACTGCAAGGGGTCCAAAAAGGGGAGAGTTGATTGTTTTTGGATCAATTCTTGATTGCAAACTGAGCTATCTTTTCTTGTCCAAAATACCGCTCTGCTAGAAGTCTATTATGCGCTGGGCAGAGAAGGCGTAAGTTTTCTAGTTCGCTCTTTCCTCCACAGGAGAACGGAACGATGTGATCGAACTGCAAGTAATACCGTTCCATACACCGCGTACCGTCCGGAGCTCGAAAGCTGCATCGGCTTGAATCTCGCTCGATCACTGCTCGCTTTACAGCCTTAGGGATATACCGAGTACTAGATGAAGCGGTTTTAGCATTAGCTTTGGGTTTCACTTGGATCGTTAGCAGCTTATCTAACAACGCTTCGAGGGAAAGCTGGCTACCTAGGGAGTTCGACAACACAGCCTTTGCATGCTCAAGTTTCTGATAGACCTCTTCGCTGACTGAGAACTTAAGTTCGTAGCGCCTCTCAGGTTGCGGCTTCTCTTGTTGAACAAAGAGCGGAAGCTCTGGTTGTGTCACCGCTATAGGCTTAATCCGTTCTCGTGGTTTAGCTTCTGCGGGTCTAGCTACAAGCAACTCTACCTCTCGCTTAGTCTTACCCACTATCTGTTCTACGGTGGCGGTTTCCTCCCGTAGCGCTCTT
>JBGSNS010000068.1:0-12354 GCA_041739515.1 Bdellovibrionota bacterium
GTCCGCCTTTTCGCTTCCAGTTGCTCTCCACCCCCAGCTCGCGCCAGACGCAGTTACTTTAAGCTACGAGGGCGGATATCCCCTCGGTGGAACTTCCATCCACTAGAGTCTGTGCCTCGTGGGCGCACGACCGCGGACCGCTGGTCCGCCAACCTCCGCCAACTTTGTATTCACTCTCTTTAACCAAGAACGCCCAGAATCTGTCATTTTGCGATGGTGCGGATACAGCCGCACCTACAAAGGTCCTGTTTAGACTGAGAAGCGGCGCTTCGCGGGCCCAGCAGCCCCAGCCTCCGTCCTAGCGTCCAACCGACTCGGAATTCCTACACTCGCACAGAAATCGCGCCAACCGCGTTCAAAATTTCGCTCGTTGAATAGCTCTGCGCGGGCTTTACAGGTCGCACTAGAAACCGACTCTTCTTGCGACACGAACCATCGCACCGCATCCTTAAGATTCTGCAACTCATCTCCGTGTCGATTGATGAACACACCGGTATGGCGCTCACGATCAATCGATTCACCCACACGTACACCAACCACGGACTCGCCCACTCCGCCACAATCATTAGCGATCACTGGTCGACCGCACGCCATCGCCTCAACCGGCAACAATCCG
Source organism: Bdellovibrionota bacterium (assembly GCA_041739515.1). Taxonomy (GTDB): domain Bacteria; phylum Bdellovibrionota_C; class UBA2361; order UBA2361; family UBA2361; genus JBGSNS01. The sequence continues at coordinate 617 of JBGSNS010000068.1, forward strand.
AAGTCCTCCACGCCGGGGAATACCAGCGCACGACAAGTCTTTAATATCCCGATCAAATCACGATCGCTTACCTGATTTACGAAATGCACATTGTCGCCAGCTATCCGTTGTAAGTACCCCTCAAGCGATCCTTGTCCCACGACAAGTAGCGGGAGCCCCAATTCGTTAAACGCCTGCACCACAAGCTCTGGGCGTTTGTAAGGCACAAGCGCACCGGCATAGACGAACGGGCGATGAGTTGGAAATACCAAAGGAGAGCTGGTCTTGGTAATGCGGTCAAATTGAACCGGTGGATAAAGGACCGCTGCGCTACGCCCGTAGAAGAGCCGAATTCTGGCCGCAACGAACCGACTAATCGCTACGAAGTTATCAACACGTTGCGCTCCGCGCGTATCCCACCGTCGCAGAGCCTGAATCATTGGCCAACAGAAAAAGCGCAGATTTCCTAAATACGCCCCAACCTGATCCCAAATGTATCGCATCGGGGTGAAGCAATAACAGATATGTCGGACCCCTCTGGGCACATCGATATTCTTTGCGGCTGCGTGACTCAGCGAAATAACGAGATCATAACCGTTCAAATCTAAACTGCGCGCAGCCGACGGGAAAAATGGAAGTAACGCTCGGTAATATCGCTTAATTCCAGGAAGCCTCGAGAGCCAAGAAACCTGCCGCACACGGTCCTCAATTACTGAGGAAACGGCTCCGGGAATATGCACTAGCGCTATTACATCGGCGTCCGGATACAACGCTAAAAACGCCTCAAGAACGCGCTCACCCCCGCGCATCCCAGTGAGCCAATCATGTACCAGAGCTACTCTCATCCGTTCGTCTCGAGAACATTATGATAAACGTTCAGCAGCTGCTTAGCTACCCGCTCAGGATAGTATTCGTGAGCGTGGCTCCAGGTGTAGCTGGCATGAGAGATTCCTTCAGATTTTTTGAGAGCAGCTGCTAAGGCGCTCCCAAGCGCAGCAGCGGAAAAGTCATTCGCTACCTCATCGTGCTCATCGAGTAGCTCCAACACGGCGGGCTCAGGCGTTGAAACTACTGGCACCCCTAACGCCTTTGCCTCCATCGCAGGTAGACAAAATCCTTCCACCGCTGAGGCAACTACAACAGCCGCAGCTCCCTGATAAACCTTTAACAGCTCGTCCCACGGCATCTCGGAGAGACAAGTTATAAACGGAGCATCTTGCAGCACCGTTGCTCCCTTGCCGACGGCGACCCCACGAACGCCACAACTCGCACACGCATGCGCAAAATTTTGCTGCCCTTTATGCGGCTTGTTGTTTGAAAAGACTCCAACAACGTATCGAGAATCACCTTCAGCAACATTTGGGTTAGGATGTGCGGGAAAAGGTAGAATATTCGGAACTACCGTTGAATCAATTCCAAACAGTTCTCGCAATTGCTTTGCCGAAGAGCGGCTCACGGTGATAACTGCGCTCGCACGCGAGCACAGTCGCCCAAGCATATAACTAGTGAGTCGCTGATGAATTACACCGTTTGGATGAGTTACCGGAATGACATCATGAACCGTAACCACTGAAGGAATCGGCACCGCGCGCGGAAGAAGAAAATGTGGAGAGTGATATAGATCGAACAACGACCACGGAATCTGACTCGATAGCGCAAAAAAACTTGCGAGAGAGTAAGGAGCGAGATGAGTCACAAGCGGAGTTACAAAATTCGGCAATAACGGACGTTGCTCTGCGTTCACCAACGCCGCAACGATTAGCCCTTCTGACTCCAACGCCGACAGCGCAGACAACAGAGATGCTGTATATCGCCCGATGCCTCCGTGAGTGATTTTTCTAGCGTCAATTAAAATACGCAACGGATTACTCGGACTAGTAGGCAGCGCTCCCGTCGAGGAATCTGCCACGGAGCTCCGTTGCGTAGCCGCGATATTGGACGTTGGATGCAATAACGACGGATTCAAACTACCTCTGACCAAACGACTAACTTAAGCCTAAATTCCAGAAATTACTTCTGACGATTCGCTACCCTCTTAGTCCACGCAACGACGTTGGGATTGTTGGCGGATTCACCAAACGCGGATTCAGCATTAAGACTTCCAAAGTATTTCTTCACTCGATACGTAGGCTTGTTCTGCGACTCGTAGTACGTGCGCGCCAAAACTTCGGCTAATAATCCAAATACGACAAACTGTACTCCGATCATCACAAGCATCACAGAGAGAGCCAACAAAGGGCGATTACCCATCGGCACGTGCTCAAACATACGCTGATAAGTGAGCCACGTGAGCGTTGCTGCGCCGAGTCCCGCCGTTAGCATCCCGACCGAGCCGAAAAAATGAATCGGGCGTTTTGAGAAACTAAGCAAAAACTTCACCGTTAGAAGATCGAGAATCACTCGAATTGTACGTGATATTCCGTATTTCGATGTTCCGTGGATGCGGGCGCGATGCTTCACCGGAACTTCTGCGATCCGCGCTCCGATCTCTTCCGCCAGTGCCGGGATAAACCGATGCATCTCCCCGTAGAGTTTAATTCCTTTAGCAACTTCTGAGGTCATAGCCTTCAACGAACACCCGTAGTCGTGCAGTTGCACCTTCGTGGTCCGAGAAATAATCCAGTTAGCGATCTTGCTTGGGAGCCTTCGACTAAACCATTTATCCTGGCGATCCTTTCGCCAGCCCGCTACGAGGTCGTAGCCTTCCTCTATCTTTTCAATGAGCTTAGGAATTTCATGCGGATCATTCTGAAGATCGCCATCCATCGTAATCACGATCTCGTATCGCGCATGTTCAAGACCCGCCGCCATCGCAGCTGTTTGTCCGAAGTTTCTGCGAAACTGAATAATTTGCACGGTATCGTCGTTGCGGGAGGCTGCAAGTAGGTTTTCTAACGAGAGGTCCTTGGACCCATCGTCAACGAAGATAAGCTCGTACTCACGCGTGGTTTTACGCATTACCTGAGCCAACTCAGAATACAGCGCCGCTACGTTGTCCTCTTCGTTATAGAGGGGGATGATGACCGAGATTCGGTTGGGATTCATAGGGGGGAGAGGATAGCATAGGGGGCGGGTTAAGGTAACTGCTTGCTCTCCCCTTTTTGGACCCCTGGCACCTGTGCTGATAACGGTAAAGGTGAAATGGGTCCAAAAAGGGGAGAGAGAATTTGATTAGCTGATATACCGGTGTTAGCGATCTGGCTGGCTTTAGCTTGTGTTAGAGTGAGCAGCCATCTGATCTTTTCAAGCGGTGTCGTGATATTTTTGGTTGCTTTCGGCAGCCGGCGCCGCACGTTTCCCTGGGTAGAGTTGCGTTGGCCCGTGCATTTAGCATGGATTTCCAACCGGTTTTTTCACTCCGTAAGGGAGGCTTAGCGATGAAGCGTAACTTTGTCGGATTGTTGGGTTTGGCGCTCGCTGCGGCGGGTGCCATCGGGCTCGGTGGCTGTGTCTCGCAACAGCGAAAAGACGCGAGTGGTTCGGCGCGCTTTGGCGCACCGTGCTGCAAAGTCGACGGCCACAGTCATCACGATGGCAAGTGCTGCGGGAAGGCTCCGGAGCCGATCGTGAGGACGGAGTACGTGACGGTCAAGGAGCCGTGCGCGACCAGTCAGTCAGGGGCGATCAACATGCCCGAGGTGAAGGTGGTGGTGGAGACTGTTGACAACGTCACGGTCACCAGGGTCGTGACGGCATGCGGTCCGGACGGCAAGGCGGTGGTCGGCACCGCCACTACCAACACAACGTTGGTCAACGGTCAGACTGTAACGGTCTCCGGCAACGGACACCTTACCTCGACTTCGACTGCCACCCCCGGCGGAACGTGTGACACCCCTACTCAGGCGCCCCCGGCGAACAAGTAAGCCGAGGCGCCACAACATCCGCTAATTCGTCCACTTCAACGACCATTGCGCTCGGCTCGATGCACGTAAAAACCATGTGCATTGGGCCCCTTACAAGGGTTCTTTCACATGGTTTTTACGTGCATCGAGTCGACGCAACTGTATCCAGGATTAGGGCTATCGCGCCCATAAAACGCTCATTCCGCTTTATATTTTGTGGTTGGCTTATTTGAGTAAGAATCCAGTCTTCCGTATCCTATACGGTCTGACGTGCAGCGGCGCGAAGTAAATTTTAGAGGCTTAACTAGCAGCGTGTTTTGATATGAATGCAGCTCAAGACAAGAACAATCAAGGCCCCGCAAACGCGGACCACGAAAGAGCAACGATTTCCGTCGTCGGTGATTCGTCTGCGTCGATGCCTCCACGCCACGTTGCCGATGTGAACCTAAGTCGCGGAGACAAACTCGTAATCGAGCTAAGCAAAGAACCTACACAGAATCGCGAAGGACCGCCGGCGATCGACAACGCTGGCGCCGAACCTTCCAAAGGTCCGACCGCTCCTCCGTCTGATAGCGCGCCTGCCAACGAAGATGACAAAGCGGGAAATGAAGAAGCGTCTACTGGCGAATCCACATCCTCAGCTTTAGTAGAACCGAAGCATGATGCATCCGGTCATTCTGCAACCGAGCATGACGCCGCAACTGCCGGCACCCAGGACGCTCCAGCAGAACAGCCGTCTCCAACACCTTCGTCTACAACATCGCCCACGACGCCGTCGCCCACTTCCTCGCCTTCGAGTTCAACTGGTCCGTCGGGATCAGATTTTACAGCGCTACCTGTCGGCGGATCTATCCTTCTGGCAACCGGTCTCTCTCTGACAAGAAACGCCGAGACATATACGATCGAATTCAAAGGCGCTGGCTCTCCAGCACCGACAATTACGGTAACGCTGGCTGACCAAAAGAAGTTCGAAAAAATAGCCACGTGGGATTTTTCTGGATTTGAAGCGGCAAGACCACTTGAGAACACGAATTTTGCAAAGCTTCTCAATATGGGAACAGCGGAGATCGTAATTCGTAACTTAGATTTAGTAGCATACAAGGAGAAAGCACTTGCCCTGAACGCTGACAAGGTTTCAATTTTCGTGAATTCCCCGCTAGATGGCGTGGCGTTAAAATTCAAGTCAAATGACTACAAAATTGTCGGTCCCGATACTACCGGTTCAAACGCAAGAGTGCAGGCGTCGAGCGTAGAAGTACAGGCTAAGTATCCGAGTAAAGAAGTTCTAGGAAAGATTTCCAATATTGACTTCTCTGCTGACACGATTCTTTCTGGCAACTTCGGCAACGTCACGATCTGCAAAGATTCATCCTTTAAGTGTAGTGCACCGGACGCAGACTTCCGTGAAGCTAAGTGGCTTGGATTAAGCGAAGATCCTGCCGATATCACTGAATTTCAGAAGCGTAACTTTGGATTTGTATTCTGTAATGTCTTAGCTTCGCCGCTGTTACTTAAGACTGCTGAGCTCATCACGGTAGAGACGTTTGAGAAACACGTGGAGAAGGAATTCGTACCTGTAGCTACTGCTACCAAGGCGGTTAAACCTGCTAGAAAAACCTTAGAATCGGACAATATCCGCGACCTTCTCGCAGAAAAGGACAAACTGATCCCGAAGACGATAACCAACGGCGGAGAACCGCCGAAGGTTCCTACTAACCCCGCGCCAACGCCAGAGCTATCCGCAACGCTGAGTCGCGTCTCGAAACCGGAAGACACCATACCAGGGGGCGGACCGAAGCCTGAGGATGCGGCAGCCGCCGCGCTCTCAAAACCGGGGCCTTTACCTGGTAGCGAGGGTTCGCCACCCATTCCTCCTACAGTCGATGAACCGATTTCCAAAGACGAATCGCCAGCTGATGGATCAGACTCAACCCCTCACAAGAGACGCTGGGGAAGATGGGTCGCTTTGGCAGCTGTCGCGACAATCGTCGGTGGAAGCATTTGGGCGTTGCTCGGTGGACCGAACAAAAAAACGGATGATTTAGCTGATAAGAATGAATCTCCTGATAAATCGTCGTTAGTAACAACGGATGAATCAGATAAGACCGAGGACAACGCGTCCGCTCCGGTTGTAACTGCCGCAGAGACGCAACCGACTGCTTCAACGGATTCCACGACAACGACGAACCCCGAAGCTCCGATTACAACCAGCACATTTAGTGAGACTCCAGCAACTTCGACGTTTGACGTACCGACGGTTGTTGTAGCCCCAGAACAAGTCGATCTTTCAAATGCAACGGGACCGTCAAATGCCTCCGTATTCGTTGATCAAGCATTGCTGAATACGATCGGTGTTCCAGAAGTTGAGTCGGCACCTAACTGTAAATCCGACAATAACGCGATTGACTTTGTAGCTCCGGCCTTACGTAACACCGTGCCAAATTAAACCCGGCTTGGGAGCCCCCCTGGGAACGCGAAGCGTTGCTTCGCAGTCTTACGCAAATTTTGCAGCAGCTGTTTTTAAGCTAAGATTGCAGAGGCGCGCCTTGCGAAGGCGTCGTAGACAACTCCGTGTCTGCAAAGGGGTTGTTTAGACTGCGAAGCAACGCTTCGCGCTCCCAGCTAACTCCCCTTCGCCTTTTGCACTTCAGCAGTCAGCTCCGGCGCCGCGGTAAATAAATCAGCCACGAGCCCAAAGTCAGCGACTTCATAAATCGGAGCGTCCGGATCCTTATTTATCGCCACGATTACTTTCGAGTCCTTCATTCCAGCTAAGTGCTGAATAGCACCGGAAATTCCAACAGCCACATACAATTGAGGTGCGACGACTTTGCCGGTCTGTCCGACTTGCCAATCGTTCGGCGCGTATCCACTATCAACCGCTGCTCGCGACGCACCAATCGCTGCGCCAAACGCATCGGCCAAAGGAAAAATTATTTTTTCGAAATTCTCATTCGAAGCAAGTCCCCGTCCTCCGCTTACCACAACCGAGGCATCCCCAAGCGCCGGTCGTTCACTCTTAGACATCTCAGCGCCGACGATCTCTCCAGCGACTCCGCTATCGAGATTTACTGATAGCGCTTCGATCGCACCGGGTGATGCAGCTTTAGTGTTGCTAGGTTGAAACGCAGTAACTCGCACCGTAATAACTTTAACCGGGGCATTCAACTCAACGGTAGCAAACACATTTCCAGCGTACATCGGACGCAAGAACGAGCCGTCAGCATTGACTCCGATAATATCTGAAGCTTGCGCTGCATCGCACATCGCTGCTACTCGCGGCATCGCATCTTTACCAACGGAAGTCGACGCGGCGACCACAGCTACTGCGCCAACAGCATTTCGAGCAGCCTCAATTGCCTGGGCCAACAATACAGGACGCTCCCCATCTAACGCAGCGTCCGCACACGTCTTAACAGCGAGCCCTAAGCCTGCAAGTTCCGTAGCAGCGGCTTCACATCCTGTACCAACTACAAGCGCCGTAACTGAGTCACTCCCAGCAATTTCCTTAGCTGCCGTGACTGCGCACAAAGAGGCTTTAAGCGGTACGCCTGCGGCATGCTGACAATAAACTAGAACTTTCATGATCCAACCCTTAAGAGATTTTTTCTTAAATAACTTTTGCTTCTTGCTGTAGAGCTTGAATTAGCGCTGCGACGTTCTCGACTTTGCGTCCGCCCTTTCTGGCTTGCGGCGCGGCTAGTTTTTTAATCGTAACCTTAGCTTCTCCGGTCACACCGAGATCAGCGAGCGTCATATCCGCTAGCGGCTTCTTCTTAGCCTTCATGATATTCGGCAACGATGCGTAGCGCGGCTCGTTCAAACGCAAATCAGTTGAAATGATACACGGCATAGGAATTTTAACGGTCTGCAATCCGCCATCAACCTCGCGCGTGACGGTGGCAGCTCCTTCTTCAAGTACCACCTTCGAAGCGAAACAAGCCTGAGCCCAACCCAGCCGCTGCGCTACCAACTGTGGCGTTTGATTAGCATCGAGATCAATTGATTGCTTCCCAAGAATTACTAACTGAGCGTTCTCTTTAGTGATCAATGCAGCGAGCGCTTTTGACGCCAGATCGGAATCGATCGCAGCATCGTGCTTAACGTGAATCGCTGAATCAGCACCCATCGCAAGTGCGTAACGCAACTGCGTGGCAGCATCAGCCGGTCCTATCGTAGCGACTACGACTTCTGTGGCTTTGCCTGCTTCTTTTAGTCTCAGTGCTTCTTCAACGGCGATTTCACAGAACGGATTAACGATCCATTTAATGCCATCGGTCTCAATTCCGCTGCCATCCGCCTTTACCTTAATTTTTGCCTGATAGTCCGGCACACGTTTAATTGCGACCAAAATTTTCATTGTAACCCCTTGTAGTCCTTAGATTTTAGAATGGGTTTTCGGTTGCTGCAACGACTTCTTATGACGATCGGACTATATTCTCACCCTTCTGTAGCGATCTGTTCGTTTCTGTTCATTTCTAAGCGCCTATTAGCCCCGTATCCCAGCTAACTACCTGTTTTCATTGTTTAGGGCCCTCCGCCCTAATACGCTTCCCGCAACATTCTTCGCGGGCACACGATTATCCAGCGCAGCTCTTTAATTTAAGCGCTGAGCTTTAAAAGGAAAGCCAATGATCAAATCCTCGAACAAACGCCAGGGCTACTCACTCATTGAATTCGCGATTTCACTAGCTGCCTTACTTCCAATCATTTTCGGCACTATCGATCTTAACAATACTCTTCGAGCGTACAACGCGTTGGCAAAGGGCAGCGAAGTTGCCCTTCGATGTATCTATCCAACTGACGGAGCGTGCATGGAGGCGGCCAATCTTGCACCACGCAGACTTTTTAATTGGTTTGAGTCCGCCCAGTCGCACGATTATTTTGTAAGAGATATGCAGTATCGCGGCTTTGGAGAATGGCTTAATTCGCCGCGATTCGTCTTTGATACCTACCGAGCTAGGATTTTAAACACCGTAAGTTTTGAGATCCCCCAGTATTCGGTATCCACACTGGTTCCTACCCATCAGGTCACCCATCCGGTAACCGTTTGGGTGAGAAACGCCGGCCTGCCGATGGTTGTCCCAAATGATTTGGTTAATCCACTTGGGCGTGATGTTCATTTTGAGTACTTCGCCGAGCCAGGAGTTTCGTTCCCTCAAGCAACCCATGCCGAAAGCGGCCCACGCGTGGTTAGTTCCACGAACGCTTCTATTCGATACACTGTAACCTTAAACAACCCGCTAAATACTCCGAGTTCCGGTGGAACCTCCGCACGAGCTGTTTTCAAAGCTGCTTCTGCGTACGACACAAATAATTCGATTTCGAATCCCTCGCTCGCGTATTTATCCAACCTCGAAGTCGATCCATTCGGGACCAACAACAGAATTCCAGCGATCGTTTATATCAAAGGAACTCTCGCCAATCAGCCAGCCAATACGACCAGCAAATTAACGTTGTCGATTCGCGGCAACGATCAAGGTGGTCAAGTGCTGTCCGGAAACGGCCAAGTTAATTTCTATCCGCGTGGTGTTGGTGGTGCGATGCCGGGTGATAGTTCACGCAGGCTTTTCATCCCCCATGGCAACTCTACGTTCGGCACTTCTGCAGAATGGAGCTATGCGGTATCGCTTCGACCGGGCAACAATACGATCGAAATTGCTCGTACAAACGTCGACTCCGCTGGTAACCCAGTCTTTGGTTGGGGTGCTAATCAAACTTGGACCCTCACCGATGTAGAGGTGTACATTCCCCGATTTAGACTTACTTCGTTTGCAACGGAATGTACCCAGACATCGTGTGAGCCAAGTTCATGCGCTACATTTAACGATGTTCCGGTTAGAGAGTTATCCGCTGCTGGAAACTATCCAGTGGCAATTCACAGTGGCTCTGTTTCTAGCCAAGTCATTGGCAACGAACCCCGAGAGCTCGGAACTTACTTTGCCACGAGTCAGGTGAACGTGGGTTCATCTTGTAATTCGTCGCAACTTACGGCGGTAGAAACCACTCCACTTCGCGTTACGAGCCAACCATGCGCAGCTAATTTCGGTGCAACCTCTGATTCGCAGCGATTGAGCGCATGCGCGCCAACTAACGAAGCGCTCAGCATTCCCGGAGTTCGCGCTAGAGCAATTTCGTGGAGCGAACGAGAAATCACGGTTCCGGAAAATCCAGCTCAGCGAGCACAGGGTGGCTGGGACTACACATTTGAGAAAGCAGATTGCAACACGCAATTCACTTTTTCAGCTCCTGCTTCGCTGGCGGCATACCGGAATTTTACTACGCCTACGGAAGCTGACTTTAATCCGACCAGAACCTTGTACCGACCGATCGGACTCGGGGATCGTCGCCCAAGCGAAGTAAAAGCTTCAGACCCGGCGTATTCATGCCAAGCGATCACTCTTGAAACGATGCAGTTCGATGGTTCTACAACGCCAAGAATTCCGGCAAACCTCCCTGCGACCTCTCTATTCGCTGGGCTTCACCCGGAACGGGTTGATGGCGGAAATTGCTCGTTGAGCCTACGAAGCGACGCCGTTGAAAACGGCCTTCCGTCGCAAGCATGGTTTACAACGACCAGCACACCGGTGCGCGAAGTTCGCGTTGCAAACCGCCCAACGGATAACTGCGTAGTATTTAGAGCGGAAACTGTACAGACTAGCGCTCCTCAACAGATTGCATCACAACTACCGGAAGGCGTAGTTCCGCAGCAATGCGGCGCAGGCAGTACTTCTCGAAATTGCAACAGAGTCTTCGCTGGCCTAGACACCACAGGATCGCAGGAGACTGTGACGGGGCCAGACGTAGCGATGGCTAGAACCTTAGCCTTCGAAGCCGTTGCTGCCTCGTATCCGCATGCTAGACGGAACTGCTCAGAATCTGAATGTTTGAACACTACGATCGAAACCGATGATCAACTTTCACCGAAACACGTGTCAGTACGCAATTCGATGAGCGTTCCGCTGAATCTTTTGGGTGGCAATCCCATAACGATCAGTAGTAGGCAGAGTCGAGAGTTGGAGACGTCGTTCGTTAAGTAGTTGAATAGTGCCCCTGCGACCAACGAGCGGAAACCGGACTTGCTACCCGGAGGCTTTGATTGCGCCGTGCTGGGGAGAGCCATGGGGATTCGGATCAGAGCAATTCTACCCGGAAAGAGTCGATTGCTTTGGGGTAATCTCGGATTGAAAGCTACGCGATCTGTTTTTTGCTTACTAAGGAGTGTCGGTGACGGATTGGCCTCTCCGTGCTGGGCCGGATCACGCCGACCCGGATCTGCTCAACTCTTCCCGGGAAGAGTTCGCTATTTTCATTTAATCTCTGTTGGCGAACTGGGATATTTTCTCCCTCCCAAAATACCTTTCCGCTAGAAGTCTATTATGCGCTGGACAGAGAAGTCTTAAGTTCCCGAGCTCGCTTTTCCCTCCACAAGAAAACGGCACGATGTGATCAAACTGCAGGTAATGCCGCTCCGTACACCGGGTACCGTCCGGAGCTTGAAAGCTGCATTGGCTTGAATCTCTACTAACGACGGCTCGTCTTACAGCCTTAGGGATATACCGAGTACTAGATGAAGCGGTTTTAGCACTAGCTTTGGGCTTCACTTGGATCGTTAGCAGCTTATCTAACAACGCTTCGAGGGAAAGTTCCCTACCTAGGGAGTTTGACAATGCAGCCTTGGCGCTCTCAATCTTATGATAGAGTTCTTCGCTGACTGAGAACTTAAGTTCGTAGCGCCTTTCAGCTTGCGGCTTATCTTGTTGAATAAAGAGCGGCAGCTCTGGTTGTGTCACCGCTATAGGCTTAATCCGTTCTCGTGGTTTAGCTTCTGCGGGTCTAGCTACAAGCAACTCTACCTCTCGCTTAGTCTTACCCACTATCTGTTCTACGGTGGCGGTTTCCTCCCGTAGCGCTCTT
>JBGSNS010000126.1:0-36951 GCA_041739515.1 Bdellovibrionota bacterium
ACGTCCGCCACCACCGCCGCCGCCTCGACCACCGCCGCGACCTCCTCGATCGCCACCGCGATCTGATCCACCACGACCGCCGCGATCTCCGCCGCGTCCGCCATCTCTACTACCACCTTCTCGGTTACCATCGTTCATACACTATCATCCCTTAGGAAAAGCTCCCGTTCGATCATGACCAGCAAGAATTTGTTGAATTCACGTCGTTAACAGATGAGCCAAAAAAATCGTTTAGATCACTCAACCGGCGAATATCCGGATCACATCAGCGCTCGGCTTACATTTTAGGTGAAATGCCGAATGCAAATGTTGCATCTACAAGAGTTCGCACCAGCTACCGCTCTCAGGCCATCAGATAACCGCTGGCGTAACAAACGAGAGCCCGGGGACAGTACCTGAAACCACCAAGAAATGGAACCTGTCCGACCGTTAAGTGAAGTGGCGAATCGGCCGAATAGAACTATGTGGATCGGATGTAGGTGAGGTGTAGGGAGGTTCCAGGGGGTTTTGTGATAGACAACGGTATAAATGCTCAGTCACAGCTACAACTAGCTGATATTACTGGCTCTATTGATCTTTCAGAAGGGGTCGTATTCGAGCCGAATCATGCCCTGTTGGTCGGTGTATACAAGGACGAGCTGTCCGCCTACCGCGCCAGGAAGGAGTGGCTCGCTACACTTCACGAGGGGTTTCTCCTAGAAGCCGGAGAGGACTTAACCTTGACCATCGCGCCGACCCCAGGTGGTGAGTGGTTTATTCTTTCCTGTACGTTTGTGTCTGCGACGGCTCGTTATGCGTTCTGGAGAATTACGCGTGGCCAGGCCCCGGAGGAACAGTATCGGATTGAGTCGGCGCACGTGGCCTCGATCTGGGAGCGAGCAGCGGTATGTCCGGATCTTAAGCGAGCGGCGGCCCGTTCCGAAGAAGTCGAGGTCTGTGCCGAGGCGCTCCTAGCGGGCCTCGATGTAACAACACCGCTTGAGACGAAAACCTTAGTCGAGCGCATTGTTGGCTCAACCAAAGGGTTATTTCAAAAAAAGCCGACCGCGCGATAGAATCGATAGCGTGCCAAGCAAACTACCGGACGGAAATTTCATCATCGCTGCGGGCGAGATCGCCGAGTTCACAGTTTGCCCAAGAGCTTGGTTTTTACGCCAGCAACTAGAAACCAATAAGGTTACCTCACAAAGTAGCGCCTCCGGCCAAACATCACACGAATCGTGGACCGAGAAGGCGGATAATCTGTTCGTATCGGCTTCGCGTGCAAAGCTCGTAGTCGGACTTACTCTTGCTGTCCTGTTTGTATGGGAGTGTAGTCGAGTTCTTACTAAATCCGGACTGTTCTACAGCTCTGGGCCCGGTGAGATCGTTGCAGTTCTAACTGTACTCGTGTCTCTTCTAGTCGTTCTATTTTATCTTAATCGCAACCTTTCCTCGGAGCGAGCGTCGATTGGTATTCCGAACGAGAGTAACGTTGTGGCGATCGATGGGAGTGATAAGCGCGAAACTCGGGAATACGTTTCAGAAAAACTGAAGCTTGCGGGTCGCCCCGATGCAGTTGAGATCGAAGGCGGCATACCAATTCCGATAGAGTACAAACCGAGTGCCAAAAAAGTACGAGATCGCTACGTCGCACAATTGCTCGTGTACCTGCGACTTATAGAGGATGCGCACAACGTCCACCCTCCACACGGGTACCTAGTTATCGGAGCCAAGGCGAAACGGGTAAAAATTGAAAATTCTAAATCGCGCCAACAATGGCTTCAGGGGGAACTCGACATCATGCGAGCGGTACTGGCGGACAGTATGGCCTCACCCACCCGGCCGCATCCACAAAAATGTAGCCGTTGTGCGGTGCGTGAACGCTGCCCTGATGCAGCTTTACCAACTCGGGTGTAGGCTAGGCTGACCTTATGACCAAAATAGCGGTAGCCGCAGTTGCTCTAAATCAAACACCACTAGATTGGAGTGGGAACAAGGAGCGAATTTTATCCGGCGCACTGGCTGCTGGAGATGCAGCTGTCGTCTGTTTTCCGGAACTGTGTATTTCAGGGTACGGATGCGAAGATCTGTTTCTAGCTCCCTGGGTGCGGGAACGCGCGGCTAAAGTTTTAGCGGAATTGCTTGTCGCACCGCAGTTGCAAACATCCACCGTGTACCTGATTGGTTTGCCGGTCGAACATGGCGGAAAAATTTACGACGGAGTGGCGGTAATTCAGCGTGGAAAACTGCTCGGAATTACCTGTAAAAAAAACCTCGCCAACGACGGCATCCATTACGAGACCCGTTGGTTTACACCCTGGCCAACTGGAGTGCAGGAGGATTTTTCAAGCATTACTCTTCCTGCCTGCCCGATCGGAGACGTCTGGTACGACTTTGATGGTATTACCCTCGGGTTAGAAATTTGCCATGACGCGTGGGTGGCGGAGCGACACGCTAAACAATTAGCGGATCGCGGCGTTCAAATAATCTGTAATCCGAGTGCTAGTCATTTCGCATTCGGTAAACGTGCTGTCCGAGAACAACTGGTGCGCTCATCCTCCAGAGAACACTGCGAAGTTTATATCTACGCCAATCTCCTAGGTTGTGAAGCGGGACGTTCTATTTACGACGGTGATCAGATTATTGCGGCGAGTGGAACGGTACGGGCCTCTGGAGAACGTTTACGACTCGGCGACGTTGCAGTGACGAAATGTGCAGTAGAACTCGGTGGTATAAAACAAAGCGGAGTCGGATTTTTCGGAGCGCGACGACATCGACCGGCACGGGGTGTGGCTCTTACTAGCTCCGTTGAAGCCGATTCAGCATTACCTAACAGCGCAAGTTCCAACTGGGAGCAAGCAACAGGCGAAAATCTCCTATATGAAGAATTTACCCGCGCTATCTCCCTTGGGTTATTTGACTACGGTAGAAAATCCGGAGCCTTGAGATTTGCTTTAAGTCTTAGCGGCGGCGCGGATTCAGCCGCATGCGCTATACTTGTGGATATTCTTCGCAAACGCATCGCTAGCGAATTATCGAAAGAACAACTCAATGCGTTATTTTCCCAAGGCTCCCAACCTCCTTCGACCAACGAACTTCTAACGTGTGCTTATCAAGCCACTAAGCAAAGTTCGCAAACAACCTTGAAGAGCGCACAGGCGATTGCAGATGGAATTGGTGTAGCGTTGCTCGAATTAGATGTGCAGCCATTAGTTGATCAATATGTGACGATGGCGGAAAAATCCCTTAAACGGAGCGCATCGTGGGATACGGATGACATAGCGCTTCAGAATGTTCAGAGCCGCGTACGCTCACCAAGCATTTGGTTGATCGCTAATCTTAAGAACGCCCTACTGCTGACTACCGCCAATCGAAGCGAAATAGCCGTCGGATACGCAACGATGGATGGCGACACCAGTGGTGGTCTTGCACCGCTAGGCGGTATCGACAAACATTTTATACGCTCCTGGTTGCGATGGATGGAGGGAACTGGCCCTGCAGAGTTGGGGAGCTATCCGTGTCTAAACTCCGTCAATAATCTCGCTCCTTCAGCGGAACTTAGGCCCGGGGGAACCCAGACCGATGAAGGGGATCTTATGCCGTACGACGTGCTTGCAGCGCTCGAACGCGCCACGGTGCGTTACTATCGGTCACCGGACGAGCTCGTTGAAATCTTAAAGTCCCAGTTCGGGAATCGGTATCCGGACTCTGAACTCGCACGTTGGAAAGATAAGTTTTTAGCCCTGTTTTATCGCTCTCAATGGAAGCGGGAGCGATACGCACCAGCCTTTCATATAGATGATTTCTCCATGGATTCGCGCACATGGCTGCGAATGCCGATTCTATCTAAGGGTGGATAAAAACCGTCACTTTTTTGCCCTTTCCAGTTTGTCTACTACTCAAAATGGGCGTAGCTTCCCCGGTCTATGCCTGAGTTAGTCCCAGTTAACGGACCTTTGCGCGGCTCGCTAAAGCTTGCGGATGTTCCCGCTGCTGTTCGTACAATTGTACTGGCTGGCGCGAATGGTCCGTCTGGAACATCGCAGGACCACGATGCATTTTTAAGTGAAAATTTGCCAAAACTCTCTCCGGAAGATCGCGCGATACTAGGCCGTGAAGTTGTGTTGCGCATGAAGCGCCTAGATCAAGAGGTAGTTAATACTGATGGATGTCCACTTCCAGGCGCAAAACACGATCTCGCAGATTGGAAAACAGAGCATTCCTATCTAAGGAAAATAGCGCAGGAACTGCAAGTCGAATCTCAGCTCCCTGGTCGTAATGTAGTGGAACTACTTAGAAATGAAGTTAGGAATGCAGTCAGGACCGGAGATGCCGCTGTCATCCGTTTAATCCGAGTACACCTCGACGCAGAGCTACTTGAATTTTGCTCTGCCGCTGGTTACGAACAGAGTCGAGAACTAGCTCTGTATTATTGGAACTTTCCTTTGCAAGACCCGATTGCCGCTGAGCAGTTCCTCGCGGCACTCGAGTTAGAGCGTGACACTCCTGGCGCAGGAGTAAGAGCTTTGAGAGAGGCTAATATTGGAATGGATCGTGTCGCTAAGGTTACGACTACATCGGTGAGACAGGTGAAATGTGACGTTTCTGATCAAAACGAAACGTGGAGTGAACTTTTTCACCGTTTGCTTCACACTAACTGCTTTAGATTTCCAAACCCCTTTAAGGGTCAGTTTTCCTTTTTAAAGCCAAAACACGAATGTACCCCCCTTTGACATAGCGGTCCCTCTCCATATCGATATCAAGCATTTTGTGTAATCTTCTGAAGTTCTCCCCTTACGCTTAAGATGCTACGCGCCAGTTGGAACTGGGTCCGCGCCCGTTGTAAATTATGATCGCGGTGGCTTACCTTGAAGTATGTATCGCCGTTCACGTAGTCCGTTAAAAATCGTATCCCAAGCGTTAGCGCCAACAAGGCAGGACTAGCGGGAAGTAGCGCTCGCTCCGCCTCGGTTAAAAGCGGACCGAATTCCGATAAAAACCCACGCGATACAGCCGCATACATTTTTTCATCGAGCACGACCTTTGAAAGGTTCGGTTCGTCTTCCGGGCATAGCACCGCGGTATTGCGTGCCAAATCACCAAAATCCCAAAGAATCGACCCTGGCATGCATGTATCTAGATCCACGATGCAAACTACCTCTTCTGTCTTCTGATCAAGAAGGCAATTGTTAATCTTCGGATCAGCATGCGTTATGCGAAATTTTACGTCACCAGCGGACTGAGCTGCTACGACATCCTGCACGAAACCAAAATTCGAACGCGCAAAGCTAATTTCATCCGTAACAGAAGATGCTCGATGGGCCGGATCATTTGCGATAGCTTCACCCAGTTGATCGAATCGCCACAGCGTATCTTGAAAACGCGGGATAGGTGTCCCAATCGAAGCAGGATCCAAAGTCGACAGCAGTCGATCAAATCGTCCGAACGCCGCTGCTACTTTTTCAGCATCTTGCACGGTGCGGGCAACATCCAGCGCGATCGTATCCTCAACGAATTCGTATGTTCGCCACGCACTCACATCATTAGACTCAACACTCGCTTCAACTACCGAGGTAACACCGTCAACGGTTGGAATGACCGTCAACGTCCGCTCACCAGCCGCCTTTAAATGCGTCGTAATTTTTTCGATATTTCCCATCACGACTGAGATGTCTTTAAACACAGCACCATTTATAAGTTGATGAACGTATCTTCGAGTTTTTCCGGACGAAGAAGTCCACGAACTGATGTACGTCTCGTTAATATGACCTCGCTTTAGCGGCTGCAAAGATATGAGTGTTCCAGCTAGACCGAAGTTAGCGAGCACCGCAGCGGAGGGTTGAGTCATTCCGATAACCTAGCTGAGGATTCACACGGAGGAAACACCGTTCGGTGTAGGTAGGCATATGGGGGATTTCGTAGGGTGGGGATTTCGGCGATATTAACAGTTGTGAGCGAGCAATTCATACCAATTCACGTCACTACTGAACGCTCCGAGGTGGAACGCACCTGCGCAGCGTTTGAGATCCACGGAATCCCGATTATGATCGAGCACATGTTGATTTCGGGATACATCGACCGTAATGCGAACTACCCTGGATATCGCATCCTGACCGCACGAAGCTCTGAACAGAAGGCACGGGCGATTATTGGACGAGCTATTACTGCTCGGGCCGAGTTAGGAGCCATGGCTGCTTAATTAGTCCGGTTTTCTCAGCTTACAATCATCAATTGATTTAGCAGCCTTCGTCACAAATCTGGTACAAATCGCGCGCAGCCCTATCATCACTCCGATCATCATACTTTCTCGTATGCATACACTCGATGAACTATTAGATATCGCGGAGCGTTTAGAGCATCTTGAGCACTCAGCTGAGTGGATTGCTCGTAACACCGCGAATACAGATAACACCGTCTGCCAAACAGCGACGTTAATTCTTACCCTTGCAGATGATGTACAGGGCAGGATTACCGAGCTTGTAAAACGGCTAGAAGAAATCGCACGCGTTGATCTTATCAACTAATCTTATTAATTAATCCTGTAAGTTTACCTAGTTACCCATCGTATCGGGAACATCCGAAAGTCGCCCTACATCTGAAGCACTCCGCCACCTACACCTGATATGTGTTTGTAGGTAGCGCAGTATGACTGAATTAGTATTAAGCATCTCTCGAACACTCGGTTTAGAATCGGGCCGTTCGATTTCGCTATCAAAACCAGCAATTCTCGGAATCATATTAATTGCCCTTCAAGTCATGGACGGAATTCTAACCGGTGTAGGGATGAATTTTTTCGGAACTGACATGGAAGGAAATCTCCTTCTTCGTAGCGTAATGCATGCGATCGGCGTTGTTCCAGCGTTGCTAGTCGTAAAGTCTTTAGCAATCGCCGTCATAATCGTACTTGTAAATCTTTCATCCCAGGTGAAATGGCTACCGATGGCTATGAAGGGAGTGATCGGACTCTATGTACTTGCTGCCATCATCCCGTGGTCAGTAATTCTTGCAAACCACATCTGGTAAAAGCCAAACATCCAGAAAAACAATGCCTCTAGGGCCGCATTTTAACCGGCCAGCTAGCTAATTCCTCAGATCGTAATTCTTCCAAACGATTCTTCCCGTGACACCAATCTATTACAATTCGCGCATCGCGCCGCACTTGCTCAGCGGATTTTCCCTGCTCTACGGCTCGGATAGCGACCTCTTCGGCTTGGGAGCAGTCACCCTGCGCGGCAAAAGCTGCGGCTGCGCGAACGAGTAGCTCACCATCACTACCGTATATCCTGATCACCTTAGCAGAAAACTCCGCTGCTTCGTTTGTAAATCCCAGTGGATTTAGCAAAGCTAAATGACGACTAGCCTCCGCCGCTGACGGCATTATCCCATACGCTTTCAGCGAGGCACTAATCGCTTCTTGATAGTAACCTTGGCTGTATGCAACGGTAGCAAAGTTACGAACCGCTACGGCAGCGATAGCGGGATCATCGGTCAGTAAAAATCCACGTTCAAATAACTTCAGCGCCTGATCACGATCTCCCAATGCTGCGTACCCTGCTGCAGCTCCAAGCACTATTCCAAGAGCATTTGGCCGTTCAGCGAGTAGTGCCGTGAAAATCTTGCGAGCCTCATCACTCTGGTCCGTCATTGCGGAAGCCTGATTGCTATCTGAGACTCGCTTAGCAAGCGCCGTTGCTAACCCTAATCGTAGGGATACGTCGCGCGGATTATCGCGTAAAGCCAGTCGATACTTTTGCTCGGCCTGCACAAATTTCCCATCACCGATCAGCGAAGCAGCTTCATTAGCGATTGAAGCAGCTGCGACCATAGGATTCAATGGCGGCTGCGGACGAGGGGCGGCGCACCCGCAGACTACAGTCAAAATAAAACTAGCGCTACAAAACTCTCTAATCATCATATCGGCAACTTGTGAAATATACGCTCTGGTAAATGCGCTAGAATCCCCATGATGAACCGCCAAAACCACGGCGCATAAACAACGGAATGTCTCTGCCCGATGCTCTTTACAATAATTCGCCCGATGACATCCGCGCTGACGAATAGTGCACCCTTTTTCAGATGTGCCGTCATGGGAGTGTCTACAAAGCCGGGCTTAAAGGTGACTACATTTACACCAGATTTATCCAATCTTCCTCGCAAACCAGAAGCGAGTGCTGTCACTCCCGCCTTGGCAGAACCGTAGAGATAGTTTGATGCGCGTCCGCGATCACCAGCGACTGAACTGATCAATGCAAGCGTTCCGCTGCGCTGTTGTTCAAGGAACGCAGCGATCTTTTCAGCGATCACGCAGTACGAAACGAAATTCAGCTGCATCGATAGCGCCAACTCCGCAGCGTCACTCTGACACGCGATCTGATCGGTTAAAATACCATGTGCCACCAACGCGATATCGCAGCCGTGCGACAACGCAGCGGCCACACTTTTAGAACATCCCTCTACGGTGCTCGCGTCAAAGGCAACGGTATGCACAAGCTTGGCCCCGCGAGACATCAAGTCCTGCGCGAGGGTCGAAGCCCTACCAGGCTCGCGCGCACATAAAATGATAGTATGCCCCTCGCTAGCCCAAATGCGTGCAGCGGATTGAGCGATCGCTGAGGTCGCTCCAAAAATCACAATTTTTTTCATGTCGTTACTCGTCGCCAAAAATCAGATGTAAATCCCGGTTCAATAAACTTCGCAAATTCATCCAACCTTGGAAAACTCTTTTTAAAAGCCGCGGCTGACATCAACGCATCTTTCGCTGGATACAATGCTCCCCCGTGCTCCATGGTTATCGCCTCTAAGCGTTGCATCAGCGCGATCGTCTCGGCGCCTTGATTAGCAAAATCTAAACATAAGGTGTAACCCGAACGGGGAAACGACAACATTCCCGGTGATGGGATTCCGCCAAACTCCTTTAAGACAGCTAGAAACGATCCTGCTCCGGATTTTCTCGCGCAATCAATTACAGCTCTTATTCCAGGCTCGCCCGCTGCGTGGGGGACGACGCACTGAAACTGAAAAAATCCTCGCGCGCCGTATAATTTATTCCAACCAGAAACCGCATCGAGTGGGTAAAAAAACGACTCGAATGCCTGATGAATCGAGACGGATTGAGCGCGTTGGCGATTGTAGTAAGCGAAATTAAAACAATGCATCGTCCACGGCTTTACGAAGATGTTCGGCACATCGAGTGGAACGCCAAGTAGTTCCCACTTAGGAGTCCAATCGGTAATTTTTCGTCTAGATTCGCCTGTATCAGGGTTAGGCACGCACTCTTCATGATTACCACGCATAAAGTGTCCGCGAACACCGCCGGACCAGAGACAATCTAACCAAGCTACTGTGTACGCAAATTCAGTGTCTGAGCTACTACTGAGTTCTAAAAACTCATCTAACGATTCGAAACGAATAGATTCTCCGACGATTCGATGCGAGGAAATCGGTAAAAGCTGAATCGTTGCAGTCGTTATGATCCCAGTCAGACCGAGTCCAGCTATGGTCGCATTGAATAAACTCGGCTGAGTCGATGTTGAGCTAGTGTTTCGTGAGACAGTTTCGATTTGACCAGCTCGAAGAAGTTCGATGCCTAATACATGACACCCGAAAGTTCCCGCACCGTGATGGTTCTTGCCATGCACGTCGTTAGCAATAGCTCCCCCTAACGTGACCCACGACGTACCAGGCGTGACCGGCAAAAACCATCCTGCCGGAACTATAACTTCTAATATCTGACGCAAGGTAATCCCTGCCTCGGCGGTGAGAATTCCGCGCTCTCGATCAAAGGATATGACACGATCAACGGAGGAAACGTCTACCAATTCTCCGGTAGAGTTTAAACATGCATCGCCGTAGCTTCGTCCCCGACCGTACGCAAGAGCACCACCTGAATCTTTGGCGAGCGAAACCGCATCAGAAAGTTGATCGCGCCATGATACTTTGCGAATATACTGTTGCGATTTAGGATACCGTCCCCAAGAACATCCAGAGATCGTGCGCCGCAAACTTACACGAGAGTTCTTACTGTCTGATTTTTTATTAGCGATAGACTCTCCCACGGTGTTGTAATTTAGAAACTTTGACTTCTCGCTATATAGCAAACCATACGAGCACACCCACTGTTAGACCACAAAGCAGACTGACTTTATCTGTGATAGCGTACAGTACGGGATCCTCAAGCTTATCACTCCCACGTCCAGCCAAAAGCCATAGTCGTGAGATCCAAAACGTTATAACCGGAAGAACGCCGGAAAATAAAACAACCGGATTACGATACAGGGACGTAACTTCGGAACCTGAGAAATACAGCGATGCTACTAGAACAGACATTAAACCCGCACCGACGCCGAGAGCAGTCAACGTCGGTAAGTCTGCTAACGTATATGCCCGGCGATTTAAGCCCTCAGTGTTAAGCAGATCACCCTCTAGGCGACTCAGCTCTGCGACGCGTTTCACACATGCCAAGCTTAAAAACAGAAACCCAGCGAACGTAAGAAGCCACTGAGATAAAGCTACATTCGCTACGATTCCACCAGCAAAAATTCTTACGCAATACAATCCAGCCAACATCATCACGTCGAGTCCGAGTTGCTCCTTCCCCCTCCAAGTGTAAAGACACGTTAATACGAAGTAGAATAACGTGATTCCCATCATTTGAGGGATAAAACAGACGATGAGTAGAGCGGCCACCGAGAGGAGCATCGCTGCCACAACTAGCGCTGACTCGATCCGTAACTCCCCGCTTGCAAGCGGCCTCATTCGTTTGGTTCGATGACTTCTATCAGCGACGAGATCGCTAGTATCGTTTAGAATATAGACGGTTGATGCGACGAATGAAAAAGCTAGGACTCCAATCAACACAGACGCCCATTTGGCATCGTTAAAAACTTGATGCGCCAAGATTAAGGGTAGAATCAATAATAGGTTTTTAGCCCACTGATGAACCCGTAGCTGCTTGCTCCATAACTTAAGCAACCCACGTTGCGGAATCGCAAACGTCTTCTCAATCGTGCATAACTTAGCAGCCGCATTCGTTCTCGCCCCGTCAAGGTAATCGACGACGACGGCACCACCGGAATGCTGCCATACCGTCAAATCGGCGCTAGAGTCTCCGACGTACACAAAGCGTTTTTCACCATACCGATCGACTAGGAATTTAGCTTTGTTTGGACCCTTTAAATTCGTGGTTCCATTGGAACCTATCGCTTCGTCGAAACACTGAAATAACTTCGCGCTTTCATCCGCAATCCGCTGATCTGATGCGGTTACGAGGACAACTTTACGACCACGCGCGCGCTCGTCTCGCACAAACTGCACTACTTCGGAATTCTGTGGAAACGAATCGAATTCAAGCGTAACTAACTCAACGATACGGCGCTTCGCGTAGGCGAGTCCCCTGATGGCCCAAAAAGGCAACACCAGTAAATATAACGGGCGAGTAAACATGAGCGCTGCTAACGACTCTACGCCCACGTCCGTTCGCACCAGCGTATGATCGAGGTCAACTGCTAGTGGAAGCTCAGTGGTGGAACTCAATGTGTTCATTTCAATTCTTAGTCTCTACTTAGCGATACCCCTTGGGTAGTTTGCTGACTAATTACGTTCGGCTTCTGCGATTCGCTCTTTTTCAAAGAGCAAGAAGCAGTCGAACACAGATTATATTTTAGGATCGCGTAAATCGCCCGCACACCATCTTTCCAATTAATCTTCTTACCCTCGGCGTATGTTCTCCCGTAGTAAGAAATTCCGACCTCAAAAATTCTAGCGCCGGATCGTGCTACCTTAGCGGTAACTTCAGGTTCGAAGCCGAACCGATCCTCCTCGAGAATTAATCCCTGAATCACTTCACGGCGAAACATTTTGTAACAGGTCTCCATGTCCGTGAGATTAATGTTAGTAAACATATTGGATAACAGGGTGAGAGATTTATTTCCCATCATGTGCCAAAAATACACCACACGATGCGGTCCGCTGCCGACGAACCTTGAGCCGAAAACTACGTCAGCTCGTCCCTGTGCTATCGGCTCCATAAGAATTGGGTATTCCTTAGGATCGTATTCTAAATCTGCGTCCTGTACGATGACGACATCTCCAGTTGCATGCTGAAATCCCGTTCGAAGCGCCGCGCCTTTTCCGCGATTAACCTCGTGATAAATCACTTGATCAACCGTTCTAGCCAATTCATCACGCAGCAGCTCGCGCGTCCCGTCCGTACTACAATCATCAACGATGATGATCTCTTTCTCGCTGACGGGAGCAGCCTTTACAGCATCTATGATTCTACGAATCGTGTTTTTTTCGTTGAAACACGGAATCACTATCGAAAGCTTCATTGTATCCTTTCTCCCTAGATTCTGACCTCTGCCGACGAATCGCCCGTGCCGCTATTAAAAACGTAGGCTATTCAGTCACACCTGCCGGGCTCCAAGGTTTAGCGCGGCGAGGCGGAAATGCAAAGACGTAGTCCTCGGTCAATATAGTGAGGTTGGGGTTGTAATATGGGTCGTTTGGCAGCCTGTCCCCCCAGCGCTGTTTCATGGTGGCGATTTCACCCTCAAATCTTAAGAATTTCTCAGGCGTTGTCTCAAATCCCCTAGATGCGGATTCATAGTGATAGAGCTCAGCATACGGACAGTAAACGTTTCGAAGCCCTGTTTTGCCAAGCTTTAGGCATAGATCCACGTCGTTAAACGCGATTGCTAACCCTTGTTCATCGAAACCGCCTACAGCGTCAAAGTGCTCACGACGCATCATTAAACACGCCGCAGTACAAGCGCTGACCGTTCGGGGTAAAATCGCGCCGTTAAAATATCCGACATCGTGGCGAGGAAACCCCTTAAATGCGTGCCCCGCTACCCCATTGATTCCCGTGACCACCCCGGCGTGCTGAATGGCCCCATTTGGATAGAGTAGTCGTGCACCAACTGCTCCCACTCCTGGCAGAGAAGCAAAGCTGAGTAACTGTTCGATCCAGTCAGGTGAAATAACTTCGAGATCGTTGTTACATAACAGAATGTATTCTCCCTTCGCCTCGCGGATGGCGCGATTATTCAATCGCGCATAGTTAAAGGGTCCGTCATCGTTAATAATAGTGGTACGAACCCAGCGTTTTTGTAGCTGTTGATAGTAATCAAACGTTTCCGAGTCTTTGGAACCGTTGTCGATAAGCACGAACTCAAAATCCAAATACGAGCTGTTTTTAAGCACGCTATCCAGAAACTGACTGAGCAAATCGATCCGATCTTTGGTCGGAATGACGATCGATACAAGCGGGTGCGGCACAGGGATTGGTAACGTCACTCGTAGTTGAGAAATTGAATTATCAATCTGCACCTTTGCGGTTACAATCCCGCGTCGCACCATATGCTCTTCAACAGCCTTCTGTTGGGCCGCAAGCACGTACGGTTTGGCAGAAGTTGATTGCGCAGTTGAACCAGCGATGACGCGCCAGTGGTAAAGTACGTGTGGAATATGATGTATTCGATTGGCGCCGGCGTCGTCGGCTACTCGCAATGCAAGATCCCAATCTTGCGCACCTTCAAAGCCGGTGCGCAGCCCACCGAGCTTCTTAATAGTAGTGGTGCGGTACAAAGATAGATGACAAATATAATTCTGAGAGAGAATTAATTCTGGATTCCACTCACTTTTAAAATACGGATTAAATCGTTCGCCATTTTCAGTCTTTTTATCCTCGTCTGAGTAAAACAGCTCACCTTCGGGAAATCTATTGATCGCATAGACCATGCAAACTAGAGCATCCGGAGTGAGCTCGTCGTCGTTATCTAGAAATGTTGTGTAAGCACCGGTTGCTAACTCTAATGCTGAGTTCGTTGCTTGAACGATGTGTCCGTTCTCACTACGAAATATGACTTTAATACGTGAGTCTTTCTCCTTATATTCCTCGAGTACCTTCGCCACATGCGGAGCGGTCGACTTATCGTCTGCAATGCAGAGCTGCCAATTCTCGTAAACTTGCGATCTAACCGAATCGATTGCGGCACGCAGCCAACGTTCCTCAACGTTAAAAACAGGCATTACGATCGATATCAGCGGCTGTATCCTCAATTGCGTGACTGCTCGCGAGCAGGGAGTGCGCATTTCAGGAGTAAACGTATCGTAGCGGGAAACCCAGTCTGAGTAGTTTGCTGAAAAATTGCGGGGAGAAATCTTTGCACGAACCGCGGCTAAACCGCCTGCACGAAAAACTTTGAGGATCGCGAAAAATTTCGAAACCAACAACGCTGCGCTTATTTTACCGCCACATCGCTGCTTAATAAGTTCGTAGATGGCTTGTGGCCCACTTAAAATCTGAACCGAGATTCGTTTTAGCACAAACTCGCCCTTCATCCCAAACGGCTCCAAGGCGAAGCGCTTCGTCCCCGGCGGGATCTTGGTTAACATCGAAGTGTTTCTGCCGCTCTCTGCTGGAATCGTAATTCGAAGATGCTCAAGCACAGTGGGTGCCAACAATGGGTGAACGAAAAATACCTGATGCGATGTTTTGGTTTCGCAGTGGATGGAAATCTTAGCAAAACAGCCGTGCTCCAAATGTGCCGCGGGCAATGCATCGCTATCAAGCTTAATCACAGGGCTTAAACCGGATACTTTGAAAACGTCGCCGATCAAGTCGACATCCTTATCTGGAGTCGGAGATAACTCTATTTCCGCGGTCGACCACAGTGGGAAGAACGTTCGCCGCACCCACCGCATAAACGCCGCTGCAGATCGTAACGGGGACGTAATGCGCCACGACAACGATGAGAGAAGATCATTTGTTAGCTTTCGATAATGCTCGTTCTCGGCCAACAGGCGACGATTCTCTTCTGTTAGCTGGTCTGCGGTCCTGTAGGGTTTGGCATCCGCAAGAGACGCAGCGGTAGAAGATTTACTAGATGAAACGTTGGAGGACTTTACGACCGATGACATGAGCACTCAATCCTGGAAAAACTCGCCCTTAACATCTACTCCGCCAGCGAAGAACAGTAAATGAAGGCAGTTAAATGAACGTAGTCAGAGGCAGTCCTATTCCATAGCTGCGCCTGGCCCGCCATTTGCTTTCAGTTCTTGGGGAACTCTGTTTGTGGGAAAATTTTGCCGTTTGTCGGTCGATTACGCTGTTAAATGAGCCTCAATTAGAATCTCAAGCCTATGGGACTGATAAATTTTTCCGGAATCGCCTCAGGGATCGATACCGAGGGTCTAATCAAAGCTACTGCTGACGCAACACGGGCTACACGCGTTCGTCCGTTACAAGACAAGGTTGCTGACCTGACCAGTACTGATGACTCTTTGACGGAGCTTAAAAATCGTTTAAAAAAGCTTAAGGAAGCTATCGCGGAATTCTCGACCACTACTGGAGGGCTGGTAAAGTCAGCGACGTCCTCGGACGAATCTATCCTGGGGGCCACCGCTTCTAACCTAGCATTCAACGGTACATACCAAATCACGGTTGATGCCAAAGCAACAAACGGCGTGGCAACTTTTGCAGATGCCTTTACAGATCTTGATCAAGTTATAGATGCTGATTTAACCGAAGCTACTTATCCCGGTGCAGATGATAGGAAATTTACGATCGAAGTTGGCACCGGTAGTTACAAAAAGACCCTCACGATCGCACTAGATGAGACAACGACTTTCTCCTCGATTATTAACTCGTTTAACTCCGATCCAACGATGAGCAAGGTTGCTGTAATGAGCGCGGTCAATGTTAGTAACGTAATTGGTAGCCCGAGTTACAGACTGGTCATTTCGTCACTCAATGAAGGAACGGAGAAAGGTACAATCGCGGTTACTAATAGAGGAGCGGGAATTATAGCTGAAGGCCTCGTAGATCCCGGCCTATGGTCGGAACAGCCGGCGGCCGACGCCCAGTTTGATATCGCGGGAATCGGTACTGATATTAGGCGTTCAAGTAATACTATAACCGGTGTTATTCCTGGCGTAACACTGAATCTCCAACAACAGTCTGTAACTCCGGTCACAATATCTGTACAGAACGACACGGCATCCAGTCGTGCTAAAATCGAAGATTTTGTATCAGCATGGAACGACATCGTCACCTTCATGAGTGAGCAGAATCAGATTTCACGTGAGGAAGACGGTCGAAACGTAACGAATACGTTCGCGCCGCTATCCAAAGTTAGAGTCGACGAAGGTGCGCTTTCAGCAATTAGAAGTGTTCTATCCTCCACCCGATTAAGTCAGGGACTTAACGCTGATGGACTAGAGGAAAGTCTCGTGATGGCCTCGATTGGTTTGAAAACCAACCAAAACGGATCTCTAACATTTAACCCGGCAACTGTGGGGGGCGTTCCGTCGTTTAACCAATTGGTGGCTGAGCAACCAGAAGCTGTCAATCTGCTTCTGAAGCAGTTCGCAGATACGCTAAGCAACACGAGTGGTACGATCGATCAGTACATTCAGTTTGGACGATTGATCGATCAAACCATTAACTCGAACAAACGGTTGATTTCAGATTACAACAAACGGATTAGCGACGCTGAAAAAGCGATTGAGGCCTCATCGACCGCGTTGCGTACTCGATATGCTCGCTTGGAATCTCAAATGGGCCGATTGCAGTCTCAACAAAATCAATTAAGTTCACTTCTGGGATAATCGGCTCACAGATCGATAACTTTTTTACCATCATGGTATTCTCTTCGTTCTGCCTGTTCGGCAGATTGCATGCTAGTAATCAGCTCTGACAGACGCTCGACATCTAGTCCTATTGCATGTTTAGCCATAGAAAAACGTGAATCGCTAGGATCCATAATCTCAAGCAGATGAAGGTTTAGTTTGATCGCTGCTAAGGGTTGATTGAGTGCATGCGCTGTTGCGCCTGCGATTTCAACCACAGCAAGCTTGCGTTCGTGCTCAATTAACTGTTCGCGAGTGCGTTGAAGCTCCAGTGAGAGATCGTGAATCCGAAGAGCTGCGCGAACTCGCGCTAACAATTCCAGATGGTTAAACGGTTTGGTCACGTAATCGTCAGCTCCGCCATCTAAGGACTTAAGCTTGTCAGTCAGTCCATCTCGCGCGGTTACCATGATGATTCCGACCAACGGCCCAAACACAGGAATTTGACGAATGTGTTGGCAGACGGCGTTACCGTCGAGACCGGGCATAGCGATATCGAGAATTGCGAGATCTGGGAGCAGTCCGCCTTTGATTTGTTCAACTGCACGGGTGCCGTCTTCCGCGAGGATCACGGTATAACCGGCAGCTTTGAGCAGCGTTTGCAAAATTAACCGGATATCCGGATCGTCATCCGCCACCAGAATAAAATGGGACATCCACTTAGTTTGCCCAGCTCCTCTGTATTCAGCAAGAAAAAGCGAAACAGTTGGAGATTTCGCACGATAACCTCGTGTCATGTCGTTCTATTTTTCAATTGTTGAGGCAAACCGCGCCCCTAGATTGCTGCGGGCGCGAGGTTTACTGACTCCGCTAGTTCGTCCAGGCGGCGATGCGACTGCGCCTTTGGAAATTGGGCATGACTCAAGTGCTGAGCCGGAACTGCATATAGCAACCACCGACATCGGTTGGGGGGTAGTCGATAACCGATTTGGACTCAGATCTTTAAATAGTTACGGAACCGCCGAGGAGACGTCCTTACGTGGGCGCGAGCTAAGTCTTGTGGTGCGTCGAGGGGAGCCTGATCTAAACGAATTCGGCGAGCTCGATAGCCTGCTTTCCGACCCACTGGTGGCAGTAACTGGCTCGATTCTTAAATTTTCTCAAACGATTAATCTGCGTCGAGGAGATATGTTACCAATCGGAAGTCAGCAGTTTCCGTTGCCGTATCAACAATTGAAGACTGTGTGCTTAGTGATGGTGAATGAAAGCGGGGAATTCGTAGTGGAGCCACACTGTGAGTCCGAGATCGACGGTGCTCAGATTTTCACCAAAACGATTATACGACCATGCGATAATCCAATAAAAATATCAGGACCCGGATGGCTAGTGACTGCCTCATTCTTCAGAGATAGTCTCAGTGGGCAATATGACTAGATCGTTGATAACTCCGCCGGATTCGATTCTTGGCCCTGTCCGGGAGCGGCCAATGGCGATCGTGGATCATTACGCGGGGAATTATAAATTTCTTAAAAAAGCACTTGAATTGTTTGTAAACGATCCTCGGGTTGATGTGACGGTTGATTTGGAAGATGGGGCCGCAGTCGGACACGAATTTGAGCGAGCTAGGGAGCTTAGCGAGCTTGTCGCGGATAAATGCACTCGTTTGGTTGGGGTTCGGATTCACCCTTTAGATTCAGCATTTTGGTTGGAGGATCTCAAGATATTCTTTTCGAAATGCGCTGATAAAATTTCACATGTAACGATCCCTAAGATTGATGATGTGCAGGCACTTAGCGTTGCGTTGCATCAAATCGCTGAATTGCGCGCGCGTTTCAGCAGTCAAATCAAGCTCGATGGGTTCGGGGTCCATTTGATAATCGAGACACCGAAGGCGATTCAAAATATCGATAGACTCGCTTCGCTAAGAGGTGTGCGTGGATTGGATTTTGGAATTATGGATTTCGTCTCGTGTTTCGGCACGTTGTTGCCCAGGTCGGCGATGAGTTCGCCGCAGCAATTTTCACATCCGATGATTTTGGCTGCCAAAACTTCGCTTGTCATGGCGGCTCACAAGTATGGCTTATCCGCAGCTCACAACGTTACCGTGCAATTAGACCCAATTTCTTCAGCACATGACGACGCCAAATCAGCAAAGCGGCTTGGTTTTAATCGAATGTGGAGTATTCATCCCGACCAGGTACAACAAATTATTGATGGTTTTGCGCCGAGCGTTGAAGAATGCGAGTTGGCCCGCGAAGTCCTAACGAAAGCGCAAACTAACGACTGGGGCCCTGTCAGTGTTGGTGGAGTTCTGTACGACCGCGCCTCGTACCGCCATCTCTGGTCCCTTCTCTTGGACGTGGAGTAGACCCCGATTCTCTCAAGGCTCGCGGCTTATTCCACGTCCAGGAGCTAAGCAAAGCGTGATAAGGTCATGCCATACTACCACTTCTCCGATCCGTTTGGTTGGGCCGGCGGTCTAATCACAACAGTACCGGGTCCACATCTTCCACCACTTTGGCGGCATCGACCGTCTGGGCACAAAATATTACCGGACGACACACACTTATTGGAACGCGTGTGTATGTCCCAATTACAGACAGATGTACAAAAACTACATTTCGGCTTACAGCTCGGAGTTTCACAGTGCAACAAACTGATCTCCCCTACACATGCGCCGGTGTCCTTACACACTATGTAACCGGACGGAACGCAAACTTTGCCGTTCTCGCCGTCTTCACAACGCTCAATGCAAGCTTTGCAGTCTACGCCTCCCATACCATCTTGAGCGCCACACCCTTCACGACAGTAACCGGAATCCTCGCACTCTCCCGACTTAGGACATACGACCTTGCCGGAAGCTTGGCAGCTGTATCCACTTCCACCTTGATTGGCGCGGCAGCTTTCCACGCACGGCTGACAAACGGAGCTGCACCGACACTCATCACCCGAATCAACACAAGCACCGCTTTGCGAACATCTTACTCTGCCGCTCGAAACACACCTCCCTTCATAGCAAACCTCCGAGCACTCCTGGCACACCACTCCCTCACATTTGTTTTTTAATCTTGGGGTCGGCACTACCGTCGGAACCGGATCGACTTTCGGATCGTCCCCTAACTCCGAGTGTGAAGTCCACGATACATCATCATCGATCAGATCGCCCTTTTTCGCTTCGCCAATAGCAAGCTTATCAATCGCAGTACTCTGGGAAGAGAAACAACAGACTAGAATCAGGCTAAAAAGAAAACGTCTAAAGCGCTTGTTCATACGACTACTCCAACAATCCAGTGGCGTTGTAACATGGAAGAGGGTCAGTAACCTATCACCATAACGCACTGATATATTGAAGCGACTAAAGAACCCCGCGCCGCTTTAGAGCCCGGTAAATCGAAGGGACACGACATAAAAAAAGCCGAACTTTCGTTCGGCTTTTCACGCACTCTCCACTTGGAGCTTAGCTAGTCTTAAACGTTCGCATACGGCATAAGCCCTAACGACTGCGCACGCTTGATCGCCTTGGTTAACTTGCGTTGATTAAACGCTGTAAGCCCGGTCAACCGACGGCCCATAATGCGGCCGCGCTCAGTAATGAACTTCGAAAGCATCGATACATCGCGAAAATCGATCGTCTTTGTTGGATCTTCGATAAAAGGATCCATCTTCTTTCGACGGCGGAACAGCTGTGTGCGCTGAATAGCAGGAAGCGGCTCAAATCTACGCTTTCCACCACCACCTTCATCGCTGCCCGTGGCAGCGATCGCTCCACCACCAA
Organism: Bdellovibrionota bacterium; assembly: GCA_041739515.1. Taxonomy (GTDB): domain Bacteria; phylum Bdellovibrionota_C; class UBA2361; order UBA2361; family UBA2361; genus JBGSNS01. The sequence goes on from JBGSNS010000126.1 coordinate 20,330, forward strand.
CCGAACCGGTAGCACCAGGAGCCGACGAAGACGCCGATGCGCCCGGAGCCGACGTTGAAGTTTTGCCGCGATCTTCTGCAACCTTCATCGGACGACCATTCACGATCTTATTGTTCAGATCAGCCACAGCCTTATCAGCTTCATCCGACGCCGCCATTTCAACGAACGCAAATCCCTTTGACCGACGGGTCTCGCGGTCCATCGCTAAAACAGCGCTGACCACGGAGCCGAAACCGGCGAACATTTCACGAACTTGGTCCGCTGAAATCTCAAAATCTAGGTTGCTAACGAATAACTTCTTTCCCATGTTACAAATACCAATCCGAATCCCAAATAGCCCACTACCAAAAACTTCAGCAGCAAAATGACACTGAATATATGGATAATCCGTGCCCGCGTAAGTATTTCTATACTGATTTAGCGCGGTCGAGAGAGTAAGGTGAGAGCAGTTTGAAGTCAAATTTTGAGGCTAACTGCTTATTTTTGTTGACGTCGTTAGTTTAACTCGCTACAAGTCTCGGGTCGTTAGGTTTATGCGTCTTAAAGTGGTTTTTTGAATTAGTTTGGGTATTTACGGTTCTCATGAGATCCAGCGCTTGTGAAGCTCTCTACTACTGCTTTCAACATCCCTCTTGTTTTTCGATGCCATCACGACATGTGGCACGACATGTGGCCAACTGTTCCCCTCTACTACTCTCCCCACCTATCTATCCCCGGCATCTCAGGCAATTCGTGTACTCAACTCGACAATTTTTTTGCACTTCGACAACTTTTAGTAGTTTGGAAATTTGAGTTTAGCTAATTGGAGACCCGTATGAGTTCAACCTCTGCATTAAAAAAGTTTGCACCGGAACGAGAAGAGGACAACGAAGCAGCCTCGCCTGTTAAGCCGGAACGAAACCTTTTGGCAGCAGTTCTAGCCCGAGCAATTTGCGACGCATTTGGCAGCGCACATTGCGAACGACACGTTGTACGAAGCGCCCGTCAGTGGCTCTTCGGACGATTGGCTCCGAAAAAATCCTTCAGCTTCGCTTGGGTGTGCTTGCACCTAGACTTAGATCCGCTCGGTCTACAAGACTGTTTGAGAAACTACGAAGGTGATCCCAACGAGCTTCAAGAGCGCCTAACGCTTTTGCGCTAAAACTAGATTGCGGAAGCGTAATGCAAAGCTGGCAGTGGAAAAAATCCGCTGCCAGCTTTTCTCGTTATTTTTCCCTTATTGTAACAGGTCAGCATGTTCATAAATCGTTGCAAACTGGAATGCTCCGAAATACCCCTCAGGGGTGACTCTCCCCTATTTGGACCCCTACCACTGGTGCTGATAACAGTAGTAATGACATGGGTCCAAAAAGGGGAGAGTGGGGGTGAAAACACTAACTGGTCACAAAAAACGTCAGCCCGATCAGGGCTGGCAATCAACCAGCATCTTTACTCGTTTGAGGCGTTAAACTCTTATATTTTCCCCAGTATTAAATAGTTATGGTGGCCAGTTACCGCTTAGTTTTCGCTATCGCCGCATCAATCCGCGCCCCAAACTCAGCACTCGCATAGTTGACTGCTTGATGCGCACTTTCCAATTTGAGCGCTTCATCCAAAGTTCTCGGCGTGTCGCGCATCGAACGAACCAATTGCCGCACCGACTCACGTCCATTCGCTGCGATTTCATCCGCAATTTTTCGCGCCGAATTGATCAACTCAGCGTCCGAAACGATCTGGGAGCACAAACCGATCCGGTAAGCAGCCGTCGCATCAATTATTCGCCCCGTAAGCATCAGCTCCGTAGCAGTGCTAATTCCCACTACTCGCGACACGTTAAACGTAGCTCCCATCCCGGGATGAAGACCAAGTTTTACAAACGTAAATCCAAATTTCGCTGACTCAGCGGCGATGCGAACATCACACGCACAAGCAACGCACAATCCTGCACCAACCGCGTGCCCATTAATGGCAGCAACGATCGGCACATTCAATTTAAGAATGCCTAAAAAACTATCGTAAAAATCGAGCATTTTTGCTCGATTTTCAGCTGGATTAAGCTGCGTTTTGCCCTTTAGCATCGCCAAATCTCCACCCGCTGAGAATGCCCGTCCCGCACCTGTAAGGATGATTGCGCACAACGAGATGTCGCCTTCCAGACTCTTCACCACCGCTCGAAAATCACCCGCCATCACCTCGCTCATCGCGTTTAAATTCGGCGCATCATTAAGCATGATTTGAGCTATCTGTGGGGTTAGTCGAACATATTCTACGGTTTTCTGGGCATCACTCATCGGATTCCTTTCAGGATAGACCTGGTTGAAGTAGTCTGTACCGCGCAATGATAACGGACCTCCACGCATTTATCGATATCCTTCGTGCCCAAGACGATATCGCTGTCATCGACGCTCCGGTTGCTAGTAACCTAGAGGCAGCCGAGATTCATCGGCGAGTCATAGCTCAAGGCGGTCCGGCGCTCTTATTTACCAATGTGGTTGGAGAAGATGGCAATCGCGCCGCTTTTCCGCTGGTCACGAACCTATTTGGAACAAAAAAGCGCGTCGACCTGGCGTTTGGATCGCGTCCGGAACGGCTCATAAGTCAGGTCGCAAAGCTCCCACACACGCTGATGCCACCATCTTTGGGGAAACTTTGGGAGCATCGCTCATTATTCGGATCGCTTGCCAAAGTGGGTTTTAGCCGAACACAATCCGGACCCGTCACCGAAGTGATTCAGCGAGAACCGAACCTCGGCGCTCTGCCGATGCTCAAAACGTGGGCGGAAGATGGTGGCCACTTCGTCACACTACCGCTTGTGTACACTGAGCATCCGGAGCTTAAAGTCGGAAATCTCGGCATGTATCGGATGCAACGCTACAGCAATCATAGCACTGGCCTGCATTGTCAGATCGGCAAAGGCGGAGGTTTTCACCTAAACGCAGCAAAGCTGCGAGGCGAAAAATTGAATGTAAATGTATTCCTCGGTGGCCCTCCGGCCCTAATATTATCAGCCATCGCACCCCTTCCGGAGAACGTCCCGGAACTGCTTCTTGCCTCTCTTGTATTGGGCAAACGACTCGGACTGGTGAATCACCAAGAATCTGCATTGCCGTTAGTTGGCGACGCTGAATTCGTCCTTAGTGGTGAGGTTGATCCAAATGAGATGCATCCTGAAGGCCCGTTTGGAGATCACTATGGATATTACTCTCTAAAGCACGATTATCCAGTGTTTCGAGTGAAGAGAATTTTTCACAGGCGAAACGCGATATTCCCCGCCACCGTTGTCGGCAAGCCGCGACAAGAAGATTTCTTCTTAGGTGATTATCTCCAAGAATTACTCTCGCCACTATTTCCCGTAGTAATGCCTTCAGTGCTCGATCTCTGGTCGTATGGAGAAACCGGATATCACTCCCTGGCGGCAGCGGTAGTTCAAGAGAGATACAAACGTGAAGCGCTTGTATCGGCGTTTAGAATACTGGGGGAGGGTCAACTAGCGCTTACTAAGTTTTTGCTAATCACAAATCAACGGATGAACTTGCGAGATTTCAGAAGTTTATTTGAACACGTTCTTGCCCGATTCAATCCAGAGACCGATCTTTACATATTCTCTCATCTCTCGATGGATACGCTCGACTATGCGGGACCGAAGGTTAACGAGGGTAGCAAGGGGGTCTTGGTGGGAATTGGAGATCCGGTGCGAGAATTGCCAGGAGATTTTACCGGCTCACTTCCACAGGGAATTAGAAAAGCTATTCCATTTTGTCGTGGATGCCTCGTTGTTGAAGCGTGCGACAGCTTTTTGGACGACAAGGAATGCGCCGATCGCGCATGCGCTCATACAGACTTCGCAAGGTGGCCTCTTCTCGTGCTTGTCGACGATGCGGTTAAAGCTACGCGCACTGAGCAGGATTTTTTATGGACAACTTTTACCCGTTTTGAGCCAGCCGCTGATATCCATAGCAAAGAGCAACGGATTGCACGCGGGCACGTCTCCCATGTGGGGCCGCTCTGTATCGATGCACGGATGAAGCCGTGGTATCCGGGTGAATTATTTTGCGACTCTGAAACGAGCAACCTCGTTGATAATCGCTGGGCAGAATACTTTAAGGATAGCGCCTGGAAAGGGTGCTAAGATTTCTCTCCTGTAGTAAACCTCATCGTTATGAATGACTCTGCAAGCGATATCTCCGTTACTAAAGATCAGGTCATCGAGGCGCTTAAGACAGTTGAAGATCCTGAGCTGTTTCTAGATATCTGGTTTTTAGGTCTGATCTATTCGATCGATATCGATGGTAGCGAAGTAAAGATCGATATGACCTTTACCTCCCCTATGTGCCCTGCCGGTCCGCTATTGATCGACAAGGTAAAAACGGCGGTAGGTGCAATCCCAGGAGTCACCTCTGTAGTTCCTAATATCGTCTTCAATCCTCCATGGATGCCGAGCGATGAGGTAAAAGCGTTAGTAGGTATGCTATAAGACGTGCAGAACGGTTTACAAAGGGGGCGATGAACTAAATGTCTCTAAAACTTTCTGAAGAACAATCTCAACTGCACGACACGATGCGGGGTTGGTTTGCTGAAAAATATTCACTGGTTGAAGTTCGTCGAGTTTTTGATGGCAAGCGTAATCCGTTATCCCTAGCTGATTTAGCAGAGTTAGGACTTACGGAGGCTTTTACGTTCGATGAATCAGGCTGGGGGCTTACCGAGCTCGGTATCGTGGCGTTCGAGTCCGGATACGCGCTCGTTCCATCAGCCATATCGCTGCAGCTTTTCGGACATACAAGCTTGGGTGCAATTTGTTTTGCTGAATCATCGACTACGGATCGCGAAGCGTTGATAGACCGTACGCAGAATTTCACGCAAAATTTGGCAACGGTAAAGAGCGGTGGCGAAACTACAAAGCACAACGAAATACTTTCATTACTCGCGAACGAAGCAGCAGGGGTGTGCGCTCGCGCAATTGAAATCACTAAGGAGTATGTATCGACGCGAAAACAGTTCGGAAAACCGATCGGTACGTTTCAAGCGGTCCAGCACAAATTAGCTGACTTGTTCGTACTTGCAGAGTCGCTCCGGACCAGTGCAGCGTTTGCGACTTGGGCGGGAACGCACTCACCTAGTCAATTCACATTAAGCTCTGCTGCTGCTGCATCGCTTGCGAGCGAAGTTACTACCAGAGTGGTTGAGGGTTGTATTCAACTACACGGGGGAATCGGTTTTACTTGGGAGCACGATCTTCATCTCTTCTTGCGCCGAGCGAAGGTGCTGCAAACAGCTCTAAAGCCGGATGACGCGCGAATTTCAACGTTGTTATCCGCATAACACTCTGAAGGTACGAAACTTATGGAAAGGACTCGAAACGAAGCTTTGGCGTTACTTACAGAGTACACTCAATCACAAAGCCTTTTAAAACATGCCTTCGCAGTGGAGGCATCAATGCGGTGGTATGCAGAGCATTTCGGGCTAGCAGCTTCTGAAGTTGAAAAATGGGGAGTCACCGGATTACTGCACGATTTTGATTACGAGAAGTATCCTGAGCCAACCGCGCCTGATGGTCACCCGTTTAAGGGTAACGCAATTCTCAAAGAGTCGGGTTACCCAGACGACATTTGCACAGCGATTATGGGTCACGCCTTGTACACCAATACGCCCAGGGACACACAGATGGCGAAAACTCTATTTGCAGTAGACGAGCTAAGCGGTTTAGTCATGGCCAGTGTGTTAGTGCGACCGGATAAAAAGATCGCTGAGCTAGAAACCAAATCGGTGGCAAAGAAGATGAAAGATAAGGCATTCGCTCGAGGTTGCAATCGTGATGATATTCGCAACGGAGCTTTGGAGCTTGGAATCGAATTAGATGCGCATATTACAAACGTGATCGCCGCTATGAAGGGGGCCGCTGGAGCGCTGGAGATCTAAGCCGGAGTCTGTAACAAGATGTGTATAAGACCAACAGTGACTCATCGGACAGGGATTTATTACACAGGAGAACGCGGAGAGTGTCAGTTGATTTGGCCCCGTATTCTCCGAGGGCTCCTGTGTAAATATTAGAAGGATCGAACTCCGGGGGAAATGTCGATTACACGAATTACGTTACACTCCCCTAAGCCGAATTCGCCACGAACTGGACTATCTAGATGTGCTCAGCATCCTCGTTAACATCAACGCTCTCTCACGCCCCATCAGGCCTAAAATCTGACCAATTTTCTTCTCAGGCATGCGCTCGATAAGCGGCAATGCAATTGCCACATCCAGCTGCTCAAGTAACTGCGCAGCTTCTTGTGCACCCATAGAACTGTATACGTTAGCTAATTGCTCAACTTGCACGTCGCGTTTTTTCTCGGTCTTCTCACGATCTGTTTTTAGCCGATCAGCGAGGTCTTTCAACTGCGATGAGCGGATTGTGAACTCCCGATCACGTACTTCCAACTCGCGAGTCTTTGCATCTAGTTTTTTTGCTTGAGCATCTAGCTCCATCCGGCGCGCATCGAGGCTTTGCAGAACTCGAACCTCTTCACGTGAGTAGCCTGGACCAAACGTGCTCTTTGACTGCTCGGTTGCCATAGCGGCCATCGCCGGATGAACATCAAACAGTCCGGAAGCCTCTATGCCGCTTAGCGCAAGCTTGAGAACTCCAAGCGCACAGATGAATCCAAGCGCAGTCATAGTTCCGCGATTACTTCTTGCAGGAGGAGGAACATCTGAGAACCGAGAGAACTCGGTCAACCCCATAGCTCCTGTGCTTGAGTCGTTACCAGTGTGCGGGCTGCTACCTTTCGAGTCACGCGCCATCGCTTTCTTGATCTCCATAGCGATCGCCTTTGCAGCGGCAGCATCAGAGCCACTAGCTGCAGCTTTCTTTACTGGTGCTGTCCCGTTTTTTATCTGCGACATAGCTTTCTTTACATCGGAGTACAGTTCAGCAACTTGATCACGACTAAGCCCTGGCTTCTTTGCTGATGATGGTGCCATACATGTTCTCTACTAAATGCTTCCCAGTAACATTCTTTGCTATCTACGACCGTATCGCTGAACGGTTAACTCATCGATCTGAGCTTGCTCTGCAACGGACACTTCCATTTCGTACTCCGTAACCTTCGTCGTCTTATGACGCTGAAGTGACTCAAGCTCCTGCGCAGCCTTTCGATAGACCGCCATCTTTTCAACGACCACCTCTCGACGAGCTGCTATATCAACTAACTGCGCTTCAATTCGTACCCGCAGTCCCATCCGGTACGTGCTAGCGAGTAAGAATTCCTCAACTCTCATTCCCAACGATGCGTCGGGGGTGAAGTCCTTGATTAACTCCTGCTCTAGCGTCGCAAGTTTGCTCTCAGCGTCGGCTAGCTCTCGTTGCGCCATCTGTAGCGCACGTTTCGCTTCCGCCTCGATCAACTTTCTAAAGTGCAAAACCCGCTCCAAGCGGTAGCGAAACCGCTTCATGCCGATTTACCTTGCGAAATCAGCTGGTTAAGCAGTTGAATACTGGTTTCGATATCGGTTTTCTCAGTTGGAACTTGCTTTAAATGGCGATTAACCGCGTCAATTAATTGAACTGCGCGGTCAACTCGCGGATTGTGACCAGCTTTATAGGCACCTATTGAAATCAAATCTTCCGTTTCCCGATAGGTAGCGATAATTTCGCGCGCTTGTCGCGCAGTCTCCTGCACCTCTGTTGGAGTGATGTCACTCATCACTCGAGAGATCGAATCAAGAACTTCGATTGCGGGAAAATGTCCTTTGCTAGCAAGCTTTCGGGAGAGCACGATATGCCCATCTAGGATACCGCGGGTAGCATCAGCGATTGGCTCGTTCATATCGTCACCGTCCACAAGTACGGTGTAAATCCCTGTAATGGATCCTGCTCCCTCGCCATTACCAGCACGCTCCAACAACTTAGGAAGAACTGAAAAAACTGACGGTGTGTACCCGCGCGTACTCGGCGGCTCTCCGATCGCTAAGCCGATCTCTCGTTGCGCCATACAAAAGCGAGTTACGGAATCGACCATCAATACGACACGCTTTCCTGCATCTCGATAATGTTCAGCGATCGCAGTAGCTAATAGTGCGGCGCGAATTCTTAATAATGCGGATTCGTTTCCGGTCGCACAGACAACTACTGAGCGCTTCAACCCTTCTGGACCGAGGTCGCGCTCGATAAATTCTTTGACTTCGCGACCTCGTTCACCAACCAACGCGATCACGTTAATATCCGAGGAAGAGTGCTTCGCTATCATGCCTAAAAGGGTTGACTTTCCAACGCCAGAGCCAGCCATGATTCCGATTCTTTGGCCGACGCCCACGGTCAACATACTGTTAATTGCGCGCACCCCAGTGTCGAAGCATTCGTGAATTCTAGTTCTAGTGATCGGGTTTGGCGGTGCGCGATACAACGGCACGAGCTCACCTCCAACACCCAGTGGAGTTCCATCAAGAGGCTCACCCATCGCGTTGATCACACGACCGAGTAATCTATCGGACACTAAAACGTTTCCTTGCGAGCCATCCGAAGTGATTATCGCCCCAGGCGATATTCCTTGCGGCTCAGCGTATGGCATCAGCAGTACACGATCGGTTCGAAAACCAACCACTTGAGCTTGGATCTTCATAGAACCTGAATGAACCGTTACGTGCGATCCCACGGGAATTAAAGGTCCCGAACCCTCGATGATTAGTCCTGTGACATCTCGTACCTGTCCGCGAAGTTCGCAGGGCGACACCAGCTTAGCTGCTGCTGTGGCTCTCTCAAGAATGGAACTCACCGGATAGCCTTCAGAATTTGATTTTTTGCGCGCTCAAACGCTGCATCGATCTGTAGATCGATTTCGCCGCTGGTAGTTTCAACGATGCAACCGCTTTTAACAGAATCATCCGCAACGAATTGCCACTTCGTTCCTGCTCCCTCAAGCCCAGCGAGAGCTCCAGCAAGCGTAAGAAACTCTAGATCTTCCTTGCTCACCTTAACGGATCGAACCAGCGCTCCGCCCGCCTGTTCCAAGCCACTTTTAATGATCGGAAGTATATACTCTGGATTATAATCCACAGTCGCTCGAGTTAACTGCCGTGCCAACTCAACCGCTAACTCAACCGCTTGTCGTTCCGTGATCGCCTTACGTTCTTCTAGCTGACGATTTAGATCCGCCAACAACCCCGTCATTCGCTCTGATAGCGCTTTCATCTGCTCTTGTGATTGTTTTTCTACCTCTTCGAGACCGGCTTTGTGCCCGGCAGCGAAGGCTCGCTTCTCCATCGCTTCAAGCGATGCAGCATTCTCCTCAACCATTCGAGCGATTCGATCCTCTTCAGTCTCCGCAGCACCGATCAGCTTAGCTGCGAGCTCCTCTGGAAGATGCCAACGTTGATGTTTACCTTTCTGAGTACTGTACCCACCGTAGTCTGCAAAAATTGGATCTGTTGACTTGGTTTCTAACTTTACAACTTCGATTTGCACCGGCGTAAATGTCTGCTCTGTTGGCGGATTACCAACGATTTCCCACTCGGCGTCAGAGTATGGGGTTTCCGTGTACGTCGCTTGGGTAAGAGATTCATGACCGGTGTTAGACATACTCGTATCTCCAGCTTACGCAGCGCTTGCCCTTAGACTACAGACGACCGTCGTTTAGCCAGTATCTAATTAATAATGCTGCCTGAGTTGGACTCTCTTTCACGATTCGGCTGTTATCAGCGATCAACTCTTCTAGCTGTTCCATATCCACAGATGGTTCGTAAGTTGGTAGCTGCGCCTTACCGCGCTCGGCCTCAAGTTCCTGCTCAAGTTCGGCGATTCCGGTTGGAAGCAGTCGTGTGAGATCTACCTCAGCTTCGGTTGGAGTTACCAAGAACTTCACAAGTGGCTTAACGAGTACCAAGAAGAATAATATGATAAACACTACCGGAGCGGCTTTGAATATCACGTTGAATATCAAGTCTTGTGTAGCTTTTGAGTCCAACATCTGATTGAAATCTGTTTCCGATCGCTTGAACGGAATTGCTTCTACAGAGATGCTATCTCCGCGATCAACGTCGAATCCAACTGCACTTTTAGCGATCGCTTCGATTTGAGTGATTGTTTCAGGGCTAATTGTAACGTCTTCTACTGGTATGGCGGCGGCATCCTTAGCTTCGTCCTTCACCGCAGATCCGGAAGAAGCACCAGCTTCAGACTTGTAGTTTGAATCCACTAGAACAGCCACCGATAGCCTGACAAGTTTGCCTCGTGGCGATGTCGATTTAGAGATCGCCTTGGATACTTCGTAGTTTTTGAGGGCTTCGCGGCGTTGTGATTTGTCTTCCCCGCCTTGCGCTGCCCCAATAAGTTTCGGATCGTTACTCAAATTAGAAACGATACCGGGAATTCCTCCACGCTGTGATTGTCCAGTACCCTCTTCCATCGTTCGCTCAGAGCGAATCACTTGACCGGATGGATCGTAGATCTCTTCCTGCTTTTCAGTCTGTGAGAAATCTAGTTCTGTCGAAACACGCGCGATAACTTTGCCTGCCCCTAGCACCTTAGAGAGCATCTGCTCGATGCGCTGCACGTAGTTTTTCTCAATATCGCGCTGATACTGAATGCGCGTTGCCTCCATGCCTAAACCCTCGCCATCTTCGTCGCTGGTCGTAAGTAGATTGCCGAATACGTCGACGATCGATACATTCTCACGCTTCAAACCCTCGACAGAGCCGGCTACCAAATTAGAAATTCCTTTGATTTGCTTTTTATCGAGCTCGCCACCAGGCCGAAGCTTTAGCAATACAGAAGCGGTCGGCTCAGAGCCCTTCTTAGAAAATACACTTCGCTCCGGTTGAGTGATGTGTACACGTGCACTTTGAACAGCATCGATAGTACCGATAGTTCTTTCGAGTTCACCCTGAATTGCCCTCATCCACTTAATTTTTTCCTGAAACGTCGTAGTTCCGAGACTGGTGGTATCGAAAAGCTCCAATCCGATATTTCCGCCTTTAGGCAATCCATCGGTTGCAAGGCTTAGTCTGATCTCATGCACCATCTCAGGTGGAGAAACTGCGATTGTTGTACCATCGCCACGCAATTGATATTTAACTTTTTGTTCCTTTAGTCGCGTGATAATCGCCGCTGAATCCGGGGAGCTAAGGTCTGAGTAAATTACGGCGTAGTCAGGGGCACTGGCCCAGTTCGATACAAAAACGATCCCCATTACCGAGCCAACGATCAGCAAAGGAAACAGGATCTTTTGCATCAGCGGGAGCTTTATGAAACTCTCGACTAATTGCGAGAGGATTGCCCCGGGATCTAATGATGTAGCCACAAACCGCTCCGAAAACCGTTAAAAACTATTAAACTTGTGTTCTTAGAACCTCTTCGTATGCACGAACGATTTTTGTTTTAATCGTCGACATTAATTGAAACGCTACATCCGCCTTTTCAAGCGCGATCATCGCTTCATGAGTCGATACATCCCCTTTTCCGGTCGTAACTGACTCGATCTTTTTGTCAGCTTGGGACTGCAACTCACTCACTTCACCGATCGCGTTGGTTAACATCTGCGCGAATGAATTTCCCTTGCCAGCCTTTTCTCCACCTGCAATTGGCTGCGGATTTGAGATCTGTTCAAGACCTGGAAGAGAGCCGATGCCTTTAATACTATCAATCATATGCCACTAACCTTTTTTACTGAGGAGTCGAGATGTTTCGCGCTGCTTCATTCATCTGCCTTGAAGCCTGCAACGCAGCTACGTTAGCCTGATACAATGCGCTGGCGGCCGTTAGGTCGGTCATAGTGCTGACCACATTAATATTCGGATACGTGACGAAGCCTTCTTTGTTCGCATCTGGATGTCCGGGTTGGTACACCAGTCTTCCAGGCGTTTCATCGGTCACAACTCTATCGATCGATGGCTTTGCCAACGTCATCTGGTCAAGCACCGAACTAAAACTGCTCTGTGAAGTATTGGCCACCTGTACAACATCCCTGCGCTTGTACGGTCCGCCTTCTGCGGTTCTCGTAGTCTCAGCGTTGGCGATATTAGCCGCGAGCACGTTGACTCTGGTTCTTGCGGCACTTAGCCCTGCTGCGAGGACCTCTGTTACGTCGTATCCCATAGTATTTTACATCCCCATTCTAATGGCGGCTCTAAGAAAGCCGATCTTTTTCTTTATCATCGCGGTACTTAACGAAAATCTAGCGGAGTTAAACGAGAGCTGTCCCATTTGAATATCGATATCGACGTTATTGCCGTCATCTTTCATCGTACCGGAGTAGTCCCCCATCAAATGCGCGGTCGAGTCCGCCGCTGAATCAAGGTGTTTGGTATTCGTTTTCTTTACCGGAGAACCAGCATTTTGATTTCCTGTGAAAGCTCGATCCAATTCTGAGGCGAAGTTCAGATCTACTGCGCGATACCCCGGGGTTTCAGCGTTGGCGATATTGCTTGTGATAGCTTGATTACGTCGATTGGTTAGATCGAGATTTTTCTGAACGCCCTCAAAAGTGCGGTCAAATAAGCTGTCAATAAAGCGTACGCCCATATAGTTCTACCCTCGATAGACGGGTCCCAAAGCTTTTCGATGCAAAAGGCGGGCGAAGTGAGCCATCGTGGAATGTAGTAATTTCGATTAGTTACATTGTTTTTACAATTCGATGGGATAGATATGTGTCAAAGTTGTGACGATCGCATCAGGCCACCGACTATCTGGGAACGCGAAGTGTTACTTCGCAGCCTAAACAACCCCTTTACAGCTCCGGATTTATCCAAAAAATACTCAGCGATCTTCTCACGCGTCTCAGGGCGAACGGGCTTTGAATAAAGTTATCGCAAAGTACCACGCTAGACTGCGAGGCGACGCCTCGCGTTCCCAGGGGGGGGTTAGACTGGTAAACCTTCTAAGGCGAGATTTTTATTCTTGTAGCGCTTGTCCTCGGTAACTTCTTTGCCGAACCAGGATGGAGGGGCAAACGATCGGGAGGCTTCTATGGAGGGGAACTCAACTTCAGCAATTAATAACCCTGCAAGCTTACCGGAATACACGTCGAATTCTATCTTAGCGTCGCCATGAGCTATTTCGTACCTAACCTTTTCAACGCGACGACCCTCTGTGGTCGACCAGAGTCCATTAAACTGGTCACGAGTAATTTCAATCTCCATTTCCGGACGCACCAATCCGCCGTCTGCCTTCACCGTTTGAAAGTATTTATCCCCTTTCTGACGCAAACGAACTTCCGTTCCGTCACTCCCTACCACGATATATCCTTGCAAAATCGTCACGTTTTTTGCGCCGGCAAGCTCTGGCATCTCATTCACAATGAATTTTCTTTCGATTTCTTGAGTTGAAATTGCCGGACCCGTTTTGGCTGCAGTGCCCGTCTTCATGGATGCCATTCTGGTACTCCTGATGTTGAGATTTACACTGATATTTTAGGAAAGGACGCTTTTTAGTCAAACCGACGTAGGTGTCCGAAACGAATCAACTACCCTGCATTTCCACCGGTATCGTAGGCACGAAAGAGAGCTGTTTTTCGACCATTTCGTTAAAACCGTCCAGCAAACGATCATAGGCGCTTGAATCCCGCCCTGTTGCTGAAGCGTTAACTCGCAATAAATGGGCGACTGATTCGATCGTACTTAAAAAATGTGGCTTAGGCTGCTTGCGAATCCGATAGGTGGAGCGGATGGGTTCTGAGAACGTCAGACACGGCAACGTTTTGAGAATCGGATTATTGAAGACGATCTTCGCTGCCTCATCCCACGTTCCATCAATGACGATTACGGTATGATTTTTCTCAAGACGAACCGTGGATACATCTTGTGCGGTTTTACTTGGGTACAAGAGGTATGTGTTAAGATCCAAACTTAGCTGCTCAGGCGCAAACACTATTCCGCGTTGCAGGGTGCAGTTCTTGATCCCTTTCGCTACGATTTTGGCTGTACCGTAATATTTTTTCCGCTCGTGAAAATGTTGCAGAATTAAAATCTTGCAGTGGGCGTCAAACGGTTCTACTAGATTGCAAACACAATGTCCTTGCGGACGAAAACATTCGTAGCAAATGGTGCGCGGGACGAAAGTTTCCGGATCGATCGGATCGTTACGCCTGCGCCGTACGACGATTTTTTTGCTCAATGTTGAAACTCTTACCACAAAAAGCAGCTGCAAAAATTAAGTCGTTAAAAATTGGAGGTACTTTTCGAAACACCACTCAAGATCTGATGCCTTTACGTATTCTCCAGCTACATGGCACTGCCCAGTAAGTCCCGGGCCAAAATTTATTGCATCGATACCTAATTCTGAAAGTAATCCGACGTCTGTATAGGCCTGTTTTGGCTGCTCCGGCACGTCGACGAGCTTACGAAACCTCTCATACACGGCGTTGTTCACTGGAACCCGCCCAGCAGGCGCGATATCGTAAACATCAAAAGTTGCATCGTTCCCAGCCAACGCTTGAAGCTCTGCTACTCGCTTTCCTGGATCTGTACCCGGAGCAATTCGAACATTCAAATTCAACTCTAGACTTGATGGCACTACGTTACTCGCCGTGCCTCCCTTCGCAACAGTTATACTAGCGACCTCAATGTACTCGACGTTACCAACCCGCACTTTTTTAGGTTGCATCTCTTCAAAGGCGCTGATAAATCGCCCAGCCTTATGAATTGCGTTGTCTCCGTTCCATGGTCGCGCCGAATGCGCGGCCTTGCCCCGGAACGTAACGGAAATATTAATAAGACCTAAACAACCAACCTGAATAGCTCTGTCTGTCGGCTCCGCGAAAAGCCCGAACGCGGCTGCCTTTAATTCCGGAAACGCCGCTATCAATGGACCAAGTTCGTTATGCTCGGACGGGCCCTCTTCTCCAGCATAAAACACAAATGCAAGCGGATACTTTATCACATCGAGTCGCTCGGCGCGAAGAAGCTCAAGCATTAACGCAAGTCCGCTCTTCATGTCTGAGGCACCGAGACCAATTATGTTATCACCATCAATCCGCGCAGGCAGCTGATCCCCTGGCACCGTGTCGGTATGACCTAAAATCAGAATTAACTCCTTAGAATGCGGGGTTGGCGGGTCAACATGCACTACCAACGACTGCCTAAATCTAGTGATCTTAACTACTGACTTTGCGCCAGCTGTCTGGGATCTAATCCTAGACTCAAGCAATGGCTGCATTGAACCTTCCGAGCCGGTGATCGAAAAGTGATTCAACAGATCGACTACTGTATTCAAAAGACTGTTTGACGAGGGCTCGTTCATAGCACTGTTGTAGCGAAACATCCGATCAAGAGCTACTGTCGCTCCCGATGGCAGCAAGTACCTCATGAGCTGCGCTTGAAACGATATCAGAGGGATGGGAGTTAAGTTTTACGTAAAGACCCTCGTATTTTTTAATCATTTCCGGCGAATTCATTGCTATACAGAAGAGCGCCGACAGAGCCCGCTCGACTAAGTCTTCATCGAAACTTCCTGCGACGGCGGCATTCAAACGCGGAATTCCCGAGCTCAGATCATATCCGAAATACGCGTATTGAGCGAATATGTTGAGTGCATAGTCCCGAATTGAAAACGGGGATAAGACTTCATTCTCAATACAAGCGAATTCCGGTGGAAGAAATTCACTTGATTCTTGTGGGGCGAGAATTAGATCCAATAATTGATTTAGCAGTCGATAAGTTGGTGGGACGGTAATCAATGAATTTAAAATTTGCTTCTTAACCCACCTTGAGCGAGATGGATCATCGAGGATTTCACACCCAATATCACGGACTAAAATTGCTTGCTTCTTGTTCGGAATCTGACAGGCAAGCAAAATACTAGTGATTAATTCCTCGTCCGGTGTTTGATTCTCTTGCAGGTGTTCCAAACAGATCGGTACAAAAACTGCTTCCTGCCCTTCAAGTGCAGTCGCAGCGCGCAGAGCTGCGAACCTGACAACTTCCTCTTCATGACTACAAAAGCGAAGATACACAGACGTTAGCCTCACTACCTCGGCACTGTCTTCAACTTGCGACGTTGCGAGAAGATTTAGGGAATGAACGACGATCGGCACGCTACAATGCTCTCCGTAGCGGTTAAGAAGGGTGAGCAAAACCGTTCCGATTGCCGCAAATGTATACGTATCACTCTGTGCGATTTTCTCTAAACTCGTTTCAAGTTGGTTCTGATTGATGGATGTGATGTCCTTGGCGGCAGCTATTAGGATCGCTGGAGCACCGCACATAGAATCCAAAGGTTCCGCTGAACAAATCTTCGGTTGATGGGCATGGAATTTTGAAGCATGGCCGTAATCGATTCCAAGGCCCGACACCAGCGGAAGAACAGCATTCTTATCAACAAGTGTGCTTGGGGATTGTGAGACCTGATGCATACTCAACGCGGCAGCAGACCTGGTGAATTCCAGAGTATCTGCGGTCGCTGAGTATGCCTTGGACCGCGACACTAACCAACTGCGAAAGGGGATCAAAGGGAGCTGTCCCTGAATGATCCCCACGAAATTTGAGTCGGTATAGCGCCCGCATGAGCCGATCAATCGGTGCGACGTAGGGCTGTAATATTCTACACTGGAGCTCGCGGAGAACGCGGAGATCTTCGGATTTACCTCCGCGTTCTCCGCGAGCTCCAGTGTAAATTCAAAAGTTGGAGAGCTGTGAACTACGTATTCTTTCTTACGGCGAGCGCC
>JBGSNS010000173.1:0-2462 GCA_041739515.1 Bdellovibrionota bacterium
AGAATCTTAGGAGATCTAGCGATCGTAGTTTTTCTTGTAATCGGCGGACATCGCGGGATAATCTTGGCGGCCTCGGGTTTGAACGACACGCTGCAGATCGGAACGTTTCTGCTAAGCGGGGATATTGTTGGAGCATTCGTAGATCATACAGCTAGAATTTTTCGGATAGGCCTAACGATCTCAGCCCCCATATTGGTTGCGTTGTTGCTGACTAACTTCGTGATGGCCTTGATTTCGCGTGCGGTGCCGACTGTTAATATATTTATTATCAGCTTCCCATTGACGATCGGGATAGGACTGATCCTTGTAACGCTATCGCTGCGAGACTTTATTACTGTAATCGAGCGACTGCTTTCGACTACTGCCCCAATAGTGGGCTAGAGCCCATTAGATAGAGCCCATTAGATAGAGCCAATTAGCAATTTATCGGATGAGGATAGCTTACTTGGCTGGCGCAGCCGCAGTTTTCTTACGCTTGCTGAGCTTTTTCTCTTCAAACAACACGTGTTTGCGCGTAACTGGATCGTATTTCTTTAGCGCTAGCTTCGTTTCGCCTTTATGCTTCTTCTTATTCTTGCGATTAATGTAGAAGTACGAAGTACCTGCGGATGAGATAAGGAATTTTGTTTCTTTTGGAGCCTTTGCCATAGCGACCGGAGGATGCCAGAGGTTTAAGGTTTTATCAATGTTGGCTCCCGGATTTTGCAGTGAATTTCGGGCATATCGCTGCCTGAGCGACCTAATTTTCATAGTATGAGTGACGAAAAAGCCCCAATTCTGATAGCGATGGAGAAGCCGCTGCATTTAACGGCTAGGGGCGGCTGGCTTTACGGCGGAGACCCATTTACTAACGCTAAAGTGGCGGATTTGTTCACTCGATCGATTGTGTACGATGCCTCCTCCCATGATTGGTGGGTGGCTATAGGTGCTCAGCGGGCGAGGTTTACGTTCGATGATTCGCCAATATTCGTCGTTCAGATGTCCGAGAGCGGAATGGCGTCGTTTTCAGCCTCGTGCTTTGCGCCGATTCACCAGACATCGTTCTCTATCTGCTCTAATGAAGAAAGCGTGTGGTACCTGTCTTCCAGTCTCCTGCCGTGTCGGGCTAGGTTTTCAGGATCGCTACAACAACAACTCTCCTCCCTTGTTGAGGAAGTCGAGTCGAAGATTATGATAGTGCTGTCACAGTGCTCTATAGGTATTCATAATGACGAGCGATAAATTTAAAATTGGAGACACGGTACTAGTAAAAGCGTTTTCGGCGGTTGGACAGATATTGGATCTAGAGGGTAAGTTTGCCCGAGTTCAGCTTCGTGGCTCCGTCGTAAAGGTGGCGTTGGATGATCTCGAACGTACTAAGGAATCGTTCGTGCCGACGGTCGCTGGACGCGCTGGCGTAACATTAACCTCGCAAGCTGTCGACGCCGGAGCGAGCGCACTCTTCACATTAGATTTACACGGGCAGACGACCGCCGACGCGATCGAGCTTCTTGAACAGCGCATCAGCGGTGCTGTCATGGCTGGAATGCATGAAATCGAGATCGTTCACGGAGTTGGCACCGGTGCGGTACGTGACGCGGTGCACGCAAGGCTCGGTAAACTTACGGCGGTTGCGAAGTTTGAGGTAAAATATTCGAATCACGGGGTAACGCGCGTTTTTCTTCGGGGTTAGGATCGTCCCAATTCTTATCTAAATCCACCACTAGAGACTTCTTGCTCAGGCTCTTCCTCATCATCACCGAAAAGTCCCTTAGTAGACGGTTTGTCTTTCGGAACTTTCGGCTCGATAAGATCGGATTCAAAGCCGCTCATTAGGAATCCCGTCAGCGTTTCCAAATAGTCTCGCTCTCCAGGCTTAAGTGTCGGAGGAGTCAGAATTCTCACCAAACTCTCAACTGCTTGTAGCGTTTGCGTCGGGTTGCGCTCATCAGCTGCAAGTTGTCGGGAAAGTTCGGAAGCGATATCGAGTACCGCTAATTGTGGAAATCGTTGAGGTTGAGTTGGAGTCACAACTACTTCGTCTACTGGAGGTTGCTCTTCCTCCTCAGCGGATTCTTCGTCATTCTTGGGCTTTGGTGTAGGTTTTGCCTTTGGGGGTGGTGGAGGCTCGCACGGATTAAAAAGCTGCAAAAATAAAGGGCGACAGTCCGGACACTCCTTATCCTTCGCGAGTTTCGGTTCGACTAAATTGGCGACCAGATCACTACGACCATCCTCCTTTAGAAGTTCACAGAGCTGCTTAAACTCTCCGCGAAGGCGTCCGTACTCGCCGGGACGAGCCGATGCACAGCTCGGCCATGAGAATATGGCGACAGCGATAAATGCTGCAGCGGCACGAACATAGAGTGACAAGATCATCGTCGTACAACTGTAAACTATGCGTCGAAGTGGGGCCACTGAGATTAAGCTGAAACATGGCTTACTTGGACCTTCACCCTGGGACCGCGGACCGCCGGTCCGCA
>JBGSNS010000188.1:0-3650 GCA_041739515.1 Bdellovibrionota bacterium
CGTCAAATTTAGGCCGGACTACCAGAATGTGTTATGGCGCGGCGCTACGCAAAGGTGCTTTTTAAAATTCCACAAGAATCGCAATGGAGCGTTCTAGTCGCCCTCAAAAAAGCACCTTTCCTCGTTGACTAGTCGTTCAAATGCTGTCCGGCCAGTAGCTGGCAATTTTCCCCAACCCTCGCTAACCTACCCCCTCGCGGAGGCGTTAAGTTAGATATGGCAGCAGGTATTATCGAGAAAGATCTAATTGTTTTTGGTTCCGGTCCGGGCGGCTACGTGGCTGCTATTAGGGCGTCTCAGCTAGGCCGCAAGGTAGCCATTATCGAGCGCGAGGCGCTTGGGGGCGTATGCCTGAACTGGGGTTGTATCCCATCGAAATCGCTTCTACGTGCCGCACAATTGTACCACGACATGCACCGCGCATCGGAGTTTGGATTCGAGATTAGCCAGCCAAAAGTTCAGTTTTCGCGCGTCATTGATCGCTCACGAGAAGTAGCCGGTAAGCTCTCTCAAGGCGTTGCTTTTCTGATGAAGAAAAACAAAGTCGAAGTTTTAATGGGCAACGGCAAACTTGAGGGCGGAAATGTAATCTCGGTTACGGGAGCAAACGGAGAAGCTCAGCAGTATCGATACAAGGACATAATAATCGCAACCGGCGCACGCGCACGAACGTTGCCGAGCATCGAGGTTGATGGCGATGTAATTCACACATATCGTACAGCGCTTGAATATCGTCGTCAGCCGCAGAAGCTTCTCGTCATCGGTTCCGGCGCGATCGGTATTGAGTTCGCGTATTTCTTTAGCACCCTTGGAACACAAGTCACCCTGTGTGAAATGGTCGACCAGATTTTGCCTGTAGAAGATACAGAAATCGCCGAAAGCCTAGAGAAGATCCTAAAAAAGCGCGGGATGGAGATCCATACCGGCGCTCAAGTAGAGAACATTAAACGCACGGGCAAAACTGTGTCGGCGCTAATCAAGACTAAAAACGGCCCAGTTCAGTGGACCGGAGACACGTGCTTAGTAGCAATTGGGGTGGTTCCGAATACTGAGAATATCGGGCTCGAAAAAGTTGGCATCAAGACCGACCGCGGATTCGTTAAGGTCGATGGTTTCTTAAAAACCAACGTGCCGAATCACTTTGCGATCGGCGATTGCACCGGCGGTGCGATGTTAGCCCATAAAGCTAGCCATGAAGGATTAGTTGCGGCAGAAGCTGCTTGCGGCAAAGCCCATCACCCGATGACGTACGATAATATCGCTGGGTGCACGTACTGTCAGCCACAGGTTGCTAGCGTTGGACTTACTGAGCGCGCGGCGAAAGCTAAAGGGCTTAACTATAAAGTCGGGAAAATGCCGTTCTCAGCGATCGGTAAAGCGATCGCTATCGGCGAGCCTGAAGGGATGGTTAAAACCATCATTGACGCGGAGACAGGTGAGCTTTACGGAATGCATATCCTACACGCTGAAGCGACCGAGCTTATCACCGAAGCCGCTATCATTCGTTCCCACGAAGGAATCGCTCAAAGCGTGCTAGATACCGTTCACCCACATCCGACTTTGTCGGAGGCGATCAGTGAGGCGATGGCGATTGCGCTTGGTAGGCCGATTAATTTTTAGAGTTAGTGAACTTGAAAATCTCTTGGACCACAAAGGACGCCAAGGACACAAAGGTTGAAGAGTGAAATAGAGCCCTTAGTGGTTATCCGAACCTTATGCAAAATGTCTGATGCAGAACCCGCGCCGCAGTTTGAGAATTGGGGATTCCTCCCCTATCACGATGCTTGGGAGAGACAGCGTGAAATCCAGCAACTATTGATTGCCGGCAAACACCCCGGCTGCATAGTTTTCTGCGAACATCCACCAACGGTCACCGCTGGTAGCTCAACGCAAGAGAGTAGTTTCCTAACCTCTCCTGAAGCACTCAAGGCGCAGGGGATTGAGTTTTTTAAGGTCGAGCGCGGAGGAGATTTAACGTTTCATGGCCCTGGTCAACTCGTGTGCTACCCCCTGCTAGATCTCAATAAACTCAAACGAGACGTCCACTGGTATATGCGTGCGCTTGAGGGAGCGATTATAGGCACATGTGCTGCTTTTGAGGTGTCCACTGAACGCATCCCAGGTCGCACCGGTGTATGGATTGCGGAGGCCGGGGATGTTAAACCTGGGGGCCGCGAAGATGAGCAAACATCTGGCCGAAGGCGACGGAAAATCGCGTCTATCGGTGTTAGGCTTTCGCGGTGGTGCAGCATGCATGGGCTATCACTCAATGTGATGCGGCAACCGGAGATAGACAAATTGATCGTGCCTTGTGGACTTACCGGAATCTCCGTGACGTCACTCGAACAGGAGCGAACAGAAAAATCAGGTGTCGGGAAATCATCCAATGCTCCGCTCGGGCTCGATGCGGTAGCTGCAGTGCTCGGGGGAGAGATCACCAAAGAGCTAGGTATTGTTTTTGAGGAGTAAGAAAATGCAGTCCGCTTCTTCCAGTAACGTTCGGGTATCGAAAACGGCTTCTACTTCTAAGAAAAAAGAGACTGGATTAAAGCGCGATGTGTTGATGCAGGCGATGAAGGACATGCTTCGCGCCAGGTTAACGGACGAAAAAACGATCACTCTCTACAAGCAGAACAAGTGCCATTTTCAGATCGGCTGCGCAGGACACGAGGCTGTAGGTGTTGCCGCAGGACACGTGTTTCGCCCCGGGCATGATTGGTTCTACCCGTACTACCGCGAAATGGCGCTATGCGCAGCGCTTGGAATGACTTCGAAAGAGTTTATGCTAAACGCGATGAATAAGGCAGACGATCCGAACAGCCACGGACGTCAGATGCCGATGCACTACGGACACAAAGCGTTGAACATAGTGAATCAAAGCTCCCCTACCGGAACGCAGTTCTTACAGGCCGTCGGTTGCGCACTAGCACTCAAAAAAGAGGGTAACGACAGTGTCGTGTATGTATCCTCTGGTGAAGGGACCACATCACAAGGCGATTTTCACGAGGCGTTAAACTGGGCTGCTCGCGAAAAACTGCCGGTAGTATTTTGTATTCAGAATAATCTTTACGCCATTTCGGTTCATGTATCTGAACAGCTTGCCGGACAAAGCGTATTTAATTTCGGCGCAGGCTACGAAGGATTGGCGCGCGCGGAAGTCAACGGTTCCGACTACGTCGCAACTCGCGCAACGCTCGAGGAGGCTCACCGCAGGGCAAAGTCTGGCGAAGGACCGACTTTAATTGAGGCACACGTACCACGGCTTCAAAGTCACTCGATCTCAGACAACCATCTTAAATATCGCTCAACAGAAGATATCGAGAAAGAACAGGCGCGCGATCCGCTTACCGCGATGCGCGGATATTTATTAAACAACAAAATAGCAACCCCAGCAGAGCTTGAGGCTCTGCACGTCGCTGTCAAAGCTGAGATAGATGAATCTTCGGAATGGGCGGAACAACAACCGAACTGCGACATTACCAGAGCACTTGAGCCAAACTTTTCCAATCCAACCCCGTGGGTCGGGGTCACTGAAGGCACTCCGTCCGGCGCTGACAACTACATGGTTGATGCGATTAACCATGCGCTCGATGAGGAACTCGCACGAAACGATAAGATGGTGATTTTTGGCCAAGACGTAGCGCACGGTA
>JBGSNS010000302.1:0-3680 GCA_041739515.1 Bdellovibrionota bacterium
GACCGTGCCGCCGCCGATCGAATCACCGACCTGGACGCGCTGCCCGGGCGCCCCGGAGAGACTGAGCCAGGCGATTGGCCCGGGGCGGGCCGACGTGCGGACATGATCACCGAAGAACTTCCGCGCCCACTCGAGCGGCGACGTCTCGTCTTCCGATTCACCTGAGGACTCGAACGCCGGCTCGGCTACCCCGACGGCATCGCCGTCCTTCGGGACATACAGGCCCACTAGCTTGAACGTACTCGGGGCCGGCGCTGCCGGCGCACTGGCAGTCGGGGCTTCCCCGAACAGATGCGCCCCGAGCAACTGCGACAGATCCGACGGCGAGAAGCGAGACTGCGGGCTCGAAAGGGCAGACGCCGGCGCCATCGAACTGATCGGCGCTTCGGTCGCGGTGCGCGCGATGGACCACAGCTGCATCGCGATCGCGACGGCGAGCATGCCCTCGACGATGCGTGGCGCGCGTGCCGAGTAGAACCCGGCCTCGATCGCGTCGGTCAGCGTTTCCCGGTCCAGTCGCATCGCGTGCTCCGCGCCGATGCGCTGCTGTGTGCGCACCGTGCGTCGTCACGATGCGCGCCGCTTACAAGTGCGCACAAGAGGTCTCGCAAAAAACAACTTGCTGTTTTGCTGTTTTTGAGCTGTTTCCGACGAACGGTAGGCTCTTTGGCACGCCGGTTGCTTCGCGTGCGCGCGTGTTCCTTAGATGCCACAGGGTTTGGCTGAATCGCGGCCGCAGCATGGATAGGCGAAGCGCGCGATGTTTGTCGGGCCGAGGAGACATTGGCAAATTTCACAAAACTCCTGAACAATCATCCCGCTTGTTTGGCGCAGCGATCCGTCCGGATCCGCG
Source organism: Bdellovibrionota bacterium (assembly GCA_041739515.1). Classification (GTDB taxonomy): domain Bacteria; phylum Bdellovibrionota_C; class UBA2361; order UBA2361; family UBA2361; genus JBGSNS01. The sequence continues at coordinate 854 of JBGSNS010000302.1, forward strand.
CTATCTGACGTCCGAGGTCTCCAAGAACATCAACGTCCGATTCATTTCGGGGAGAGAACAATGCCGGTGAGGACTCGAGCTAAGGGAACTAGCTTTCAGATCATCGAAGGTGGGCGCGGCAAGCCGCTTCGCCCAACACCGGTGGAACTGACTGTCCGAGTGCCGTTGGCCTTTCGTCTCGCGCTGCGTCGCTGGGCCTTCGATGAGAACCTGACGATGAGCCAGCTCATTCAACGGGAGCTGCGGCCACCTTCGAAGTCGCGGCAGTAGAGATCCCGCGAACCCCCAAGCACCGCGAGGAAGGCCATGGGTTACGCAGCACCTCGACGATCACCAACTGCATTCGGCGTCGTCACGCTCGCGCATGCCGCCTTGCTCAGCGTGCTGCTGACGCCGACCGTCCCGCCGCTTCTCCGGGAGGGCGCCACCGGTCCCGGCCGAAGCGGCGGGGATTTTCGGTCGGATGTGGCGCTGATCGAGATCGACCCGGAACCCCCTCGGGTCACAGCGCCGCCAGTGATCACGGTACCGACTCAGGTCGCCGTGATGGACGTGACGATGCCGGCACTGGAACTCGGTGCGCTTGAACCCACGGCCGAGGAGAAACTGCGCGGCATCTACCTGGGGCAGGTTCGCGCGCGAATTGAGCGAGCGTGGGAAAGCGCCGCGAATCGAGCTTCTGCCCAGGACACCGCCGGGTGTGAGGTGAGGGTCACTCAAGATGCGCGGGGCGGAGTCCTCGATGTCGGGTTCGGAGACTGCCGGGTCGAGTCGGCCGAGCGGGATGCGCTGGTCCGCATCATCCGCGGCGCTGACCCTCTCCCCGCGCCGCCATCCGACTTGCCGTTCACTGCTCAAGTCGCTCTGAGCCTGCGTCTGGCGAAATAGCGCCCCTCAGCGCCACCGTAGAGGTTAGTGGCGTCGCGGTGCGGCGCGCGGCGAGACGGCGCGCCGTGACTTCGATGCGCCGCCTCCAGCCGATCGGCGGGACGTGCCCGTTCCAGAGCGTTCGATGACCGCCAGGCCCGCGTCCAAGAGCGTCGGCATCAGGACCTTGAGCTTTTGGTCGGTCATCGCGGCGTGAACTTTGATGCGACGCAGCAACTCGTCGGGAAGGTCGACGGTGATTCTCATCCTGGTCCCCTAGTCGTTATCCGTGTTTGGGCGTCCATATGCACCCGAACCTGTTCGACTGCAAGACCCGGCGATACGTTCAGTGGTATCCGGTTGGCTAACCGCCACCCACGCCGCCTAGGGCGGCTCTCCGCGACGTTTCGAACGTATACCCTCAACTTCGGGTCGCGCCCAAAACGCCGCAGCACCCCGCGTATTGCGTCCCGCCGGATTGCTGGCGTTCGCCTCGCGCCGCCAATGCCTGTCAGCCGGGAACGAATCGACGAGTACCTGCACGGCTCCAGGCACGGCGGGCTCCATTCCGCGCCCCTGCTACAGCGGCTCCGAACCAATCACTGGAGCAAAGCGGACACCGCGCTGACGATCGACGGCGTCTACCAGCTGATCAAGATCTACGGCAAGCAATTTGGCGTCTCGGTGGACCGTTTCGGCCCGGGCAACGGCTGCGACGAACGGCCTGGACGCGGGCGCTGACGTTGCCAAGGTCTAGGAGTGGCTAGGTCACGCGAATGTCAGCACGACCCGTGTCTACGATCACCGCAAGACGCGTCCCGAGGACTCGCCGACGTTCAAGGTGAAGTATGGAAACGCGGCTGTAGCGCCACTAGGCCGATGGGCCCGGAGCCACAACATGAGCGGGCCAGTAACGAACGCTCTGCAAATACTCCGTGGACTCCACCTGTTCAGCGAACTCCAGCAGGTTGCCGAGCTTGGCGGTCAATACGTCTCGAACCTCGGCCGCGCTCGCGAAAAAGAACTCCTTGCGATCGTTGGCCCAGTTCACCCGGCACGCTGCGAAGTGGCCGTGTAGTTCCGCCTCGAGCTTCACCGCGTCTTCCGAAAAGTAGATGGCGTGCACGTCGAACCGGAATGGCACCGACGCGTCGCCCAGTTCGTAGATGCGATCAAGGGGCTCCAGCCGGCGGGTAAGACCAATTTTCACCACGTGTTGCCCAAACGCGCCGCGATTGGAAATCACGTACACGTAGCCAGCCCGTATGTTGGCTGCGCGGTAATCGTTCTGCGCGATTGCCGCGTCGACGCTGGCAAGCTTCTCCTCCAAACCGGTATCCGAGCCGCCTTGTACCTTCAGCTTGTCGAGCACGGTCTTTATGTGCGCGCGCTCCTTCTCCAGGCGCTCGCGTGCGGCGGCGAGCTCGGCCTCTACTTTTCGTTCTTCACGAAGGCGTTCGCGCTCGGCCCGCGCCGCCTCGCGCTCCTCCTCCTTCTTCATCTGGAAATCAGCTGTGAGCTCGATTTCCTCGATTCGAAGTAGGTGATAGCCGTCGCTAATTCGCATTTCCATCATCGCGCCAAGTTTCGCAATGGTGGCGCGTGCCGAATCGAGTCGTTTGACAGCGGCCGCGGTGTTGCCAGCGCGCAGTGTCCGGACGACGTTTTCCGCCTCGGAGTTGTACGCTCGGAGCATCAGCTTTGCGAGATCGCTGCTCATTCTGCGGCCTTTCGCGAGCGATCCGTCGAACGTGAACAGGTTTGACCGCTCGATTGCCGTATCGGACTTTACCCGGTCCGCAATCTTCACCAGTAGAGCGTCTAAGCGGTCCCTGTAGGCCACGGCGTTCTCTAGCGGATGGTGGTAGCGGTAGATACCGACGCTCTGCAGAACGCGCGCATCGTTCAGATCCACCACCTCCTCGGCGCTGTCCCCCGCGGCCGCGAGCTGGGCGCGGAG
>JBGSNS010000208.1:0-7025 GCA_041739515.1 Bdellovibrionota bacterium
TACCCGTGTAGATCACTGAAGACAACGGTTGCCTCAGGATGCTGTTGAATTTTAACTTTAAGCTCAGGCAAAGTTAGAATTGGCGCTGCTATTTTTGCGCCCTGCGTGACCGGTACGATTAAACTCGCTTCCCGTCGCTGAATGGGGTTGAAATTCGAGAGTTTCGACCCCTCAAAGATAGAGAGCTGGCCTGGCCGCCCCGGAGGCCTTTGCTCGGAGGGTGAATTCGATTGTGGGGCGTTTCCAGACATATTTCGATAAGAGAGAGTGCTATTTGAAAAGCACTTTATCTCGAAGCTCATCCCGTAATCCACTCCGTCTACGGAAAACAGCGGAAACTCTAGAATTCTGAGCACTCGCTTCAGCGGATGTGTGAAGAAAAGTGATTAATTTCACGAATTTACACGAGCATTAAATGTTGCGTTCCGGCTCTCTGCGTCCATAACAAACTAGAGTCGGAAAAAACTATGCATCATCGCGGCCCCTCACGAAGACAAGACCGAGGAGATTCAAATGGAGATTGCCATTTGGACGAGTCGCTGCCGACTTCTAGAGGTTCACGTACTAGAGCCAGCGCAGCACAAAATGATGAGATGAAGTCAGTGCGTAACGCTGCTTACTCCGCACGATCGCGAGACGAATGCGTCCAAGCGATAACCTCCGAAACGAAAAGACAAGCCCCGATAATGAACGCGGTGATGATGGCAGAGGCTGTTAACATCCTTACATCGAAGCTGCTAGCAAACGATGCGGATGATTATAGCCCGTCGAAAAAAAGTGTAGCAGGTATCGGCTCGGTTGCACGTGAATTTTCCTCATCACGAATTCTTAAAGATGCGGGAACTAGAGAGGTAGTAAACTCACTTTATTCGTTTGCTCGAATGGCAGACCTTAACCCGCAGATACGTGCCGAGATAGGCAAAGAGATACAGAAGATCGCGAGCGCCGCCAAACATCGACTTCCTGACATGAATGATCGCGATCTCGCGATCTTCGCAAGAGCAGCTCTCGAAATAGGATTAGATTACAAGAAATTCGTTGAGCCGATTGAAACCGCGGCACAAACTCGAATCGCGAATATGGAGAGTGAGCCTCTTACAGATATCGCACAGATGCACGGACTTATCGGCTCACCAGATGCTTACCTTGCTCTCCCAATATCAGAGGCTTTGGAGGGTGGGCTTGGTACCTGGGAAATGCATGAAATTGTACGAGTGTCGAATTCATTAGGTTCGATTTATTCAAAATTTCAAAAAACCGGTTATCTTGAGACTCTTCCTGAACGTGATCGCGAGAGCGTAACCGATTTTATTGTCGGATGGCCCGCCAGGTTGGACCAGGTCCTGGAGCGATTAATCCTTGACGTTGACAAAATGAACTTGGCGCAACTCTATAAGTTCTCAAGCTTGGTACGAAGCTCTGAGAGACAATCGGAGACTCGGCGAGAGGCTCTCGAAGCTATTGATAGGCATGCAGGTATTCTTGGTGCAGATTTACATCGGGCAACACGTGAGCAGTTCGAAAACTTCCCTAAAACGGTTCACAGAATAGTCAGTATCGCAAACAACCTTTACCGAAGTGGTATGTCAGAGCCGACTTGCGTTAACCCAATGCTATCAGTTCTTCGCTACCAACCAGGATGTCTCGATGGAATTGATGCCGCCAGACTCGTCTATATTCTGTCAGGACAGTCGGATAGATTCCCCGAATTATTTGAACAATTGGCGACTATTATTATTAAGGACAAAGCGCCACTAGAAGCCGGACATATCGTGCGAACCATGTCGGCCTTCGACAGAAAAAATGTAGATGTGCCGAATCTGTTTCGTAAATTGGAGTCTAATTTCGCCTTGCAGATGAAGGGCGTTTCTAACGTTGATTTATCTGACTTCGTTCATGCTCTAGCAGGGCTGGCTGCGATGTCGCCGGATACAGCTATTTCGGTGATCGATGAGCTGGAGCGTCGAGAGAAGGAAGGCAGAATCGCGACTTTGGAGGGCATTGCAGGCACCGTGCTTGGCCTAGCACTCGATGAACGTACCGACTTTGACAGAGTCTGGAGGCTTGTCATGCGAGTGGGAAGGTTCTCCACGCTATCCGATGATGCAGCATCGATGTTGTACCGCGCTGGAATTGGACGAGGGCAAGAAATTCCCAACGAGCTTGAGGGGAAATTCTCAGGTCGAACAGTGACGAAAAGATTGGGGCTCGGCTCGCGACTTGAGGAAAGTGCGATAGATCCGCTAGAAGCTTTGGCGGAGAAACACGGGGCTAGTCTTATACGTGAATACCAAGTGCTTGATTTCTGCCTGGACTTCGCAATTAGAACTGACGACAAGATAATCGGAATGGAGTTGGACGGCACAACTTTTCATATAGTCGGAGGGAAGGAGAACGGGAAACGACGTCCGCGCGATGTAATGAGAGATGGAATCCTAAAACGAGCTGGAATTATAGTCGTTCGAATTTCTGATATAGAGTGGGGAGAAGTCCCGTTTGAAAAGCGGATGGATTACTTGGAATCGAGGATTCTTAGTGAAACTAATTTCACTAATCCATCGCCATCAGTTCAAATATCCTAGCGACTGTAACTGCTTAAGCGCTTCGTCTGTGATACCACTGCTATCGTTAGAATCATTCAGAACCATTAATTTGGCAGCTTTACTGTAAAGTTTTTTCCACTCTTCTTGTAATTCGAGGAGATCTTCGGGCGAATCAATCGCAGTTTGCTCGAAAAAGTCCTTGCTCGAATCAAACACTCCGATGATGTTCCGGGTTGGGTCCTCGCTTTGAGCGTCTTTGTCGTTGGGATTATTAGTGCCGATAATTAACTTTCTCCCGTCGTACGCGGTAAACGATCTCTGATTTAGACGCCCCTTTATGGAAGAAAATACCCCTGCCCTTTCGCCCTGCCGCTTAGTGTCCGTCAACGGGATCGAAAGAGCTGCGCTCTGTGGGACGGGGATTCCAACGGCGGTTAAGATAGTAGCAAAAATATCGATACTGCTAACGGTATGCTCGATAACTTGTCCACGTGGTCCGTTTTTCCCGAGCTTGTAAAACAACGGCACCCGAATCTCGGTATTGTAGACTTGATTGCCGTGATACAAAAATCCGTGCTCATTAAACTGCTCGCCATGATCTGAAACGATAACTATAATCGCATCGTCGAATAGCTCTAACTCTTTTAAAAATCCGAGAAGATTTCCAACCTGAGCATCGACTGAATGAATCTCTCCGTCGTAGTTATTAATATGCCCAGTTTGTTTATCGTCGTAAGCCCAGCGTCCGGTTTGCCCGTTATAGATACGGTGTCTTGGTGGCGGTTCGTACGGGTGATGCGGGTCGAGGTAATGAACGTAGAGGAAAAACTGCTCTCCTGTTTCCTTAAATTTTCGCAACGCCATGCGGGCCTCTTTTGTCACCACCTGCCCCGGCACCGAATTACGATACGTAAATTGGTCAAAACCTTGGGTAAACCCTAGCTCTTTTGTTATCCAAGCGTTCGATGAAATAGCGGCGGTGGAGTAACCGTTGTCTCGTAATATCTCAGGTAGAACATAAAGAGATTGATTGACCGTCGCGTTAGAGCGTCTAGCCTCCACCGATCGAGACGGAGGCATATATCCATGCGACTCAACGTACATGCCGGTTAAAATCGAGAGTGTTGCTGCGGGTGTCCACGGGGCTGAACTAATCGCGTTGGCAGCCCGGTTAAACTCCGCGCCGAATTTATCCAAATTCGGAGTGGTGTCTCTGCTGTATCCGTACGAACCCACGTGATCAGCGCGCAAGGTATCGAGCAGAATCACTACTACGTTTGGTTTCCGAGGTTTCAGCATTCGCCATGCCGCAACTCCAGCTACGCCAAAAAGGAAAAGCACCGCGATAACTTTAAAAACTGCGCGCATTCGGGATAACGCCATAATTTACCTGCCAAATGTAGTAACCCACTAGGGATAAGCGGGCAACACCCAGGCCAATGGAAGCCTTCGTAGAAATCGTTGAAAATAAAGAGAAAAACGCTGAAAACCCCTGCTAATTTGAGCAATCTTGGTTTATCGTCGCTGCCACCGATGCATAGTCTCACCGCCCTAGATCAACTTGAAGCTGAAGGCATTCACATAATGCGCGAAGTAGCTGCGCAATTTGAACGCCCGGTGATGATGTATTCAGTCGGTAAAGATTCTTCAGTCCTCCTGCACTTGGCTAGGAAAGCCTTCTTCCCTGCCCCAATTCCTTTTCCGCTTTTGCATATCGACACCGGTTATAAGTTTCCGGAGATGTACGAATTTAGAGACGCAATGGTTGAGAAGATCGGCGCAAAGCTGATCGTGCACAGAAACGAAGCCGCGATCGCTAACGGTGCTAACCCGTTTGAATTAGGAACCCAGCGTTGCTGCGGATTTCTTAAAACTCAAGCGCTCCTAGATGCGTTGGCCGCCGGCGCCTACGACTGTGCTATCGGTGGAGCTAGACGAGATGAGGAACGATCGCGAGCCAAAGAGAGAGTTTTCTCCTTTCGGGATAAGTTCGGACAATGGGATCCGCGCAATCAACGCCCAGAGCTTTGGAACGTATTTAACGGCAAAGTAAATAAGCCTGAAAGCATCCGTGCGTTTCCACTTTCAAATTGGACCGAAAGCGATATCTGGGACTACATCCTGCGGGAACAGATCCCGGTGGTGCCGCTTTATTTCGCGCAGAAGCGCACTATGATCGTACGTGGTGAACAGCTAATTCCGGTTGGTAGCGGTGGCGCGGGGAGTCTTAAGCAGGAAGAGACTAAGGAAGTGATGTGCCGGTATCGAAGCCTCGGTTGCATGCCGTGTACCGGGGCTGTGTTATCGAATGCCACAACACTTGAAGCGATCGTTGAAGAGATGACGTTAGTGCGTATTTCTGAGCGTGCTACCCGAGTCATCGATCACGATGCTGATGGTTCGATGGAAACTAAGAAGCGTGAGGGGTATTTCTGATGTCTAGCGCTTCTGCAAATTCTTCCCCAACAAAAGATCCGGAATTAGTTAGATTCTCAACCGCTGGCAGCGTTGATGACGGTAAGTCGACATTGATCGGACGGCTACTGTTCGATAGCGGCAACGTTTACGATGATCATCTAGCGGCGCTTGAGAAATCCTCTAAAGGCAACGGACAGTCCGAGTCGACGGTAAAAGGTAGTGCTCTTTCACTTGCACTTCTCACTGATGGACTTAAAGCGGAACGTGAACAAGGGATCACGATCGATGTAGCATACCGGTATTTTGCGACAAATAAGCGTCGATTCATTCTTGCGGATGCTCCGGGGCATGAGCAGTACACCCGCAATATGGCGACCGCTGCATCCACGGCGCAGGTCACGATTATTTTGGTCGATGCTGAAAAAGGTGTTCTTAATCAAACTAGACGACACGCCTTCATCGCGGCGTTGATGGGAGTCCCACGTCTGCTAGTTGCGATTAATAAGATGGATCTTGTTGGATACGATCAGAAACGATTCGAAGCTGTGCGTGATCAGTTTTTAGAGTTCGCACCGAAACTCGGCATTAAGGATCTTCGCTTTATTCCGGTCTCCGCACGCGACGGCGATAATATTGTTACCGCAAGCGCCCACATGCCATGGCATACCGGCTCTACCGTGATGGATTATCTAGAGACTATCTACGTTAAAGGCGATGCTAATTTAGTCGATTTTCGTTTCCCAGTTCAGTACGTCTTACGTCCAGATGCAAAGTATCGCGGATTTACCGGTCAAATTGCGTCCGGGATGATCCGACCTGGAGAAGAGGTCGTAGTGCTTCCATCGATGCGCAAATCGAAAGTGCGTTCGATAGATGTATTTGACGGGGCGGAGCTAAAGCATCTCCCTGAGGCGCAGCCACCGATGTCGGTGACGTTAACGCTTGAGGATGAAATCGATATTTCGCGCGGCGATATGCTTGCGCGACCAGGAAATGTGCCTGAGATAAAAAGTCAATTCGATGCGCTAGTGGTTTGGATGAACGATGTGCCGATGACCACTACCAAACCGTATCTAATGCGGCATACCACGCGTGACACTAAGGCGTTGATTAACAGCGTTGCATACAAGATCGATGTAAATACGCTTGGACGGCTGCCGGGTGGAATCTTAAATCTGAACGAAATTGGCAGAGTCTCGTTCACAACTACTCATTCGGTGTTCCTTGATTCATACGAGCGTAATCGGGCGACGGGAAGTTTTATTTTAATTCATCCTGAAACGTTTCATACGGTGGCAGCCGGGATGGTTATCGATCGGCATTCCAAGGAAGAATCGCTCGACCCGAGTCAGCGCAATCTTCACACCGAAGTTAGCCTTGTTACTCAGTCTGAACGGGAGGTACGCAGCGGACGAAAAGCTCGCACGTTGTGGCTGACAGGGCTTTCAGGTTCCGGAAAATCCTCAATCGCTAGAGCGCTTGAGCGAAAGTTGTTTGAAGACGGTGTCCAAATTTATCGGTTGGATGGGGATAACCTACGCCACGGCTTGAACAAAGACTTGGGATTCTCGCAGAAAGATCGCGGCGAGAATATTCGGCGCGTCGCTGAAGTTGCAAAGTTGTTTAATGATGCCGGCGTTACAGTCGTATGCGCGTTTATTTCGCCGTTTGAACGGGATAGGCAGCAGGCAAGAGAGATTATCGGAACGGAGAGATTTGTTGAAGTTTTCATGAACACACCTCTCGAGGTATGCGAAAAGCGAGATCCTCACGGGCTATATCGAAAAGCGCGCTCTGGAGAGATCGCTGAGTTTACCGGTGTTAACTCTCCTTATGAAGCGCCTAAGATGCCAGAGATATCGATCGATACTGGGCACTTAACGATCGAGCAGGCAGTTGAAGTGTTGGTGAAAGCTATTTAGTTAGTGGTGATCCTATCGATTACTAGGATCGTCCCTGATTTCTAATCCCTGATTTCTAATCTTCAAAATGTAATCGAGACGATCTAAATCGCATCGAGAGGTTAATCCGAATCGGCCGCTCGTCTAACTGGGACCGCGGGCC
>JBGSNS010000209.1:0-2627 GCA_041739515.1 Bdellovibrionota bacterium
GGAATCGTTGGTGTTGTAGCCCACTACGTCATCGAGGTCACGTTACTGCAAGGTTTCCTACTCGGTGCGATCGTTTCATCAACTGATGCCGCGGCTGTTTTTGGCGTTTTGCGAGCGCAGAAGTTTAAACTCAAAGGAAAGATAACAGCGTTGCTTGAGTTTGAATCCGGTAGCAACGATCCTATGGCAGTTTTCTTAACGTTCGGACTAACCGGATTAATGGTTGGCGAATTTTCTTCAGGTTGGATCCTGATTCCTAAAATCTTAGAGGAATTCATCGTTGGAGCTGCCGGTGGTGTGCTCATTGGACGACTGGCTGGATCGTTATTTAACAGACTGCACCTAGAGTACGACGGCCTGTATCACGTGCTGACTATAGCGATTGCTTTCTTGGCGTACGGTGGTGCGCAGTCAGTTGGAGGAAATGGGTTTCTTGCTGCGTATTTGGCCGGCGTAACGCTGGGTGGAAAGAAATTCGTTCACAAAGATAGCTTAATCCAATTCCATGAAGGGTTGGGCTGGCTAATGCAGATCTTAATGTTCCTAACTCTTGGTCTCCTAGTTTTTCCATCCCAGTTATTAAATGGAATTTGGAACAATCTGATTCTTGCTGGATCCTTGATTTTTATCGCTCGTCCGGTGGCGGTATTTCTGTGCCTGGCTCCGTTTCGACAGTATCATCTTAGGAAGAAGTTGTTGATAAGTTGGGGAGGTTTGCGCGGAGCTGTGCCGATCGTGCTCGCGACTATTCCACTGCTGCAGGGCGTCGACGGAGCATCGCAGATTTTTAATGCTGTGTTCTTCATCGTGTTGGTATCCGTATCGTTGCAAGCGACAACGATAGGGTGGGCCGCGCGCAAGTTAGGAGTTGTTGCGCATCAAGGCGTCGCTGGTCGCGGGCGGCGTGTGATGATGAGCATATTTGAAGCCCAAATACCGCAGCATGCCGCCGCCGTATCGCGTTCCGTGGTGGAGCTAAATCTGCCACCAAATACTTTATTGGTGTCTCTGACTCGTGGACAGGAGGCGTTTATTCCCCATGGTTCGACGGTAATCAAAGCAGGGGATGTTATTCTCGTGCAGGCGCCAGATGCGTACCTTGATGAAGTGAAGGAGATTCTGATTGGACATGAGGCGGACTAAAAAGGGGACTTTGAAACGGAATTGATCACCGTTTCAAGATGTTTCAGGACGTCAATAATTGCCCAGCAAAGCAGGGTCGTTATAAGGCAAACTCTCACAAAATTTACCCAAGCCGTGCGTCGCTGTACAGGTTTACTTCATGGAAGTAACAACATGCACGGGCGCAGCGAAGCAGATGCGCGACAGCGCGCCAGCTATCGATCTTGAAAAGGTGCTGGTAGTGCGGAGGCTTTCAAGGTTTGAGCTGCAACAGCGAGAACTTGGATGCAGCGAGGCAGAGCTTGAGGCTCAGTATCTGCAAGTCGGTGCGGGCACAAATCCCATTCTCGAGTCACATCGCTATTTCATGAAGCAGTTGCATAATTTGGAACGCGTTCTAGGCGCTGCACGGATCGTTGCTCGAGAGAATGCCGATGCAAGTTTATTGGCAAAGCATGATGTAATCGTCTCTCTGGGCGGAGATGATCATTTCAAATATGTGGCTCAATTAGTGGGAGATAAAATGATCGCTGCCGTGAACTCAGATCCGTGGCGCAGCGATGGAGCGCTTACATCGTGCACCATCGAACAACTTCCGCAACTGATACAGGCTCTAGCCGAGGGCGCTTATTCCGTCGAAAACTGGTCACGGCTTGATGTGTCTCTGAACGGCAATTCTATTGGCTCCGCTATCAGCGAAATTCGGCTAGGTGAGGACGACGTCGATGACATGTCTCACCATCGTATATGCGATCAGGTTCAATGCGCTGAACAAAAAGGGTCGGGTCTCTTAGTGGCAACGGGCGCAGGTTCAACGGGATGGATCAAATCGGCGGGTCGGTATCAGTTCCCAGATGGAAATCCGTTCGATCGTACGGAGAAAATGGCCCGATACATTCTGCGAGAGCCGCACGAAGGCAGAATGCTTAAAAAAGAGATGTGGTTCGGAGAAATCCATGATGGTCAATCATTGACGGTTGAATCGCTTGATAACGGAGACGCTGTGGTCTCATTTGATGCAGTACGTCAGGTCCCTTTCCCGCGTGGCTCGAAAGTTTCCGTAAGTCTGGCTGCTACTCCGTTGCGGGTATTAAAAATGCAGGAATGAGAAACGAGGCGATTATTTTGTTAGGCTGCCAAGTTCTCCATGAAGCTAAAAGTTGGGTGCACCATCGGAAGGGCCTTACGTGCCTAATTAATTTTCATTGTTGCTATGCGGAGCAACTGCCAATATGGCGCTATAACTGCGAATTTTGGTAGGGCCCAGCGGGCGGCAATGCGCGAAGCATTCCGAGGGAGAGTTGCATAAATGGGAACAGATGAATCGTCCCCTACTAAAAAATCAGTAGCGAACGTACGGTCCAAGCCACAGTTCGGATCCAATTAGTCGCTACTAATGATGCTATAACCTTATCATCCCGCGATTTTTCAAGTCTCTGATGCAGAGGTACCTGAATAAAGGCTGTGGAAAACCAGATTACGATTATCAGACCGAGTCGCCCACA
>JBGSNS010000216.1:0-3666 GCA_041739515.1 Bdellovibrionota bacterium
GCGGATGCGGCTGATGCAGCCGCAGCATCCGCAGCTGCTTAAGAGAAGTGTTGATGATGCGCCGGCGAGAATCCGGCGCATCACAAAAAGATTCGAACCGTTAAAAGTTTTTAGTACGTAAAAGAGAGAGCGATATGGATGATATCTTTAGCTTGTTTGAGAAGCCAAAGAACCCAATCAAGTTCAACGCCTTGAAGATCGGACTGGCTAGCCCAGAAAAGATCCGGGCTTGGTCGTTCGGTGAGGTTACGAAGCCGGAAACGATCAACTACCGAACGCTCAAGCCGGAGCGCGACGGTCTTTTTTGCGCTAAGATCTTCGGTCCAGTGAAGGACTACGAATGTATCTGCGGTAAGTACAAGCGTCTACGCCATCGTGGAGTTGTCTGCGAAAAGTGCGGCGTGGAAGTTATCCAATCAAAAGTTCGTCGTGAGCGGATGGGGCACATCGAACTTGCATGTCCGGTGGCACACATTTGGTTTCTTAAGAGCCTTCCAAGCCGGATCGGCACTGTATTAGACATGTCGTTGCGGGATCTTGAAAAGGTTCTCTACTTTGAAAGTTTCATCGTTTACGAAAAAGGGGATACAACCCTTGAAGTCGGCGATCTTCTTACTGAGAAAGAGTATCGTACAGCGAAACAAGAATTCGGTAACCGATTCAAAGCCGGAATGGGCGCGGATACAGTGCTTGAGATGTTGAAGAACATTCAGGTTGAGCCTGAAGTAGCGACGCTTCGCGAAGAACTTAAGAACGTAACTTCTGAAGCAAAGAAAAAGAAACTTTCAAAGCGTCTTAAGGTGTTGAGCTCGTTTCTTACGAGCGGCAACAGACCGGAGTGGATGATCTTGAACGTTGTTCCGGTTATTCCACCGGACTTGCGTCCGTTGGTGCCACTTGATGGCGGACGATTCGCTACGAGCGATCTTAACGATCTGTACCGTCGCGTTATCAACCGTAACAATCGATTGAAGCGATTGATGGAGCTTTCGGCCCCAGACATCATCATCCGCAACGAAAAGCGCATGCTTCAAGAGAGCGTCGATGCGTTGTTCGATAACGGTCGAAGAGGCCGTGTGATCACCGGGCCTAATAAGCGCCCTCTGAAATCTTTGAGCGACATGCTTAAGGGAAAGACCGGTCGTTTCAGGCAGAACTTGCTTGGAAAACGAGTCGACTATTCTGGTCGTTCCGTAATCGTCGTAGGCCCAGAGCTTCGTCTGCACCAGTGCGGATTGCCGAAGAAAATGGCGCTCGAGCTATTTAAGCCGTTTATCTACAACAAGCTCGAAGAGCGTGGTTACGTAACTACGATCAAGAGTGCGAAGAAGATGGTTGAGAAGGAGAAACCAGTTGTTTGGGATATCCTCGACGAAGTCATCAAAGAGCATCCGGTTCTATTAAACCGCGCGCCGACGCTTCACCGTCTTGGTATCCAAGCGTTCGAGCCGTTGTTGATCGAAGGAAAGGCTATCCAGTTGCACCCGCTTGTATGTACTGCGTTTAACGCAGACTTCGACGGCGATCAGATGGCTGTTCACGTTCCGTTATCGATCGAGGCTCAGGTGGAGTCTCGCGTATTGATGATGTCGACGAATAACATTCTGAGCCCAGCTAGCGGCCGTCCGATCATCGTACCGTCACAGGACATCGTCTTGGGTCTGTACTACATGACTCGAGATCTTCCGTTTGCGATGGGTGAGGGGAAAATTTTCTCCTCGGCGGATGAGGTTTGGCTCGCATGGGAATCGAAGGAAGTTCACATCCAGGCGAAAGTTAAGGTTCGAATTAACGGCAAGCTGCACGAAACTACCGTTGGTAGAACTCTTTTGTTCTATCTAATCCCTGAAACGCTACCGTTTGAGAATTTCAACAAGGTAATGAAGAAGAAGGAAATCTCGAATTTAATCGATGAAGCGTTCCGTGTTGCTGGTAACAAAGCGACTGTGATCATGGCTGACCGATTGAAGGATGTTGGGTACTTCTTTGCTACAGTGTCCGGAATCTCGATTGGTATTCACGACATGTCGATTCCTGCTCAGAAAGCCACGCTGCTTGCTGAAGCTGATGCTAAGATCAAAGAGATCGATCAGCAGTACCAGGAAGGATTGATCACGATCGGAGAGCGATACAACAAAGTTGTTGATATCTGGTCTGACGTAGGCGATCGCATCGCTGAAGACATGATGCAAGGTATCTCCAGCGCTGAGTTTAAGTCGCTAGACGGAAAAACGACCCGCAAGGGACCATCGTTTAACCCGATTTACATCATGGCTGATTCAGGTGCTCGAGGATCCAGTCAGCAAATCAGACAGCTCGCAGGTATGCGAGGATTGATGGCTAAGCCGGACGGGTCGATCATCGAACAACCGATTCGCGCTAACTTGCGTGAGGGACTTTCGGTATTGCAGTACTTCATTTCGACTCACGGCGCTCGAAAGGGTCTAGCCGACACAGCATTGAAGACCGCTAACTCCGGTTATCTTACACGACGTCTAGTTGACGTTGCTCAAGATAGCACGGTTAGTGAGTTTGATTGCGGAACAACCGGCGGCGTGGATATCGCGGCGCTAGTTGAGGGGGGCGAAGAAATCGAATCGTTGAAGAATCGTATCCTAGGCCGCGTGGCGTCCGAGGAGATCCTCGATCCAACGACCCAGAAAGTAATTGTGCGTCGTAACGAAGAGATCGACGAGGCGAAAGCTCAGGCGATGACGGAAGCTGGAGTCGATCAGGTCATGATCCGCTCAGTGCTTACGTGCGAATCAAAATTCGGCGTCTGCACATTATGCTACGGCCGAGATCTGGCTCGTGGTCACTTGGTTAACGTCGGTGAAGCAGTCGGAGTTATCGCTGCTCAATCGATCGGTGAACCGGGAACGCAGCTAACGATGAGAACGTTCCACATCGGTGGAGCGGCGCTTGGACGAGCTGAGCAGACATCTTTAGAGATTCGTTTCGCCGGTAAGGTCAAGCTTATCGGAGGTCGTGTAGTGACCAGACGGGATGGCACATCTGTGATGATGACGCGTAACGCTGAGTTAGTTGTCCTCGATGCGGCCGATGGCCGTGAGCGTGAACGACATAGCATCGTTTACGGCGCACGGGTGCGAGTTGTCGATGGTCAGGATGTAAAGGCTGGAACTTTAGCGGCAGAGTGGGATCCGTTCACGATTCCGTTGTTGAGCGACGTTGCTGGTCGAGTCGAGTGGCTCGATATCACTGAAGCGAACATGGAAGAACGCGCAGACGAAGCGACCGGGTTTGTGGAGCGAGAAATCGTTCAGAGCAAGGGGCGTTCAAGCGACTTGCGTCCGCGAGTTGTGGTGCATGGCAAGGCTGGCGAGACGCGAGTGTATAACTTGCCGATCGGCGTACGAGTCATGGTCGATAACAACGCAGAAGTAGACGCTGGTGACGTGATCTGTAAGCGCGAGCGTGCTTCTACCAAAACGAAGGATATTACTGGCGGTCTGCCGCGGGTTGTCGAATTGTTTGAAGCGCGTAAGCCTAAAGAGCCAGCGGATGTTAGTGACATCGATGGTGTCGTCGATTTCGGAGAGGACTCTCGTGGAAAACGGCGAATCGTTATTACAGCTGAGGGCGGAGAGACCAAGGAGTATCTGATTCCTAAGACGAAGCAGATTTCGGTGCAGAAGGGTGATC
>JBGSNS010000297.1:0-2261 GCA_041739515.1 Bdellovibrionota bacterium
GATCGGTCGCCTGCAGCGCTGGGTCCACCGGCCCTGGCGGTGGCTGTTCGAGGGCTGCCATACGCATCGGGAGACCGGGACGCTCCTGTGTCGTGCCGGCTTCTCCAGCGTGAGCATCGAGCCGTTCATCTGGCGCAGCGCGTTCCTGCCGGTGCGGCCGCAGATCGCGGCGGTTTGCGTGAAGTAGCGCATCGCGGGTCACGTGTCATTGCGCGCGCGGCAAAAGCAATGCTCCGTGAGAGGGCCGCCGCCCGCCTTGAGCCCGACCGCCCAGAATCCCCAGCCGCGCTCCGACGAACGCCATTGACGCAGGAGGAGCCGCGCCGTGATCAGTTCAATCAGGTCGGGCACAGCGGCTGGGCGATGCACGCTGGGCCGATGTCCGCTTCGGTCGGCAGCCGACGGCGCCTGGCTGCATCAGTGTGACCTTGTATGGGCGGCCTTTGCGGTCGTACGTCGTCCATTCGCCAACTTGACGGTCCGTATTGAAACTGCCAGATCGGAGTCGCGTGCCGTCGAGCCGGAACCAATCCCACCACCCATCCAGCTTGCCGCCGCGCTTCCAGCCTCGTGCGCGGACCGAGCCGTCACGGTGGTACTCGACGTGCTTGACGCATCCAGGCTTGTCAGGCCTTGCCACTTCCCGAGTACCTGTCACTGACCGCTCCAACGCAAGCTCAGGCAGCAGCGCGCCAGCAACCTGCCGACTGAAACCACATGCTGAGTAGAATAGGGCAAACCCGAGGAGATGACGGCCGGGTGCAAGCCCGACGAGCCCAAGCAGAACCAGCCGCTTCGTACTCGCGCCGCACATTGCCGCAGCCATGATCAGCAGCATCGACATCGCAACCCCGAGACTGAGTGCCGTGGCGGGCACCTCCTGCCAGCCAGTCGGCGCCCGCGTCGGTCGCATCAGGCGTCGGCGGCCTGCATCGACCTGGATTTCTGAGCTATGCCCGCAGCAACCGGCGGCGAACCAAAAACAGGTTAGCCAACGCCGCGGTCACTTCGAGCCGATGCAGGTTCTTTGCCAGGCCGCGGTAGCGGACCTTCTGAAAGCCGAAGACGTGCTTGATCACGCCGATCGCGTGTTCGACCTTGGCGCGCACCTGCGACTTCGTCCGGTTCTTCATCTTCTCGACCTCGTTGAGCCAGTTCCGACCACGGTAGCGGCGGTCCGTGAAATCCTTGGCCTTCGGTGCGCGGGCGCGGATCACGTCGCGGCTTCCGTGGTACCCCTAGTCGCCCCACACCCGTGTCTCGCGGCCGTGCAGCAGATGGGGCAGCGCGTCCCGGTCTGGGACGTTCGCCGCCGAGGCGAGGATCGTGTGGATCAGCTTCTCCTTGCTGTCGATGCCGATGTGCGCCTTCATCCCGAAGTACCACTGCTTACCCTTGGCCGTCTGGTGCATCTCGGGGTCGCGCTTGCCGTCCTTGTTCTTGGTCGAGCTCGGCGCGCTGATGATCGTCGCGTCGACGATCGTGCCGCGGCTGATCTTGATGCCGTTCTCGTGCAAGTACTGGTTTGCTGCCATCAACAGCGACTTGCCGAGCTTGTGCTTCTCGAGCAGGTGCCGGAACTTGCAGATCGTGGTCTCGTCCGGGACGGCTTCTTCGCCGAGGTCGATGCCGACGAAGGCGCGCATCGACACCGAGTCGTACAGCGCTTCCTCGGCCGCCGGATCCGAGAGGTTGAACCACAGTTGCAGGAAGTAGATGCGAAGCATCTTGCCGAGTTCGATCGGCGGGCGGCCGCCCAGCTCGCTGACTTTGGGGTAGACCGGCTCGATGACCGCCGCCACCTCCGACCACGGCACGATCCGCGCCATGTCCGCCAGGAACTGGGCCCGGCGAGTCGTCTTCATGTGTTGCTCGAAACCCGTCAGCGTCTGCTGCTTCATCGGATCCTCCCGCGCGAGGCTTAATGATGCATCAGAATCGCGGGTAAATCAGACCTTCCCTAGAATCGAACGGCATACCTGCCCACGGAAAAAGGAGCTGACCATGCCCCGCTACGTCGACGGATTCGTGCTGCCCGTTCCGAAGAAGAATCGCGCGGCCTACCTCAAAATGGCCCGGCTCGGCCGCAAGATCTGGCTGGAACACGGCGCGCTGGATTACCACGAGTGCATCGCCGATGACGCCAGGCCCGGCAAGCTCACCTCTTTCCCGCAGAGCGTGATGCTCAAGAAGGGCGAAGAGGTGTGGTTCTCCTGGATCGTCTACAAGTCGCGCCGCGACCGTGATCGAATCATGAAGAA
>JBGSNS010000306.1:0-1585 GCA_041739515.1 Bdellovibrionota bacterium
CTTATCCGTACCTTGAGAAATCGACAGTAATAAGTATTCGCCTTTCTCGGATACCTCTATGCCAAAGCCCAAATCTTTATTCTGTGGGCGCTCGTAAATCAATAAATCTTGGCGCTGATCTGTGCCTAATTTATGGTAATACACTTTTTGATTGAAATTGACGTCGGCTAAGACATCTCCACCCGCAGGGGCATCATAGCGAGCATAAAACACGCCTTGGTTTTCTTTATCCCACACTGCGCTAGAAAATTTAATCCATTTCAATTCATCGGCAAGTTTCTTACCGGTTGCGATATCAACAAACTGCCATTGCTGCCAATCTGAGCCCGAATTTGACACACCATAGGCTAAAATTTTACCGTCATTACTCACTGCAACACCTGATAGCGCCACAGTGCCATCCGCTGACAGTTTGTTTGGATCGAGAACTGGCTTTTCAACGCCATCTAACCCTTTGACATACAAAACAGATTGCGCCTGCAGGCCATCATTACGGTAGTAAAATTGATTGTCGCCATTCTCAAATGGAGCGGAGACTTTTTCGTAATTCCACAGTTCAGTGATGCGATCGACCACTGCTTGTTTATTGGGGATCTTGGCTAAATAGGCTTGACCGAAGGCTTGTTGTTCTTTTACCCAAGCTTCCGTTTCTGGCGTATTGGCTTCTAAGTGGCGGTAAGGGTCCGCCACAGCAACACCGTGAATGGTTTCGACGAGATCATCTTTTTGAGTCACTGGATAAAGCAATTTATTTGCGCTTGCCTGCTCAGTCGAATTTTGTTCAGGTGCATTGCCACTTTGGCAGGCACCGAGTGCCATTCCCAATGTGGCCACTAACAAACCTTGCTTTGCAAGGCGAAATCTTAATGCCATCTTGTTATCGTCCTTCTTGTGGTTTCGGGCTTAAGGCCTTTTCAGCAAGTACTATACAAGCAAAAAAAATCATGGCAATGGCGTAACTTAATATGAAGTTTTTTAAACTGTATCGTGAATTTAACAAAATAGCAGCAAGGATAAGCTTATTGAAGTGTATTATTATGCATTAATAGTGAGTTATAAGTTATTAATCAAGGTAAATAGTGACTTAAGTGATATAAATCACCTTTGTAGCCATTAGAATTACTAATGTTTATGGGCAATTTTTCTCGTTTGTTTTACAACAGGTTTCCCAATAGAATGTGCTTGTTTTCAGGAGATAACTGCTTGCAGATATCGAAAACAAAGAACTTTTAAACTGGTGTGTTCCCAACACTTCAGTTTCTTTTCTGGTTCTTATGCTTGACTTCCTTCCTTCAATTTGTTGATTGCAAATGCATTATTTTTGCGGCCCGCTTAGTTTTAGCGGGCTTTTTTTTAGCATTTCAAACACAATCCTGATTATTGCAACGGCCAAGTTTTATACTTCATCTATATTACTCGTACTTATCCCACTCTCGCTTTCTGCAGTACTTGTTGAGGTGGATATGTCATATCTACAAATTAAAAAATCTCATTATTTTTACCCATACGCGCAAATTGAGCGAATCATTCGATTAAAGTGGCATACTGCCTGAACTCTCCTTCTTTTAAAAACGACAATGCCAAG
>JBGSNS010000157.1:0-2049 GCA_041739515.1 Bdellovibrionota bacterium
CGTAGGGCTGTAATATTCTACACTGGAGCTCGCGGAGAACGCGGAGATCTTCGGATTTACCTCCGCGTTCTCCGCGAGCTCCAGTGTAAATTCAAAAGTTGGAGAGCTGTGAACTACGTATTCTTTCTTACGGCGAGCGCCAAAGGGATGTCGGGGATACCCCCGAGTGTCGCCATCATTGGTTATCGAAAGATTCGTAACTGTTTAGCTATATTACATATATTGTGCACTTTCGTGGGGATTCGTCAGGGATCGTCCCGGTTTCCAAAAGGGTCGCGGTTTCTAAAGATCCTCAACGAAAAAGCCGATGACTACAGCAGGATGCCGGCAAACGAGCACTCTACGGTGCTTATAGTGGTGCTTATATTCGAGGTCAGATGAAATTGGTTTCGATAAATGCAAGGAATGCGAAGGTGATTCATCACCAGCAGGCCGGCGCCTCGATGGTAGAATATGCCCTAGTAGTTTTACTTGTCGCTATGATGGGTTTTGCCTCAGTCAACTCGGTGGGAACTAGCGTCGCTGGGATATTTAAAGATACAAACTGTAGTTTAGGGGAGAGTGTTGGAAACCCCGGAAGCTGTGGTTCGCACAACTTTCAACCGCCGCCGCCGTGATTACCTAATTCCATAACTAAGCCCGATTCTGAAAACTAATCCCCCCTTTGCAGCTTAACTGAGGTAGTTATCCCTTACTGCCCGTCCGCCAGGCTCAAGTCATCCAGCAACCTGCTAATATTGCTAGCTTTTATTAGCTGACGCGTTCGATTCAAAATCCCTGATAGAATTTGAGTGAAAGAATTCACCTACTCTGCTAGTGTGCGCGGGTTCTTCTGATTTAAGGGATTGAAGCGTATGTTCGTTACCAAAGCTGCTTGCGGGATTCTCAAAGTCTTCTCGCTCATCGCTGTGCTCACTGCAATGCTCATTACATCTCAGGCGGTCGCTCAAGATGTTAAATCAGCTGATGCCGATGTTGCTGAAAATATCGGTGCTGAAATCATCGATAGTGGACGTGTAAAGTATCACCTCGATGCATTTGGCAAAATCTCGCAAATAGATGTTAACGCTAAAAATCCGCCCCGAGCGGCACGCAGCGCGTCGCGCCCCGGTTTAGCTAGAGTTGCAGATGCGGTGAGCGAACCGGTCGATGTAGCTCAAAATTTTATGCGCTCGTTTGGGCGTGCTTGGGTAAACAACCCGGCAGCGGAGCTTGTTACTCAGCGACTTGAAAGTGATCGATTCGGGCAACGAGTTCGGATGGGTCAGTTTTACAACGGCATCCGAGTGGTGGGAACTGAAGTCGTTGTGGATTTAGCGCAAAATGGTTCGGTAAAGCGTGCGCAAGGTAACGCAATCAAGCTTAAGAATGTTCCAAATGTCATCCCTTCGATATCCGCCAGCAAAGCTCAGCAAATAGCGTCCAAGATCTGGGCTGAATCAGAGGTTATGCCCGGCGAAGTTCATGCAAACGAACTCGTACTTGTCGCACCGTCTTTCCTTGATGGCGCATCCTCCTCAGATCACAACACATATTTAGCGTACGAAATCGTGATGGATGCTCACCCAACCGGTGGGTTCATTTACTACGTCGATGCTCACAACGGCGAGCTTCGCCACACGATCAGCACCACACACGGAGCAGGGCCACTGAATCGTTTGATTTACGACTGCACCCCGTACCTGTTTGGATTCAATGCTTGCTATTGGAATTTGACCCACAACGGATACCACTACGGTCGATACGAACCAGACCCAGGCTCATGGGGAATGAATCCACAGTATCAGGCTTACGATGTCGACGTGATGTACGATGAGTTCGCACCGCTTCACAATTGGGTCTTCGATCGGTTCGGAAGAAATGGTGGAAACTTTCAAAACGGTACGCTCGATCCTTCCGTCGGCCCCCCACAGTGGTCGCATGCTGCCGTCTATTCCGACGCTAATTTGGGAGCAAACTGCCTTTCCGCCTCTTTCTCTAGAGGGCGGCTCAATTTTTGCCGAGGCGCGCTTGTGCCACATGTGACCGGGCACGAGTACGCCCACTCCT
>JBGSNS010000163.1:0-4379 GCA_041739515.1 Bdellovibrionota bacterium
TCCTTCAAACGAATTTTCAACCTGTTCTGAAAATCCACGCCCTAAATGTAAAAATTTCCAATTTTTACTATTAATTCTTAAATTATCGAGGTTTGATGCTGGCTTTTCGGACAGCCTCTAAAGCTATGGCGGACAAGTCGCGCCGGCGCAGCCTTAGCCGTTGGATAGATGTCTACACACTCGGCGCAAACCCACGCCGCATCGTATTCTCTGTCACGGTGCGGGGCTCCATAAATTGAATCAAATAATCCGGCCCACCCGCCTTCGAGCCTACGCCTGACATTTTAAATCCACCAAACGGTTGACGATGTACCAGGGCGCCGGTGATCTTTCGGTTTAAATACAGATTTCCGACTTTGAACTTACGTTGAGCATACTCTAAGTTCTTAGGACTGCGACTAAAAACACCACCGGTTAGTGCATACGCCGAGTCGTTTGCTTCGGCTATTGCGGCTTCAAAGCTCGATGCTTTGCGAATCGCGACAACCGGTCCGAATATCTCCTCACGCCAGATCGCTGATTTTTCCGAAACATCGGCAAATATCGTCGCCGGTACGAAGCATCCACCTTTAGGTGTTGTTCCCTCAAATACGCACGTTTCAGTACGTTTAGCTTGAGCAATCGTTGCTAGGATGCGGGACTGGGACTCGTGGTCTACTACAGGCGGTAGCAACGTGGCTGCCTCTGCTGGATCACCCACGATGATATCAGCCGCTGCTGCGCAGAGCCGCTTTACGAAACCCTCATACGCCGCTCCAACTACGACTACGCGTGAACAAGCAGAGCATTTCTGACCCGCGTAACCGAATGCTGAATGTAGCACTCCTTTAACCGCGTCATCGAGATCCGCGTCTTCGTCCACGATAACGCAATTTTTACCGCCTAATTCCGCCACAACTTTCTTAATCGAGCGTTGCTCAGGCTTCGTGCGTGCTGCATCAGCGATGATCGACAATCCAACCGGTTTTGAGCCGGTAAACGCAATCATATCCGTGGTTGGATTGTTCACTAGCTCAGGTCCGATCTCTTCGCCGACACCGGGCAAGAAATGCAGAACTTCTGGAGGAACGCCCGACTTCAATAAGATATCGAAAAGTTTAGCTCCGATAAGTGAAGTTTGCTCAGCAGGTTTCATGATGCAGGTGTTTCCAGTCACAAGCGCTGCTACCGCCATTCCGCAGGTGATTGCAAACGGAAAGTTCCACGGTGAAATGACAACGCAAACTCCACGGGGCTGATAGAAATACCAGTTATCCTCGCCAGCCAAGCTGCTCATCGCGCGGCGCGGCTCCAAGCGTTCCATTTCGTTTGCGTAGTAATCACAAAAATCGATCGCTTCAGCAACTTCCCCATCAGCCTCAGCCCACGGCTTTCCAGCTTCCGCCGTGATGAGGGCGCATAGCGCAAATTTTTGTTCGCGCATTTTTTTAGCGGCTGTGCGCAGAACTTGAGCGCGGTCAAAGACTGAAACATCTTCCCATCCTGGTTGCGCTAATTTTGCTGCAGCAAGCGCCTCTTTTGCTTCGTCAACGGTAGCACCTCGAACACTTGCGATAACTTGCCCTGACTGCGCTGGATTCGTTCTAACAAACGAAGTGCCCCCCGGGCGACGTTCGCCGTTAATAATCGGAGTCACCGAAGGTGGTCCGTTACGGCTAAGTTCCGCGCTTGCAGCAGCGACGGCTGCGGCCATGGCTTCACGATTCGTTGCGATAGAAAAATCAGTAAGAGGTTCATTCGTAAACATAATTTTTGCTCCGTACCGTTTGTGGCCCTATTTTTGCCAAATTAATCCTGCCAAATTAATCCTGATAGCAAGGTTCTCGTAATAATGAATCAACCGCAGTCTTGTCGAAGAACGTATGCTTTAAGAACGATTCGTTAGAAGTGTTCTCAAGTAAACGTCGCACCAAATAACCCATCCCTACAAACAGATCGCCGAGCGGCACGTATTGGCGAACCAAATATCCGCGTTCATTAAACGCTTTGGCGATCGGGTCTGCCATTCCGTACAGCATCTGAAGCTCGTATTTGGTTTTATCCAATCCCTGAGACTCGGCGTAGCAGATAGCGTGAGCCAACGATCTAATGTTGTGCGAACCAAACGCAGGCAAGCAATGCTCATGTGCGTCGAGCAGCATCCGACTCATGTATTCAAATTGTGCATCGCTGCTCTCTTTTTTCTTTAGCAGCGGAGAAGGCCAATCGTTAAGCGCGCTTGAGATAGTCTCTGAGTCCCAGTACGCACCCTTAACTAACCTAATCGCAATCGGCGACCCACGTTTTTTAGCAAACCCGATCATACGACTAGCGATCTCAACCGCACTCTTTGAGTACGCCTGAATCACGATCCCTGGATACGAATAGTCCTTAAACGGACCATCGCCAAAAACACGTTCGAACGCCGCGTAAATTATCGGATTGTTATTAGAGTCTTCCGCGTCGACATAAACTTGAGCGTTTGCAACGACGGCGCGCTCAACTAGCGCCGACAGGCGAGCGGACAAAACGTCAACACTCTTTTCAAAATTTAAAGGACCACACTGCGAATAAAGTGCGGAGAGTTTAACCGATACACATACCGATCGCGCATCACCCGGATTCCCGGCGATGATCGGCTTGTAATACGGTTTGTCGGCTTTGCCTTCGTTGCCCAACACCGTTAGCGCCTCTTTATAACGCTCAAAGTATTCTAACGCTTCCGGCTCTGAGAGGGTGTACTCGCCTAGCAGATCAACTGTGTAAGCGAGTTTGTTTTTGCGTAATCGGCGCAGCGGCTTGATAGCTGCCGCAGCGGTTTCTCCCGCAATAAATTGCCTAGCCATCTCAGTGACGCCACGCTTGACGAAAAACGCTGCTATCGCACCTCTGAGCGATCCAGGCTTTGGAGTAAATGCCCAGCGCAGCGGCTGCGGAAGGCGATCTGCATGAGGAGCAAGATATTCGATAAAGTGGCGCGTAATTGCTTCGTTCGACTTTAAGCTCGGAAGCACATCGACCAGCCGAAAAAGATCCGCTTTCAACGCTGGTTCCGTCATCGTCCAGCGCAGCATGACCTGAGACCAAAATGATTTCTGATATAAAGCGGGTTGCGTTTTACCGATTGTATCGAAGATCGCGCGCCCCAAAGCCTCTATTTCACCCTGAATGCTCACCGGCGTATGGTTAGCCGACTCCTTCTCATCGGAAATTTTCTCGATGGCTTGGTTCTCGATAGCCTGCGCAATTTTCGGCTCAAGATCCGGAGATGCGGTAGTGGTAGCCGGTTCTAGGGATGGAGGTGGTGAATCACTTTGCACGTCGGAAATTGCACTCATAAACAGTAGATACCTTCACGCTTTAGGCAGGGCTAAACAGCCGAAACCTCAGCGATTAACATACCAGCCTCTACCACTTGCTGAGACGCTACGCACATCCGTTTTAAGACCCCGGAAATAGGGGATTTTATCGGGTGTTCCATCTTCATCGACTCAAGGATGACTAACACCTCGCCAGCGCTAACTGCGGCTCCGACAGTGGCTTTAAGCTCTAAAATCTTACCCGGCAGTGGAGAAAATACCAATCCTCCAACTTGCGCGGAGGATGCTCCCGAGGCGGCAGAATCAGCTCTCAACTGAGGGTATGAGATCGATACCGGAAAACTACTACCCTCAAAAAAGAGGAACGGTCCTCGACCCGTTTCATAAAGCGGCGGAAGGGGGCCTGTTAAAGAAACATCCGCGTCGGATGAGCCAGCCGAATTGGTCACACTTAGTAGGACCTTGCGTGCCGGAAACCCGCTTCGACCTGGAGTGCATCTATTTGAAGCTGCACTTCCCTTGGCTGCACTTCCCTTGGCTGCACTGCGTGCGGCTCCCGCAACGGCATCAGAAAAACTCGGTGGGTCAGCGAGCTTCAACGTCTCTATCCAGCGGGTAAAATGCGACCCATTACCGAAATCGAGATGTGTTAGTAGCTGCCAAAGAAACCTCTGATTGGTTTCAACTCCGAGCACCACAGGGGACTCAAGGGCGCTTATCGCCTTCGCTATCGCCTCTCCGCGGGATTCACCGGTAACGATAATTTTTCCTAACAACGAATCGTAATAGTGCGACACGGTATCCAGCTCAGCGAAGCCGCAATCAAATCTCCCCTGCGACGGCGCGAAAACCTTGGCTATTGTTCCGGTTGCTGGAGCGAAATTATCATGCGGCTTTTCAGCGCACAGTCTCAGTTCCACCGCCGCGCCAGAAGTCTTAACTCCGTGCGGTAGGATATTCTTGAGCAACTCTCCCTGGCCGATTCTAATCTGTAGTTCTACTAGATCTAACCCGGTGACAGCTTCCGTGACCGGATGCTCGACCTGTAATCGAGTATTCACCTCGAGAAAAAAGTATTCT
>JBGSNS010000207.1:0-4877 GCA_041739515.1 Bdellovibrionota bacterium
CGATATTACGTCATGCGTCCGACTCTTCTAATATTTACACAGGAGCCCGTGGAGAACACGGAGCCAAATCAACGGGTTATCTACTGAGTTCTCCGCGAGCTCCAGTGTAAAAACATCCCGCCCTGTCGCGCATCTTTGTTCGTCTTACACACTTTCTGTTACAGACTCCAATAGCTCGGTACCACACTCATCGCGCCATCGGTTCGGATGTCAGTTCGACCATCTACATCTAGTCGTGTATCTGTCGATCGCTGGCTCGAAAACTCAGCAACCGAATATTAATTTTTCTATCAATCCACCATGAGCTAGATCATGATTGAGTTTTCTTCGCGCGCCGGAGAGATCGTGGAACTTTCGTCTAGTTTGAATCCCTTAAATCGATTCCGTTGGTGCTTCGTTACTCAATGATCGAATGGGTATTCTAGCCTGATGAAACCCTGTATCCGACCTTAAATGGGCTGGATGATAAAACTGTAATTATTCTCGATGGTTTGTTACCGTGGGCCCATGCTCCCGCCACTAAATAAGTTTTCTGATATTCTAGATCGGACAGTTTTTATTTTAGCATTTGCCAGTTTAGTCTTTGGGCTTTTGTTGTTTCTGGGCACTTTGCATCCTTCTTTGGGGTCACGTTCGTTTACTGATATTTTCTATTTGCGCCGCTTAATCGAGCCGCTGTTTCTGAGTTCGATCGCGATCACCTTGATGGCCATTGTTGCCGGTCGAACTACACTGGCGAGATCAATTAGTGTGTTAGTTGGTATCGGGTCTGTTGTGTCTCTAGCTCCCCTTGCTGCCTCGCTTATGGACTTTTCATGGCTGAATCCGTTCTTCGCTCTCAACTTCAGCAATGAAGAAGCGTTCCCATTTGGGGCTTTGTTTATACTTTCTCCGCAATCCAGCCTAACCTGTTTACTTGCTGCCATAACAGTCAGTGTTTCGAGCCGATTGGAGGGGGAGGTCTTGTTCTCCCCTTTGCTCAGTGTCCTCAGTTTGGCGATTGTTGGAATGGGGCTTCTAACGATCGTGGGACATGTTTCCGGAGTCGAGCCTGGATATCGCTGGTTGTTACAGGCTCCGCAGACGTGGTTTGCCGGATGCGCCTCTCTCATGATTGGAGCTGGTCTCCTCGTATTGATAATTCGTGATCATCGAGTCTCACTCATCAGTACGAAAGAAGCCTGGCGCTTGGTGACGATCTATTCAACGATCGGAGTGATAGCGCTATGCTTGATGAGCGTGGTTTTAACCGCCTTTCCATTTTTTGCCATCTTAAGTAGCTCCGTTTCCCCAAGTCTTTTATCCGAGCTTCACGGAAAACTTTTAGATTTTATGGCTGCCACGGTGCTTGTCGCTGCATTAGGAGCGTTAGGCGTTTTTACTTTAGTGCGATTTCTCATAGCAAGGGTAGAGGAGCATCGACTGGATGCCGTTGAACGAAAAAGTATTACTCAGGCGTTGGTTCGTGCCGCTCCCGACGGGATCGTAAGAGTCGACGACAGTGGAAGAATTCTCACAATGAATGTTGCAGCGGAACTGATTTTTAGAAAGGGGGAGGGGGCTGCTCAGGGTTGTCTTCTTTCATCCCTGTTAAAGCCCGGCGAACAATCCAAGGTAAGTGGCGATATTCTTGAGCTGTTGGATTTCTCCGCCACCGCTTCGGTAGAGGGACGTATGGTTGAGGTTGTTGGAGTTAGATCGACAGGAGATTTTCCTGTGGAAATTTCAGTTTCTCACATGCAAGTGTTTCATGAGAAAATTTACGTTATTTTTCTTCGCGATATCTCAGAAAGGGAGCGCGCCAAGCATGAATTGCAGAGATCCTTACAGGAAAAGGAGCTTTTACTTAAGGAAGTTCATCATCGTGTAAAGAACAACCTCCAGATTATTTCGAGTTTACTAAACCTCCAGCGAGGCCGGATCTCTGAAAAAGATAGCACCGATGTATTGCGCGAGAGTCAGTGCCGCATCCAAGCGATGGCACTGCTTCATGAGCTCCTCTACCGCAAGGGAGACCTTTCGCAGGTGAGTTTTGGGTCTTATTTGCAAGAGCTTTCAGATCAGCTTCTACGTTCGTTTGGAATGAGTCGTCGCGTTTCGCTGAGGCTCAAGACTGAGAATGTCACTCTGGACATCGACAAAGCAGTTCCTTGTGGACTGATTGTGAATGAATTAATTACCAATTCTTTGCAACATGCCTTCCCGGGGGAGCGCTCCGGAGTTTTGACGATTCAGTTCTCGTCAAGTATTTCCGGGGAGTGCATTTTGGAGGTGATGGATAACGGTGTAGGGCTTTCTAAGGATATCGATCGTTCGAGTCGGGACTCTTTGGGAATGCGATTAATTCAGAGCCTTGTTCGCCAAATTGATGGCAAGCTTGAGCATTCCGGGCCTCCAGGGTTTGGAACAAGAATTCGTTTTTCGGATCAAGTGTTGTCCAATGAAGAACTTAAGGGAGTTAGCAATTTATGACTGCACGCATACTGGTCGTAGAGGATGAGGGAATAGTTGCACTGGATATTGAAGAGGGTCTCCGTACCCTGGGTTATGAAGTTGTTGGGATAGTAGATTCCGGTGAAGAGGCAGTTAGGTCAGCAGAGCGAGAAAGACCGGATCTTGTTCTGATGGATGTATCGTTGAAGGGGAGCATGGACGGAGTCGAAGCTGCTGCCCGAATTCGTGATAATTTTGGGATACCGGTTGTTTACCTTACGGCCCACGCTGATGAGTCAACTCTGCACCGTGCTCGGGTAACGACCCCATACGGATTTATTCTAAAACCGTTTGCTCCGGATGATCTAAGGCCCGCGATTGAGCTGGCCCTTTACCGTTATCAGCAAGAGCAGAACTCGAGACCGAAAATCCACGGTGGTGGAACTTCGTCGATTGAGTACAAGTTGGCGGAGTACTCATCGAGAAGTCCACTTGAATTGCTTTCTGCTGTAGCCCCTTTTTCAGATCTACCCATAAGAGCTCGTGAGCGACTTGCTGAAGAGTGTCGAGTTCTGAACTTTGACGCGGGGGAACTCTTGGCACACGAGGGCGATGAAAATGTGGTCCCTTTTCTGGTGAGTGCGGGACGAATAGTCATGTTGAAGAGTTCTCCTAGCGGCAAGGAATTGATAGTGGATTTTGTCCCTCCGGGCGACATTTTCCCGGTGGCAGTGGCGCTCAAGCGTGGCGCGTACCCTTTCACAGCCAAGACACAGGTTGCGTCGACCGTAGTTTTTCTTCCGTCGGCCTTGTTGCGACTCACGGTTGATGAGCATCCGGTCGTATACAAGCAGATTGCGGATTTTGTCACATCACGTCTTGAAGATTCGTTTGAGATGGCGCGTCGGCTTGCGCACGAAAGAGTGGAGGTTCGAATAGCTGCTGCTTTGCTTGGCATGCATCATAGATTGGGAATTAGTGGTTCAGTTGACGACGCTTTCGACGTCGAATTGTCGCGGAAAGATTTGGCTGACCTTACGGGCACTACACCAGAGACAGCATGTAGGGTGTCTAAGGCTCTTGAAAGTGCTGGATTTCTGGACTTGCATCAAGCTGGAATTGTGAAGGTGATGAATCCCGAGGCCCTGGAGGACATAGTTATAGGATAGCGCCGCCACCAGCCCACTGCTGTCCCATGTGCTCGATTCACGAACACATATTTTAATACGGAGGACGCTAACTAAGGTCACGGAGGTATTGGTGTTTTTACTCCGCGTCCACCGCGACCTCCGTGTTACAAAATTCAAATCGAAAACAATAAATTTTCTATATTATCCTTACTGTTCGATCACTTAGCTTACCGCTAGGCTTTTCCTATGGGACAGTAATGCCACCAGCCCCATTAGTGGCCATTATAATATTTCGATTTAATTCGGTGATTGTTGCCCAGAGAGAGGGAATAGAGATGAGTTGCCGCGGCCAAATCGGTTAATTTAGAAGGGAACAACAGCCTTCATGATCTAAATCATGTGAGCAGAATACCAAAAGGCATTAGGTTGCTCGTAAGAAGAACTTTAATCTAAACGTAAATCAGGGAGAAATTATGAAAAATTCTACACTTGTTTCGGTACTTACGTTAAGTTCCCTGGTTTGCCTTTCGGGCGGCTGTAACTCTGGAGAGGAACGCAACGTTAGTTTAAAGGAGGTGCGACAGGAAACAGATGAGGCGGTACGCGCGAGCATGAAATATGTGCAGCAGAGCAAGGATGAGCGGGTTAAAGCCCTGGATCGAGAGTTAAGCGAGATGAAGCAAGAGCTTGTTCAGCTGCGTACAGAGGCCAAACTAAAGCTCTCTAGCGAAATGGATCAAATGATTTCGAATCTCGAACAACGCCAGAATGAGTTCGAAAAATCTATGAAGGCTTTCCAGAACGAGACTGACAGTGCTTGGCAGGAGACTGCTGCTAAGTTAGACAACGCAATGGGCGAACTCCGTCAGGGGTACGCGCGCGCATTCAATGAGTTAGGAATTCCTCAAAATATCGCGAGTAAGGATGGTAAGGATTCCGAGCAGATGTCAGATGCTCGCCCTAGCGATGAAGCTCAAGCGCAGCCTTCAAAGTAATATTAACTAAGAGAGTAATTAATTAATATTGGCGATCGAGATCTCTCATTAGCGAGATCTCTCATTAGTGCACTGCACGCTACTGCTGCGTTTCCCTCCGCTGAGCACCTTCGTGCGTGCGTC
This sequence comes from Bdellovibrionota bacterium, assembly GCA_041739515.1. Taxonomy (GTDB): domain Bacteria; phylum Bdellovibrionota_C; class UBA2361; order UBA2361; family UBA2361; genus JBGSNS01. The sequence continues at coordinate 4,682 of JBGSNS010000207.1, forward strand.
AGGTAGGGCACGTATTAAGGCAGACGGACTGCCTGTGGCGGCTGAAGCGCAGCCGCTGTGGGAATGTAACATAATTCAATGTAACATAGTTCGTGGAAGCGATATTACGTCATGCGTCCGACTCTTCTAATATTTACACAGGAGCCCGTGGAGACCACGGAGCCAAATCAACGGGTTATCTACTGAGTTCTCCGCG
>JBGSNS010000214.1:0-3835 GCA_041739515.1 Bdellovibrionota bacterium
TGATATGTATTCATCAATAGATAAATTGGTTCACAACATGTCGCGACAGCTCTCGAAGCACAAAGAGAAGATTACTTCGCATCATTCGTAGGTAAATTTAATCAGCCTTGACCGCAGTAGTTGTAATCTCGTGATTATAACGGGTTTTGTTCGCGTTAAGATTCATAGGGAATTTACCTGTTGATTAGAGCGAGCAAAACCGTAGAACCCGATTGGTTCCTTTTTAACAACTTTATTGATTCGTCACAGGCTCAAAAAGTTACCGATTGAAGTTGGCTACTCAAAAGATGCAAAGAGTAAAGATCTGTCTGACTTTGTATAATTAGCGTATGCGGACCGTGAAATAATAGCATTTGGCACTCACCCAAAAGAGAGACGATAGGATACGGTCAATTCCCCCCTCCTCAAGTTGAGTAGCGCCTTTGACTTCTCTCTAAGCCTTCAGACCAATTCCGATAGTACATCAGCCGCACTAATTACTCGCACGATCGACGTACCAACACCGTGAGTAGAATTTACCTTAGGAGTTAGCACTAGCTGTAGCCCATGAGCACAACTTAACTGAGGCAGAAAACTCGACCAGTGTGGTGAAAGGTTCGTGTCTGAGAGTTTTACTTCAACGGGCAGCCACGGCTTACGATCTTTTAGGATTAGAAAGTCGATCTCCTCCCGTTGCTTATTTCTCAGATAACGCAATTCGAATGTGCCCTCCCCGGTATCGGTCCAGAAGTGACAAGCTTTTAATAAATGATTAGCTATCAGATTCTCGAAGCGCGACCCTGGTTCGTCAACTTCCGTAAAGTCCCATAGATATAATTTACCCTCCTTTTTCAAGGAAGATTTAATCTTGTTGGCATACGGTCGAACTTCGAAATGATAATAAAGGACCTCTAAATACCGTAGCCATCGGGATATCGTGGTGTGGGCAACTTCTAAATCTTCGCGCAGTGCGGCTCTGCTAAGTGGTTGACCGGCACGTTCCGGAAGTAGCGCCATGAGCATTTCAATCTGACTGAGCTCGGGTAGTCGACTGATATCTCGTAGGTCCTCGCGTACAATTTTTTCAAGGCGGGTACGTCGCCAAATATTTAGCTCAGCATCGTTTTGAGCAAAAAGTGGCTCTGGAAAGCCGCCGAAGCGTAAAATCTGCGTCACTGCCTCCTGGGCAGTTGAATCTGTCGTGAATTTGCCGCGCGCCACGATCTCTTGAAAAGATGAAAAGGAATTTGGTGATTTCTTGAGTAATTCACGCACAGAGAAAGGATGCAATCTAAATGGTATGTAGCGGCCGTGTAGGCTGTCGCTGCCTCGCTGATAGATATCAAGACGAGCACTACCGGTGACAATAATATCTATTGGGCCGGCCAATGTATCGTAGATACCTTTGAGTGTGCGCTTCCAAAGGCGGGCCTTGTGGATTTCATCAAAAATTACCAGCGCCGGGTGCTGCGGGCTCGTATTCAAATCGGCGACGATCTGCTCCGGATTACGCGCCCATTTGCGTCGGAATTCTGAGGCATCCCAGTTCCAGTAAGCACCGACTGACCCGCTTACCGTGCGCACCTCAAGTAAGCTCTTCGCAAGCGTTGTCTTTCCCGCCTGCCTTGGACCAGAGATAAAAACCATCTTGTGTCTAGGGAATGCTAGACTATGAATCGCTGCCTCAATGTATCGCGCCTCATTTCTCATATTACCAAATTAGCGATAGGCGCTAATTTGGTCAAGACCGAATTTTCTACTGGCGCTAATTTGGTATTTCAACGCAAGCAGCGTCTCAGCCCAAATCAATTATCTCGCCAATTATCTCGCCCCTAATTTCCTCCACCCCGATCTCCAGGACGAGGCTTCGGAGACTAGGCGCGTCGTCAGTATCACCACAACACACCGATTAGATTGTATTTTTTGGGTTGGGGTGCACCAAATCGTGGGCCGTGGGCACCAAATCGTGGCGCTGCACCAAATCGTGGCGCTCGTCGCTCGTGGCGCTCGTCGCACCAAATCGTCGTCGCCGGCTTCGACTACTTTCTACTCAATCAATCATTTCCTTTAAGTTGAGGCACTACGAGTGAAAACAATTCCATTTTTATCGCGTTACATCGCTCAGCTACGCGACCATAACCTTCACTCGCAAGTGCTTGACGAAGGAGGAGCCGTATCTATGATCCAACAACCAGTCGCTAGTCCGAGAGATCCAGCGGTCTCTTCACCAAATAGTGTGCCCCCTGTGCGGTCAGAATTGCCATCAGCGACTTCGGATGGCGATCCGCTAGCGGGACAATCTTTCGAGCGAGAGGCGGGGGGCCGAGCAGATCTCTCCTCACTCCGGGCGGAGACGAGAGAGATCGCGACGAATGTGGCCATGGAGCGATTCTCAATAAATAACGTGGCCGGCTATGTCGTAACATTCGGTTTTTTCTCGCTCCTAGGAGGCATGATGACTGGTTTGGGGGGAGCTGCGGTTGGGATTGTCTATGGGGCTATAATGGGATGGTCCGGTACGCCTAAGATTTTTGATCCTGCCGCCACGGGGGCCGCGATTGGTGCAGCCGCTGGAGTCCTAGGAATACTTTACGCGACGGTTAGGGCAGCAATCTCTGAATACAAATCCGAGGTCAAGGAACTCAGTTCAGACAGCTGGCAAGGCTTCCTAGAGGGACTATGGAACGATCTGGGTTCGGGGAGCGACCCGGAAAAAGCGATCAACTGGCTTGTTAGTAACACAGAAAAGCAGAAGCTTTTCCGGCGCGAGCTTCGTACACCAGTTCTGTGTGTAGCTGTCGAATTTCTGGACCCGAGTCGAGCGGCTCACTCCGGAGCAGTAGTGACAGCGTGTAAGTTCGCGGTCGAACTGCCCGCGTCCGCGCAGGGGTATCGTATTCTTCAACTTGCAGCCGCTTTGCTTGAGCAAGGCCGAATTCATGACGACTATCGAGGTCCCTTGCTAGACTCGCTCCTAAACGCAAGCGCCCGGAGGTGGCAAGTTAAGGGCGAAACGTCGGGACTAGATGATTTCCTTGGTAAGCTTTTTGTCGTGTCCCAGCGAGACTTAACGCCCCTCGACCCTCGGAGACAGCTTATACTTCAGTTCATAATGGCCAAATCGCCCAATAGCGACTTGGCGCAGAATGCAGAGGAAGCCCTTCGAGCACTCCCGGTTGATGGCGTCCTAGATTAGAAGTTACTGTGTGTAGAGTTAGCATCTACCAGAATATGTGGCACCAAATCGTGGGCTGCATATATCCGGTGATCTGTATTATATATAACTCATGATCGCACCGAACGGGAATTGGCTATCTCTTCTTTCGGCACTCGGAATTTCCGTGGCTCTGGGGATTTGCGCTGCAGCGTACTTTCAATTCAACGCTCCGTGTACAGATTTTTTAGAACCAACGCCACCTCATGAGACAATTTTATGGTTGCCAATAATTCAGAACACGGGATTGACATTAATCTGCGCACTCCTGTTTTTTTTATTTGCAGAATCAAAACTGAAATCAATCAAGAACGATCCTCTAAGTTTTAACCACAACCTCCCAGGGCTAATAACTTTTGGTGAGATGTTAGTTATTCCTATATCTTTTTACTTCATCGCTTCAGCTGGATTCTTAGAAGGTAGGTATTTTTGTTGAAGTTGGCTTTGTCTGGAGCCGACGACTGGTACCCGACGACTTCGTGACTTTCCGCACGACGACTGCGTGACTTTCCGCCGCAATCTTTTTAATCATCGATAATCGTAGTGATATTGATGAGTTATGCTCAACCTCTAGTATATACTAATTTATTGTATCTAGAATGCTATTAAGAATCCCATAAAATATGGTGTTGCGTGTAACCA
>JBGSNS010000220.1:0-1863 GCA_041739515.1 Bdellovibrionota bacterium
CCCGCTAGAAGATTCGCGCCGCCACGCTTTAGCTTGCGTGCACTGGAACCGGTTAAGACAAATTTAAGTTGTGATTGGTCGATAAATTTTTGAGCAACGTCGAGTAACTTTGGCGCCTTTTGTACCTCATCGATCAAAATCCATTTTCCCCCGTCTCGTCCCCAAGCGTCGAACCGTGCCATGAGTTCGTCTACAGCCAACGTTGCCTGTTCAAATTGGACGGGGTCCAGAAGGTCAACTGACAGGATCCTATCGTTGCGAAAGATTGTCTCGACTAGCGTACTTTTCCCTACCCCGCGAGCTCCAAATAGCAAAAAACTGTTAGATTTCAGAGGGTTGAGAATGCGGCGAAACATACTTCGAATTATCTTCGAAAATTCGAAGTATGGCAAGAGGCCCTCTGAATCACGCGCTGGAACACCTGGTTTATGGGCTGAACCGCATGCCTAACGAGACCTGGAGAGAGATCCTAACTGAAATGGAATATCACGCTTTGTTCATGGCCCCGGATCTTTCGCCTACCTCGGTGTGACCAAAAAATGCGGAATAAGCTTAAAATCCCCGAATGAACCCATCCGACCTTCGTTCGCCGCTCCTCGCCCAAATTCAGCGCTACCTCGTAAACAATACCCAGGCTCAGCCTACTGTCGATCTGTTTCGGGAGTTCGTGCTCAATCATCCTAACTGCTTTTCCCGTGAGCTTGGCGTTGGCCACATCACTGCTTCGGCATGGGTGGTTAATTCCACGAACGATTCAGTACTGCTTGTTCATCACAAAAAACTGGGCCGGTGGTTACAGCCAGGAGGGCACTGTGACGGTGACTGCGATACTCTCGCTGTTGCGCGCAAAGAGTTACTCGAGGAATCCGGACTAGGTACCGCTGCCCTGCTACACGACGGAATTTTCGATTTAGATATTCACCAAATTCCTAAGCGAGGTAACGACCCAGAACATCTGCATTACGATGTGAGGTATTGCTTCGTGGCCTCCAACTCGTTTGTTCCGGAGTGTTCTCATGAATCGAACTCTGTTAGTTGGGTTTTTCTTGCAAAGCTTAGCGCCATCGCTAACGATGAATCTGTGCTGCGTATGGCCACCAAAACCAATCATTTATTACGAATCACCAACTAGATCGGACATCTCGGTATATGGGTAAGATTGAGGATCAGCAATTAATCAATCAGGTCGCGGGGCTTGCGGATAAGCTACCCTCAAACATTCGCTTTGGAACTTCAAGCTGGACGTTTCCTGGGTGGCGGGATCTTGTTTATAAGCAAGAGTATAAATCGAAGACTGCGTTTACTCGCGATTCCCTGACAGAGTACGCGCGCTGTCCGTTGTTTCGGGCGGTCGGAGTTGACAGTACGTATTATCGACCACCATCAGCAGCGCTACTCGATCGCCTCAACAAACAGGCCCCGAATCTGCACTTCGTTGTAAAGGCTTGGCAGGAGATTACCTCTCATAGGTTTTCGGAGAATTTTTTAAATCCCAAAACCTTCTCAGAAGCAGCGGTAAAGGCGTTTGAAAAATCGACGCTTAGTAAGATTGGATCCACACTCCTTCTTCAATTCAGTCGGGTTCCAGAAAATTTAGTTCGCAACGGGGAGTTTCTAGATCGTCTATCTAAGATGCTTGATGCTGCCCCGAAAAACTTAAAAGTCGGAATTGAGGTGCGCAATTTCTCACTGATCTCATCGGAATACTTAACGGAGCTCAACCAGCGAGGGATCACCCATGTTTTTTCGTGGAGTACTGAGATGCCGCAACTAATCGAGCAACTTAAGGCGGTTGCCGCGAGCGGTGGAATCAAAACGGGAGAGTATATCGTACGGGCGTTGATACCGCCCGGATTCGACTAC
>JBGSNS010000230.1:0-18214 GCA_041739515.1 Bdellovibrionota bacterium
TTCGAATCCGTTTAAAAAACTAATCCGCCTCTACTGCTGAAATCGTCGCAGACATAACGAAATCACCGCCCACAGATGCCTCCCCATGAAGAATCCAGAGCGGGCCACGCTTTTTCTGAAATTTCACATTGATTGACAAGGTATCACCGGGAACTACTTGACGCTTAAACTTAACACCATCCAATCCCACCAATAGGATAACTTTATGGGCCGGAACGCCTTTAGTCGACAACTTTGCGAGCAGTGCGCAGGCCTGCGCTACCGCTTCCACCTGCAATACGCCTGGCATAACTGGTCGACCAGGAAAATGTCCTTGAAAAAACGGCTCATTAAACGAAACGTTCTTAATGCAGGTGAGTTCTTGATTATCAACGATTTGAATGATGCGATCTACGAGAAGAAAGGGATATCGATGTGGGAGAGCAGATAGAATCTTGCGAACGTCATAGTGATCGAAACTTTGCGAGGCTTCGGGCTTCACCAATTCATGTGCGTTTGATTCGGTTCTATCGCTCATGACGCCAATTTCTTTTCATTTAAAATTGCAACAATCTGCGCCGAGATATCGAACTCAGGTTTTACATACATAACGGTTCGCTCGTCACGCTCGAGTACCAGGGTGATTCCGTGCGACTTACTATAGTCTTGAACGACGTTCTGGATCTCCTTGACAACTTTCCCAACGGCAGTCTGAGATTTTCTAGTCAAGTCCTCCTGAAAATCCTGGGCTTTACGTTCGAATTCTCGTTGCCTCTTTGAAAGCACTTCCGTTCGTTCTTCCAATGCGGCGGTCGAGAGTATCCCCTTCTGACTAGCAAGTTCGCTTTGAAGCTTTTCAAGTTCGCGCTGTTGAGCGAGAAGATCACTCTGAAGCTTTCGAGCATCAGCTTCGACGTCCGCCTTGGCAGCCTTGCCGATTATTGAGTTATCAATAACTTGTTGCATGTCAACGAACACCATCGGCTCGGCCATTGCCGATGATACAGCCGATGAAAGAGGCGATAAAACCCCAAAAAAAACACCAACAAGCCACAATACGGCCTGATAAGAACGGTCACAACGCGGGCTCAAAGACATATCTCAATTCCGTACTAAAATGGCGCTCCGAATGCAAACATCGTCACCAGCTTCGATTCACCCTCTTCTGGCCCTATCGGAATGCCGAATTCTATACGAATCGGACCAAGTGGAGATGACCAACGCAACCCGTATCCATACGCCTTGCGGAGTTTACCAAAATCGACGTTGTCGCCGTCATCAAACGATTGTCCGGCGTCGTAGAAGACGACTCCTTTAAGTCCAGCGGATTTGACGATCGGAAATATCACCTCTGCGTTATTAACAAATTCACTAGCTCCTCCGTACTGATGCCCATTTTCATCTTCCGGCCCGAGTCGGCGATTCTTGTATCCCCTTACCGAATTAATACCGCCCGGGAAAAATCGACGATAAAGAGATAGCGGCTCATCATCAAGAGAATCGCCGTAAGCATAACTGGTTCGGATTGACAGAACGAGCGGACCTGCGCTCGTTTCAATCAGAGGATAAAACCACAGGTTGCGAACCTCAGCGATCCAAAACTCGTTGTCGCCACCAGCACCTGTATACTCGAAGGAGAGATTCTGACGTGAACCCTGCCTCGGATCCAATGGGTTATTTATGGTATTACGAGTTAATCTAGGGATGAATGAGGATGAGACAGTATCTCCTTCTGAATTGAGAACCAGAGGAGCACTATCCAAATCGACATCTTCAATCGATATCTGAGCCAACTGATACCTCAATCCAAATGAGATATCCTCAAACGACTCACCAAGTACCTCCTCCAACGGATAGGCTCCCTCCACAGATCCACCAGTCATTACCTGATCGTAATCGGTATATTCTCGATAATTTCGAAAGGCAGAAACGGTACCCGCCCAATAAGAATCGTTGATTCGTGGATCCTGGAAACTAAGATTGACGTTATTGCGCTCCGTTCCAAGGTCTAAATCCAACGTCGCACTTCGCCCGGTTCCCATCAGGTTATTCTCACTCAACCGAGTATTGAAAAGTAAACCGTCGGCGCTTGAAAATCCGGCACCAATACTAAATCGCCCAGTCTGCCCCTCTTTCACGTTAACCAATAGATTAACTTTGTCGTCCACGGATGTCGGCTCAGTAGTAATGCTGACTTCGTCGAAATATCCTAGGCGTTCAAGTAATTTCTGACTTCGTTTTAACTTCGTCCCGGAAAATTCATCTTGCTCGGCAAGCTTTAGCTCTCGACGAATAACGTTATCGTAGGTCTTCTCGTTACCGCGAAGTTTAATCTAGTCAACACTAACCTTTTTACCCTTGGCAACCCGATAGTCGAGAGCAACTAGACCTAGCTCCTTATTCACTCTCGTCTCAGGAATAACGTTAGCAAACGCGTATCCCTCGTCTGAGTACTTATCACTCACCTTAAATGCATCGGATCGGGCTACAGAGGCGCTAAAAATCTCCCCTTGCTTTGTATCTATACCGCTCAGAGCATCTGCTCCGGAATCCAGCACATCTCCGGACACCGAGACCTGCTCGATTCGGTATTGTCTTCCCTCATCGACGTAAAAAGTCACATTAATATCACCGTCGCGAGCATCTATTTCTGGCTCCGACAAAGTAGCTTCGAGAAATCCGTGATCAAGAAGCACCTGGCGAGCCAACGATTTATCGTTCTCTAGCATCTCGCGATTAAGCCGACCTGTGCCGGTAATCCATGAGCTCCACCACCTATAATCCTTGGTTTGAACAGCGGCGGAAAGCTCATCCTCATCCATTAAGCGCAGCCCAGCGAAATGAACATTGCGGATCTTATAACGCTCACCCTCAGAGACTGTAAGGGTTAAATCAACTTGGTTATCCTCCACCGGCACGACTGAATAATCGAACGAAGCGTCCAAATATCCCTTCGATTGGTAATACGACACAGCATTCCGGATAAGGAAGGCGATTCTGGTTCGATCCAAGAAACGGTTGGTACCTAAACTAAAAATATCCTTAAGATCATCCTCGCTGATTGCATCATTTCCGAGGATGAAGATTTTTCTAACCTGCGGCTTTTCGACAACTTGAAGCTGGAGTACCCGCTCCGTTCCGACCGTTTTTTTGGAAGCACTAATCTGGGCGAAGAATCCCGTTTTATACAAAGACTTAATGGCGCTGGCGATTTTATCAGAACCAATCTCACCAGCCTTAAGCTCTGCCTGGGTGAGGGCCGCTTCGGAATCAATCCGATGTGTCCCGAGAACTTCGATCCGATCGTATCGCTCAGCGTAAGCACTATAGCCGGTCAACCCCACTGCGATCGCTGCCCATGAAATCAGGCACGCGATAAGCGCAGATCTCGAGATTTTAGTCGTTAACCCGGTATCTCTACGCGACATTAAAACTTCAGGATACACTTGTGCCAGAACTACCTACCTTTGCCAGAACTAATTAATTTTACCAGAACTACTTAATTTTAATTGTATCTGTCTCAATCACCGCTATCAGATCGACCAGACAAAAAAATTGCAAAACTCCCAGCCTCGCAAGATGCTACTCCGCTAAACTCGTTCGCTGTTCTACCGTACCAGGGAGCATTAGCTCAAGGGGTCTACAAAACTCGTTATTTTGCCCGCGGCTCAAGTGTTCCGCCCGCTACCATCTCAAATACGTGCTCGCACATCGATGCAAGCTCCAAAGAGTGTGTCACTAGTACCAACAAGGCGTTTGAGCTCCTGCACGCTTCGAAGAGGGCATACTGAACAGCCGCAGCGGTCTTGACGTCTAGGCTTCCGGTCGGTTCATCAGCAAGAACGAGGCGCTGGTTCATTACCAAAGCCCGGGCAATAGCAACCCTTTGCTGTTCGCCCCCAGAAAGTTGTGAAGGCCTCGACTGTTCGCGGTCAGCTAACCCCAACTCCTTTAGAATTGTCGATGCTCGGGCACGGGCCTCGCCCTCCGGTAACCCGGAAAGCAGGCCGGGCATAGCGACGTTATCTAACGCGGAAAACTCAGGTAAGAGAGCGTGACTCTGTAAAATGAAACCAACTGAACTTCCCCGAAAACTCGCCTGTTCACTCGGAGTCATAGCGGAGATATTTCTCCCGTCATGCAACACCGTACCGGAAGTGGGAGCGTCAAGGGCTCCCATCAAATTAAGGAGCGTTGACTTGCCAACGCCAGACTGACCAACGATAGCAACGGTACCGGTAGATGGAAAGGTAAAGGACAATCGATCGATGATCGTTAGTCTGCGCTCCCCGTCGGAGTATGTTTTCTCTACGTTTCTTAATTCGAGCTTCACGCAGTCCTTGTAGCAAAATTTAATTCGACTCTAGCTTCTCAACAATTCAGCGGGCTTGATTTGGGAAGCGCGCCATGCGGGATAAAGCGTAGCCAAATAGCAGATCAAAAACGCCACAACCCCGACCACAACGAAACTAATCGGTTCGATCTTCACAGGCACGGTCGCCATCTGAAACACCTTTTCGTTAAGAGGAAAACCGTACGCTTTAAGCGCCCAACATCCAGCTACCCCGAAAATCAATCCCAATACCACTCCACACGCTCCAATAATCGCGCCCTGCGATCGAAACACCCGCGATATAAAACTCGGCGAAGCGCCCATCATCATTAGCGTAGCTATGTCGCGACGCTTCTCCAGCACAATCATCACCAAGGTCGTAATAATCGAGAAACTAGCCATAATGACGATCAATAGTAACACCAAGAAATAAACCCTCTTTTCGAGCTGAATCGCCTCCCACAGTTGTTGATTAGTTTCAGTCCACGGTTGAACGAAAAGACCTGACTCGGCGCCGCCGAGAGATGCAAATACATCTTCGCTGATTGCTTTAGCTTTCTGTACATCGTTGACCCTGACCTCAAGTCCTGTCACGCCGCCCTGCATCTGAAAAAATGTTTGCGCATCCGCTAACGACACGTAGGCGATAGCCGCTTCGTATTCCGTAAGCCCAGATCTATAAACGGCTGTTACGATAAATCTTTTAGTTCTCGGGATTAATCCAAACGGCGACGAAGTAACCGACGGGGACATCACGGTTACGATAGCACCGGGATAAAGCGAAAGCGTGCGTGCAAGTTCTCCTCCGACTATTATCGGCGAAAGAACAGCTGTATTATTCTCATCCTTATTGTGCTGCGGCCCGAGTACAGTTGCTACCTCAAGGTCCTTACTCAGATACGTCTTTAGCTGATCGGCAGCGGCGTCATCCGCACGAATCCCTCTAAGTAGCACTCCAGATGCTGCGCGCTCGGTTCGTACTAGAGCTTGCGCATAAGCATAAGGTGCAACCGATTGGACGCCTGGAACGCCCTCAATCGTATTGAGTCGTTGCTCCCAACCCGACATCGTCGGAGCTATCGAGCGTACCAAGATGTGAGAATTCGCTCCGATTACCTTAGAGCGCAACTCGTGCTCGAACCCACCCATCACTGACATTACGATACACAGAACCGCAACCCCGATGGCGACACCCAAAACAGAGACGACAGAAATTATGGAAACAAAGGCCTCGCCTCTGCGAGCAAGAAGGTATGTCTTAGCGAGTTTGGAGGAGAGCGATAGGGCCACTGAGTTAAGGTAGCGCAAGTATGCCTTACTGGGTAGGCCCTGGGAACGCGAAGTGCTACTTCGCTGTCTAGACAACCCCTTTGCAGAAACGAATTTATCCCAAACTAGTACACGGAATTCTAGTCTCGTGCGATCTTCTCATGAAGAAAGTCGCCGCAAAGTACCACACTAGACTGCGAGGCGGCGGCTCGCGGTCCCAGGTATCCCCGGGTTATTAAAAAGCTTCCGCATTCACGGGCTTCGGTGGTTCAGGTTTCACTGAATCGTGTGACACGAATTCTCCCCGACTGTTAATATACAGCATCGGATCGGAGAGTCCTTCTAACATATGATATCCACTAGCGGTCCCTACCACCCAACTTGGAGAAACCAGAGTACCTGCAAAAAGAGAATTATCCGGCGCTACGAGCTTCGCGCCACGAACCCTGAATCCTGAAAGTCTCGCCGTTAAAGCGCCGGAGGGCTTCCCACCGGCGATCGCTATTGGTCCCAACTTCGCCGCAGGAACATTGCGCACCGATTGATCTAGAACTGACAATATAGCGTCAGCGTCGGAGATGTTCACTAACACTCCGAACTCAAGTACGCGTTCCCCGTTCGTTTTCTCCAATACGGATTTCGGTATCGCAGGAGTCTCAGCTTTAACTCCGAGCGGTCTCGGCAAAGTCAACGACTCGTTAGTCGTTCCACCGGGAGCTTTGGCGAAATCTTTTGTGTAAAAATCCGCGCCGGCTGTTCCGGATACACAGGTAAAAAAAAGAATACCTCTAATAAGAGCGTAGTAAGAACTACCTAAGTCTGATCGCATCGCCACCGTTCCACTTAGCAACATAGGTCCAAAACGCTTCGTCCTGGCCCTTGAACCCCCAGCATCCTCTGAATCCAGTAAACACTTCAACGGTATTCTCTCCACCCGATTTAAGATCTTTAGAGTTGGCCGTGTCGTAATTAATATTCTCCCGTGTCATGTCGTTGAGCGGCTTGCAGCCCGGGCTTTCCCGTTTAAGCTTAGCATTTCTTAAAACTAACATTCGATCTTTTTGCTCGTCGTAAGTGTGTCTCTCGCCCGGAGATACGACTGCTTGAAATAGATCGAGGTCTTTAGCGATTCCGCGCCACGTTCGATCTGTAATACTAACTCGACGAGTATCGGACAACGGGAATCTCTCGCCAACGTTCTTTAAACATAAATCGTCGCCTACGAAGGCCGCATTGGGTGTATCGAGATCCGCTGCAGTCTTGCCGGATCGCTTATTCGCATCGACACATGCAAATGGGCCACGAGGACTGAGGAACTTAAACAGTTTCTGAGCCAAAGTCGGTGACGCCATTGTGGATAACGATCCGAGCCCAAGCGATCGCGACGCAAGAAGCAAGTATGGAGGCAAATCCGATCCGAAATAATGCAAGCTCGGTATATGCGGAATCCACCACATCGACTCGGTTTGAATATTAAGCGGCTCGCCTATATTTCGAGTGTAAACTCGCTGAGAGTCAGGCACCGTAGTCTTAAGCGACGAAGGCACATCTCCCAACTCTAGGTCGATCCCCTGCATAAGATTTTCAGAACTTCCAGAGGCTGGAAGCGTTATTCCACTACTCAACAGCGTTGAGCGCGCTGTTGTCTCCACCATCGCGAGGTTCCGAAGCGCTGTTTCCTTGCCCGACGACGCCATCAACGAATCATTCGTAGGCGCAAAATATCCGCTAACCAACCCCTCCTCTAAATAGAGGCTCTGATACGGCTGTTCACTCGCGTCGAGTTTATAGGTTGGAAAATGGTAGTCCACGAGATCGGCGAGAATCCAGTAGCACCCGCATGGCCAACTCGGGATACACTTCGCACACAATCCGCTCGCAACGCCTGGGAATACGACCTTGGTATAACACGCGCCGCTATTGATTTCTGGCTCGCTCATCACCTGCTCAAAAACGTGCCCCTGTGGTTGGCATTGCTGAAAATCGGTGGCGACCGTTTCGATATCGGATGCGTACGTTCTAGCCACGACAGCTGGATCTGCTCCCAAGCGATTATCATAAAATAGCGACTCGTCTGCCATTTGCAGGGCGGCTTCAACGCCGTCCGGCGACGGGGCGTGCTTTACAAGATCTTGCAGCTGCTCATTCTGAAGTATCACCTTGGCAGCGCTATTATCTGGAAGAGAATCGACTGGAAGATGCCCCTCCTCGACTGAAGTAATTCGGAGCGACTCGAGGGCGGCTTGATCTTTCGCGGCTTCTATTCGCGGCAAGATCTTCTCTTTTATCTCCGCTTCCTTTTCGATCTGAATCTTTGGACGCGACCCCTCGGCCAACAGCTCCGCTGGAGAGAGGCAGCAGAATAGAAGAAATAAAACTACAATCCGGATGCTCATCATCGCTTCTTACTCCTCTCGGGTTTGACTTTGATCGCCTTCTCACCCGGCCCGGTTGGATCCCTGTCGAAATTAAGAAGAGCTTTTTCACCGTAATAGATATGCCTGCGCCCGCCTAAAACTCGGACTCTGTAAGGAAGACACTCAGGTTGCGCTAACGAAACCAAAATTGAGTCGGCTTCGTTAGGCGTACCAACTTTGTATTCGATCACGCGTGTTGAACCCCCGTAGATCTGATCAGCGTCGAGCGGAGTTTTTCCTGCTAACACGAGTATATCCAGGTCCCGCTCACCGGGGGGTGCTTCATCGCGCACTACCTTGGACTCAGTACATTCCGGAATGCGCTTGGTTTCGATAAAACGCTTCACGGTATCTCTGCCATGCGCGTTGATAAGTGCAATCTCGCTCGTCAGATCTTTCTCTTTAATCGAAAAAACTGAACCACGCTTTTCGTCGACCGATTTTTCTAACGCGACTCCCTCCGCGAACGAAGATCTCGACGCGATAGTTTGCGGGACAAGTGAAACCACGGCTTTATCCGATGGCTGTTTAAATATCTCGTTTAGATCGATCTCCTCTGGACTAACCCCGAACGATTTAGCAAATCCCATTCGCTTCATCTCATCCGTAATCGGACGTTTCGAGAGCGCCTCAAGGCGCTGATTGTAGTCGGGCGCATCGGCTGGAATACCGATCTTATCAGCCATTAACTCCCTGATTTGCCGAGGAATTTCCTGGGCATAAAGCGACGAACCGACTAGCAGTCCGGCGCTAATGCATACGGAGTTAAATATTAATTTATCCATCCACCCTAGGTTATGGCCACTTTAAGCTAAGAGAAACACTGAAACTTAAAAGAAAGCTACCCATCTCTTAAATCCTCCATAACCCCTGTTAGGGTCCGTATAAGGTTGCAATGTATGACTAATTTCTCCATTTCTGTTCGTCGGGTACTCGCCTCGAGCCTTGCAATACTAGGTGGCATCTCGCTTGTGTCATCAACCGCGCTCGGCGCTCCCCGATGTGAGCTGACTCAAACCAGCCAAGCTGGCTTCGTTCTTTCCTCTGATTTACTAGATGAAGTAGCCATAGTCGCAGGAGATGTTCGTCATTTAGAACTCGTCTCTCGTATTAATGATCTCACTGGCGATGCGGTGCGTGAGGTACTCTCGTTCGACAACGGAAACCGAATCTCAATTCGCAATGGAGTAACGCTTGCGGAAATTGCGCTCGGTGCGTTTCCGTTTTCGCTACCCACAGGTGCCGTTCCCACACAGATGGGGCTAATCGGAGACTTACAGTTAGACGGCAGCGAAGAGATAGGAATTAGCGTCAGATATATCGGCGCTCATAGCGGACAATCCGCTTTTGTGTTTAACGGCGCTACTAAAGCTCTCTTGCAGAGCTTCCCAGATGTAATTGTCGGATTGCCACAAAAACAGAATCCGGACGAACCAAACTATCCGAATTCACCACCAGTTAGCCGCATGGGCGTATCAGCTCAGGTCGCAAGCATCGCTGGGGGACGTCAGATCGTATACATCGATCCACATGTAAACTCCGGAACCGTTGTATTTAAAACTATGTGCCTCATAGTCGACTATCAAACTCCTTGCTACGACATACGCACGCTGCATAGCTCGAACGTCGTTCCGCATAACCTAGGCGTAAAAGCTGAAGGATTTGAAGCAACAGCCGGTGGGCCAAGAACGATTCTCTTATCCGATCCAAGCTCGGACTCTCTGCCGATTACATTGGAAGGAGTTACGGATGTTCGTAAGGACTTCGCGGGAGCAATAGTAAAGTTTAATGGTGAAACGCTGTCGGTTATTAGTCGTGGAGACAGACCTAATGGTCGTCGCGGTTTCGACCTCGCTCTGGCATCTGGAAATCTCATAGGGCAGCGAACCGCGTTGGTGACCGCCACAACCGATGGAATCTCGGCCAATGATACCGCCGAGTTTTTTCTTCTCGGAAGCTCGTCAGGCTCGATCCTTAGACGTTACACTCCACAGCTAAGCGAAGAGAACGTCGACTTAGGGTACTCGATAGATGGTGGAGAGGATCTCACTGGCGATGGCGTCGCAGACGTGGTCGTTTCCGCACCGGGAGAGCGCAACGAGGGGCGGGTTAGAATCTATACCCCAGGGAGTGACTACTTTAATCGCATGATTTTGCGAGTCGATGACGCTTCGATCCGATTCGGCCATTCAATAGCACTCGTTGCCCCTGGACGTCTTGTCGTTGCGGATGGTGCTGGCAACCTTTACGCACTTCTAGTATCGGGGGAAGAACTTGGCGGAACGGCCGCCACGGTATGTGCCCCGCCACAAGTACCGGTACCTCCGACGCCAGGTGTGGAAGTTAATAACACTGAATTAATCGAGCTGCGTCGGAATGCGTCTTCGGTTTCCTCACTAATTGGGGGCCTAAAGTATCAAAGAGGCCGCAATCGACACAACAAAGAGATCCTCAAATCGATCAAGCGCAAAACAGATAATATCAACCGACTTCTGCTTTCACCGACGGTTATGGTGCGAGATTCACGCTTCACGGACTCATATCGACGGGACGTTGCGAAACGAGCCAAGGCGCTACAAAGCCGGTATAAGAAGGGCTCCGGTCGAGAGCGTCGTGATGCTCAGAAGCGACTGACCGCTAAAACCAATCAAATTGTGCAGATCAGTTCAGCAGCCATCAGGCGGTAGGTCCCAAAGGATCAACGGTGTCATCTCATCTTAACCACAAAGACCGACGAGAAAAGTCGGAATAAAACTGGTACCCGGGATTGAGGATAACTCGATAAAAATATAGAGATACCCTCTCTATGGGATTTAGCTGCGGTATCATCGGTCTTCCAAACGTCGGTAAATCGACGATCTTTAATGCGCTTACGTCAGCTAAGGCTGCGGCAGCGAATTTTCCGTTCTGCACCATCGAACCTAATACAGGAGCAGTGCCGGTGCCGGACGAGCGCCTGGGCAAGCTTTGCGCTATGGCGAAGTCAGAGAAAATCGTCCCGACCCAAGTGACTTTCGTTGATATCGCAGGACTGATCAAAGGTGCCTCAAAGGGCGAAGGGTTGGGTAACCAGTTTTTAGGTCACATCCGCACCGTCGATGCGGTGGCACACGTGGTGCGAGCATTTGAAGACCCGGACGTGGTGCACGTAGATGGACGAGTTGATCCGGTTTCTGACATCGAGACGATCGACACGGAGTTAATGCTCTCCGATCTCGATGCACTTTCGAAGCGCAAAGACCGACTAGAGAAGCTCGTAAAATCTCAAGATAAGGACGCCAAGACTGAATACGAATTGATTACTAAGATCGAGGCTCTACTTTCCGATGGTAAGCCAGCACGAGGATTTGTATTGCCGAACGGCGATGTAAATGGAGCGCTCTTGGCGAATATCAAAGGTTCGCTTCTGACCGCGAAGCCCACGATGTTCGTGGCCAACGTCGACGAAAAGGACGTCAAGCACGTCCCAAATCCGGCGGGTGGCGATCATCCGCTCGATAAAATTGCAGCGCACGCCAAGAAAGTAGGCGCATCAGTAGTTGTCATTTGTGGGAAAATTGAGGCTGAAATTGCAGAACTCGATGCTAGTGAGCGAACGGTATACCTCGCGGACTTAGGACTTAACGAAAGTGGTCTAGACCGCATGGCGGTAGCTGGCTACAAACTTCTTGATCTGCTGACATTCTTCACCGTAGGCCCGAAAGAGACCCATGCCTGGACCGTAACGAAGGGCGCGACTGGCCCACAAGGTGCCGGTAAAATTCATACCGACTTTGAGCGTGGGTACATCCGCGCGGAGGTGATGAGCTACGCTGACTATATTACGTTGGGCGGCGAAGCGAAGGCGCGCGAGGCTGGGAAGCTGCGCACCGAAGGTAAGGAATATATAATGCAAGACGGCGACATCGTGCACTTCCGATTTAATGTCTAATTTTAACGCAACTCTCTAGGCCCCTCCCCGATTATCCACATGTCTGTAGGCAATGCGTTTCTGCTGCCTTTAGACTGAATAGATCGATAATTGGGAGAGTTTATATGAGTTTAGATATCGCTAAGATCAGTCGTGACTTCACGGCCAATTTTGAGACCAACGGATTTAATCTTAAAGTAGGTAGCGGCGCTAAAAACGGTTTAACCACCGGAAACGGTGCGTTTCCTGGCAATCGAATTGGATGCGAAAAGCCGAATTTCAATCAAACCAACGGATTACAGCAATCAAGTCAACTACAACAAGTTTTTGATTTTGCTATGAACTTGGTGAAAACCGTCCTCGACTTCGTAAAAAATGGAACATCCGTAGACAGCGCTACAGCTGCGGCACCAACTCCTGGGGAACAAGCAGTTGCTGCACCAGCCAGCGGGAACACACCTACTAGTGCTGAGGGTACCCACAATAAGGATTCAGACATCATTGGTAAGCTAAAGGAGGCCTTGGTAGCGATCGAGAAACAGCTTACTGAGTTGGGCAAAGCGTTATCATCGCTATCAAAAGGGGCTACCGATCTTGGAGACACAGCCGCAAGCGAATTAGCCGGAATGATAAAAAAGGGAATCAAGATCGGAAAGAAATTTTCGAGCATCTCGAAGAAGTTGGGGTTTTAGGCGTAACCTCGATTTACTTCGTCGTTTAAATAAATAGTTAAACATTTTGTTCACCACTAAGAACACGAAGGAGAGCCAATTCCTTTGTGTTCTTAGAGTTCTTGGTGGTGGAATTTAATCAGGATGAACGGAGTCTGTAACAGAAAATGTGTAAGACGAACAAAGATGCGCCACAGGGCGGGATGTTTTTACACTGGAGCTCGCGGAGAACTCAGTAGATAGCCCGTTGATTTGGCTCCGTGTTCTCCACTGGCTCCTGTGTAAACATCAGAAGAGTCGGACGCATGACGTAATATCGCTTCCACGAATTATGTTACATTCCCGATGGTTGGTGGGGATCACTCAGGTTCGGTTCCCATCTACTCAGCGCGCGACAGGTATTTTCCTTCGGTCGTACTGATAACGATCTTCTCGCCCTGCTTGATAAATGGTGGCACCATCACCTGCAATCCTGTTTCACAAATAGCTGGTTTCGGAGAATTACTCGCGGTACCGCCTTTGATTTCCGGTTGAGTCTCAGTGATCTCTAGCGTCACTTTCTCAGGCAGCTCAATTCCGATCGGCTCCCCGTTCCAAAGAGTGATTTCGACCGGCATCTGATCTTGAAGGTAAAATTTCTGATCGGATAAAAGCTGCTCAGAGATCGTTATCTCCTCGTATGAGTCACTCATCATAAAGTGAAATCCAGTTAGATCGCCGTACAAATACGTTGCTGGGGTTGTACGTGCATCCGCTTCTTCAAGCTCTTCGCTGGTTGAGTAACGTACGTCGGTTTGGTTACCAGACATCATGTTGCGCATTTTGACTTGCACCATGGCGCGCAGATTACCGGGGGTATGGTGGTGAAACTCCATAACGCGGTGAGGTTGGCCGTTATGGATTAGAATTGAGCCTTTACGTAGGTCTGTTGCTTTCATAGGGCAGAAGTTCTACCAGCCTAGCGGGTATAACTCAAATATTGGGCTCTGGGACCGCGAGCCATTCGTACCAGGCCTTACTCCTCTCCGTAGGCCTTCCCCAACACCATACCTACCAATTCATCACCACGATCCACGTTCAATTCTTGAGTAAGCACAGCAATATCTTCCCCAAGTTTCTTAAGCTTTACAGCGTCTTTCTCCGTAACGACGATCGTTTTGCCTGGAAACTCGATGCGAGCCCTCTCGATCGTCTCATCCACCTTGGAGGCGTGATCAGAAAGAGTATAATGTTTCAAAACTTCAACATCTGACAATGAAGGTATTACCTGCTTAGGATTCGCAATCGCCGTGACGACAACGCACTCCTTTATAGCCCCAGGCACTCGTCCTTCACACGTTGTCGTAAAAATCGGGATATCTCGAATTCGTGAATCATGCGGTATCGCAACCGGGGGTTCTGGATTGCGGGATTGCCAAATGATCGCATCCGTTCTCGCTAATGCGTCGCTAAGCGGCTCGCGCTGAAGCCCGTGAGGCAATAACGTTCCAGAGAGAAACCTGCCGGCTTGCGAATCGTTAGCAGCCGCCACACACATGAGGTTCAGGTCCCGCTCTAGTGCTCGATGCTGAAAGCCATCATCAAGAATAATAACATCACCAAGCGCTTGCACTTCAATCATCTTGGCTCCAGCCACACGACTGCGGGCGATTACCACCGGGCAGATCCTGCGCTGCGCCATCATTAACGGTTCATCCCCCACATCGACTACTGAATCAGCATCACCGGCGATTAAACGAGGCCGAGTAATCCTCCCCCCGTATCCGCGACTTAAGATCACTGGTTTTCGTCCGCGAGCAAGCAATTGTTCAGCCAACCAAAGCACAAGCGGAGTTTTTCCGTTTCCCCCGACCGTGAGATTTCCGACGCAAACCACCGGCAGAGAAGACCTGTACGACGACAACCATTTACGATCGTAAGCGATATTTCTAACATGCGTAACGGCTCCGTATAAAGCCGCAAGAATTGACTTAACTAACATTTGCCGTCTCCATCTCACCGGTTCTACTCGCAGCACTAAGCGCTCGGTATAGTCGCAAACTCGCTCCTCGGTGCCTCGAGGCAACAGCTGTCGCCATTAACCCGATTTGATCACGAACCGACTTATCGCCCACAACTCGCTGAACTTCACTGATAAACTCCTCAGCGCCACCAATTGTCTTTAACGCCCCCGAGTCAACGAGCTCAGCACATACTCCCTCAACCACTTCGGTGTGCGGACCCATCAAAATGGCACAACCGTACTGCGCTGCCTCCAAAGGATTGTGACCACCAAGCGGAATTAGCGATCCGCCGATAAAGGCAACATCAGCACACGAATAGCAGCTCTCAAGCTCACCAAATGTATCGAGCAGAACCACCCGCTCCTGAGACGCACCGCGCATCGTTGAACGCCTTTCGAAACTAAACTTGTGAGCCTCTAGCAACTTTGCCACATCGTTATCACGCTCCCGATGACGTGGGGCGATGATTACCTGGAGATCGGGAATCAACGATCCTAACCGAGCCAACCCCGGCAAAAGTATCTCTAGCTCTGGCATATGGACCGATCCGAGCACCAATAATCGTCTCGGGTTCAGAAAGAATTTCAAGAAAACGAGTCGCATCTGATCGATCGATGTAATTGATGGCACTCGATCGAACTTGGAATTTCCTAGAAGTTGTGGCTGCGCTAACCCTGTAAACACCTCGCTCCAGCGCGCCGCATCAGCAGTGGATCCTGCAAATACCGTAGCGTTTGCAAGCAGAGGCTCAAACCAGAAACGTAATCGCCGATACCAGGGAATGCTCACCGACCTTAATCGCATGTTAATCCAAAAAATCTTTGCATCCCGCGAAATAGCGAACTCAAGCATCCCGGGCCAAAGCTCAGTCTCACAGACCACTAGAGAATCAAATCGTACATTTCTAAAGAGACGACGGTAGAAAACTTTTGCATCAAAGGGAGCGATCCGAACATCGATATTCTCAGGTAAAGATGCACCTAGCGCTGTTGGACTTGTGACGGTAAGAAGCTGAGGTTTCGTGCTTAACTGCAAGAGAGGGAGAAGCGCCTGCACCTCGCCAAGGGAAGCAGCATGCCACCAATGCTCATAGTCCTGGACGAGCAACGAAGGCGCCCCGAAACGCTCCGTTAGACGCACGCGTCCGCGAGCCGAGAACAAAAATCCACACGCCACGATGGGACTCGCGAAGAACACGAGCGCTTGATAGGCGAAGCTAACGAGCGACATCTTGCACTACCTCCGCATTGAGTTGATCTAGCTTCGCTTGGACTATTCGTGTTGCATCAGCCAAATCGTGCTCTGTAGAAAACCAGATCGGTTCGCCTATAGTCCAGGACACATTAGCAAACGGCTTAGGCAAAAACATCTTGTCCCAGGCTTTATTAAATCGCCAAGAGGTGCGCTCACGGGTAGCGTACGCTATTGGCACAATCGGGATACCGAACTTTCTCGATAATAAAATTATCCCTTGCTTGACTTCGAAAATCGGCCCCTTCGGTCCATCCGGAGCAAGCGCAACATCGTAGCCTGCTTTCACTCCGCGACCCAACGCCAACAACGCGGAATGCGCCCCCTTTCGAGAAGACCCTGCAGTCGACATCAATCCGAAGTTCTCGACGATTTGGGCGATTATCTGGCCATCACGATGGGTCGAGGCGAGCGCGACTAGGCCTTTTGAGGTTTTATGTCTCTCAATTCTCCAAAAAAGGCTCGTCATTAAAAGCTGCTGATTGTGCCAAAAAGTAAAAACGACCGGTGTCGGAGTGAGAAGCTGTTTAGGTAATTCTCCCACCTGGCGCCAGCGATAAGTCGGAATAAACAATTTGAGCAACCACGCGCCAAGCGTTCCAAGAATTCTGGACGATAACGGCCTAGGAGATTTTACGACCTCAAAGAACGCCACGCGTTGCAACCTCTCCGTTTGCAACAGCACTTGCGCTGATGCCTATGCTCTCTCGACCGAACTGAAGCTTATGAAGCCGTGCATATTCGCCCTCCTTTAATAATAGCGCTGCGTGCGTGCCACGTTCAACTACTTGACCAGCCACCATCACAACGATCTCGTCAGCGTTCTGAATCGTTGAGAGCCTATGCGCTACTACGATCGTGGTACGATTCTTAGCCAAATTATCGAGGGCTAACTGCACTACTCGCTCCGAGTGATTATCCAAAGAAGCGGTAGCTTCATCGAGTATAAGAATTGGAGCCGCCTTTATCATTGCGCGCGCGATTGATATTCGCTGACGCTCTCCTCCTGATAGAGCGTATCCTCCCTCACCGACTTGAGTGTCGACTCCGTACGGTAACCGTTCGATAAACTCCCGTGCGCCAGCTCCATCGATCGCCTGCCATAGCTCTGCATCAGAGCCGTTTTCTAAACCGTACATGATATTCGCGCGCACCGTGTCATGAAAAAGAAACGTATGTTGACCGACGACCGCAACGTTCGAGCGCAGAGCCTTGAGTGACAATTCTCGGATATCTATTCCACCGATCTTAATCACTCCAGAGCTCGGATCGATAAACCTCGGTATGAGATCAACGATCGTGCTCTTTCCGGAACCGGAAAGTCCTACCAACGCGACGGTCTTTCCCTCCGGGACCTTTAGCGAAACATCCTTTAGTGCGAACACCTCTTTGTTGGGGTACTGAAACGAAACATTGTGAAGTTCAATATCGAATTTTGTAAGAGCGAGGTCTCTATTGACGACCTGTGGCTCAGTGATTAGCGTTTGACGGTCCAGCACATCGAGAACTCTCTCCGCCCCAGCCACCCCCTGTTGAACTGCTCCGTGAACTCGCGAAAGCTTTTTAAACGGATCATACATCAAGAAGACGGACACCAAGAACGCGATAAAGTCCCCCTGTGTTCTTCCTCCACTTAAAACTGAGTAGCCTCCGTAGATAATGATTCCGCCAACGGCCGCAGCAGCTAATACCTCGTTAATTGGCCCTACCAGGGCACGAATCCGTTCTGATTTTATGACCGTATTAGAAAGAGCGTCGTTATCACGCTCAAACCTCTGACGTTCGTAATCTTCTCGGGAAAACAACTGCACCACGCGTACACCGGAGATACTCTCCTGCAATCGCGATGAAATCAGCCCAATCTCATCCTGACCTTTCCGCGCGAGTTTTCTCAAACGTTTTCCGAATCGAATAATCGGATAGATACCGAGCGGGAAGACCACCACCGCTATCAACGCAAGGGTTGGATCTAGATAAATACACGCTCCTAGCAGAACCACTATTCGAATCGAGTCGCGAATGATTGCAGAGACAGAATCAGTCAACAGACCCCGAATCATCAACACATCACTGGTGGCACGCGCAAGTAAATCAGCGCCGCTTTGACCGACGAAATATCCAGGTTCTTGAACGAGAAGCTTCGCGTTAAGCGCATTTCGAATGTCCCGAGTTATCAAGTGCCCAGTACGCGCCATCAGGAATTGTTGTCCAAAGTCAGCAAAACCTCGAACCAGCGCGAACACTACGATAAAGGCCGGCAAAGCAACTAAGAGTGCTCGGTCCTGATTAACGAATACCTGATCTAAAACGCGCTGAATTAAAAACGGAACGACACCGTCAGTAGCTCCAAAGAGAATCAAACACGCCATCGCAAGCACCAG
>JBGSNS010000024.1:0-17592 GCA_041739515.1 Bdellovibrionota bacterium
CGCCACCGCCATAAACCCGTATGGTTTTGATCTACACCGTTCCGCGATTGAGCTAGGACGCAGTAGCTTTTTTATGAATCTGAATATCGAATGGAAGGCACCTACTCCGCTGGGAGCTCAGTTCTGGCCGATGTATATCGCCTTGGTTGCGGGATTGTATGGAAGTTATCGAGTAAAGGGGTCTGCTTTTGATGGACTAAAGGCGATTGTGTTTTCGGTGTTGGCGCTAAAGGCAGGGAGGTTCGTTCCATTTTTCGGAATCGCTGCCTTTCCCGGAATCGTTTCGGCGCTACAAGTTGTACTCGAAAGACTTAATCTTGAACGGTTTTTTTCAAACCGCTCCGTGATGGACACCTCGCCGCTTAAGCTCATACCTACTGCGTTGATGGGATTGGTGATGGTGCTTGTGGTCTTTCCACCGGATGTCAGTCGCCTAGATCTATCAAAGCATCATCCGCTAGACGCGATCGACGTAGCCTTCAAAGATGTAACCGCAACCGACCATCCCCCTGTATTTCATACTCCGGATTGGGGCGGTGCAATTATATGGAGCACCTATCCGAAGCGTTTGGCGTGGATCGATGATCGCAACGAGTTAAATGGTGAACAAAAATATCGTGATTTTTTGGCGATAGAAAACCTCGCCCCTGGTTGGCAAACTATATTTGATAAATGGGGCTTTGAACGGGTGCTTACGAGACCGTCGGTGCCGCTTGCGAGTCATCTGTCGGATTCATCCGCCTGGCGTAAGTTATTCGAGGACAAACAGGCGATGGTATTTGAGAAAGTCCGCCCCATTTCACCCGATCGTGTAGACTCAACGCAGCCATGAAGGTTGTAGCTCTTACATCGTCTTTTCCGTACAACGCGAATGATGAGCGATCGGTTTTCGTTAAACGTCTTTACGACGCGGTGGTCGCAACTGACCCGAGTATCGAGTTGACGGTGGTAGCGCCACATCCGTACGATGGAGAGTTGAACTATAAATTTCGATCACTCGGCCGCAGATATCAGGCTTTTGGCGATGCAGGGCTCTTGCGAACCGTGATGGCGCATCCAAGTTCCGCCCTCGGACTTTGCGCTGCGATAGCGGAATTTCGGAGAATTCTTGCGGAACTAAATCCGGACGTAGTGCATGCAAACTGGAGCTTTGCTGGGGCTGCAGCGGCATTATCGGGTTTTAAGTCCGTAGTGACCCTGCGAGGTAGTGATGTGCATCTATTTCGGTATCCGGGTATGCGACTTGCGAGTTCGCATGCTTTGAATAATGCCACTGCAATCACGGCCGTAGGAGCTGCACTTGCCAATACCGCATCGCGAGCTCTAAAGCGTTCCGTTCTAGTTGTTGAGAACGGAACTGAGCTTGCGAAAGCTGAACCGATTGCTACCCCAGAGCAATTTCTTTTGAGTATTGGAACCGTTAGTGTTGTGAAGGGAACCGTTGCTCTTATTAAGGCCTTCGCTGAGTTTTGCAAACTTCGCCCGTCGCATGACCTAGTTGTAGCAGGAAGACTCTCAGATGAACGGTATGTAGCGAAAGTGCGTGAAGATATAACGCGCCTCGGAGTACAAAATCGGGTTCATTTAATCGGAAGTGTTACTCCGGGACAAGTTACAACGCTGTTGCACCGAGCTTCCACGTTCTGCGGATTCTCTGTTTCAGAGGGCAGGCCAAACGCAGTATTGGAGGCACACGTTGCCAACGTCCCATGTGTTTTGTCTGACATTCCCGCTCATCGGGAACTAGCTCGAGCAAGCGATATTCTAGTGAACACGAGCGATGCGGCGGCATCAGGCAACGCGTTAGCGGCGAGTCTGAGCTGTATTCGATCCCAAGCCCTAGCATCTTGGAAATGGAGCGACTGTGCGGCCAGATACGTCGAGCTATTTCATAGAATAGGTGATTGAGGGTTTCAGTTCAGTTTGAGGAACGCTAGACTGCGAGATTACGAATGAGCACGACTTCAAGACCCGTATCCAGCTCCTTTCTTCGCTCTGATGCTATAGTGGCTTTGGAACTTGCTCGGTCGCGCGGAGAGAAGATCATTTTCACCTCCGGCTCTTTTGACCTGCTCCATGCGGGTCATATTGCTTATCTTGAATTTGCAAAACAGTTAGGGGGATTCGTCGTTGTCGGCGTAAATTCGGATAAATCTGTAGCGGCATACAAAGATCCCAGGCGCCCTATAAACTCTGAAACGCAACGTGCTGCGGTTGTCGCTGGTTTGCGCAGTGTTGATGCGGTGTTTATTTTCTCAGAGACGAATAACAACGAAAACATATTGGCTATAAAGCCGGATTTCTACGTCAAAGCCGGAGACTATTCAGCCAAGACATTATCGTCCGCAGGCTTAGTTGAGTCGTATGGCGGATCGATTGTAATCGCGCCGTTTGAAACCGGGTTGTCGTCTTCTTCCATGATCGATCGCGTTTTATCTAAGTACGGTAATCTTTCCGGAGAATCATCGTCCGAAGGGAAGCACAGTCCAGCGCCGGCTGTTTTTCTGGATAGGGACGGTACGATAAATGAGTTTGTCGAATATCTATCTGAGCCCGAGAAGTTTGCGTTTCTGCCGAACGCAATTGCGGGACTAGTGCTTCTTAAGAAGCACGGTTTTCGCTTAATAGTGACCACCAATCAACCGGGGATAGGAATAGGGTTTTTTACACGAGAGGATTTCTTTAGAGTGAATAAAGAGATGCTAAAAGGGTGTGATGCTGCTGGGATTCAAATCGATAAAGTCTATTTTTGTCCGGATAGCTATGCCGTTGAGTCAGACTATCGAAAACCGGCTCCTGGCATGATTCAGCGTGGGGTGAAGGAGCTTAATGTAGATCCAGCACGCAGTTACGTGGTCGGTGATATGACGATCGATTTAGAATTTGCAAGGCGTGGAGGATGTCGTTCGGTGTTGGTGCAAACCGGAAAGGCTGGGAAAGATGCCCGCTATTCCATTACACCTAATATCATCGCTACCGATCTATTGGACGCAGCCGAGAAAATTATTGAGGACTATGAACGAACACAAACCCGGTAAGGCATCAGAGGCAGTGACGACATCTGCGCTACTTGAGACCGTTGGAACGGTTGGGGGTAAGCTAGGTCATGATTTCAATAATTTGTTCGCCGCTATCCAGGGGTGCGCTGAGCTAATGAAGATTAAGCTTATGAAACTGCCCGAGGGAAATCCGTGTGAAAGGCAGCTTCAGATTATCGAATCTTCCGTTCAAAAAGGCGTAGGAATAACCAACCAGATGCGTGGTTGGGTTAGAAAAGAAGCGATTCCAATTACGAATGTGCCGCTTGAACCGATCATCAAATCGACGGTTGAGCTTCTAAATAGCTCTAAAGTGCTGGCTGCCGAGATAGAGGTTGTAATTCTCTCGCAACCTTCGGCACTTGCCTCGGATTTTCATGTTCGTCAGGCGATAATGGTTCTGTGTTCTAACGCCATCGATGCGATGCATGGCCAAAAAGATCGAGTATTGGTTATAATGCTTGATGAAGTGGATAATTGCGCACGAATTTCAGTTCTGGATCACGGAGTTGGAATCGCGCCTGATAAACGCGAGGAACTCTTGCGGCCAGGGCACACTACGAAGCAACCAAAAATTGGAGAAGGATTGGGGATCAATCTGGCGATGGTTCATGAGCTAATGACTCGATTGCAAGGCGAGCTTGTTATTCGTTCAGCTCATGGGGTGGGGAGTGCGTTTAGTCTCGTTTTCTCCAAACCAAGTTAGTTTGTTTTAGTTACAGACTCTTTGCTGAAGCTTGGTCAGATCTACCCACGCCGAGGAAATAACCGTTTTTATCCGTCCACGCACCGATGGTGATAACGCTGAGATCGTCAGTTCAACCAGCGTCCCTCGTGAAAAATCGATAGCGTATGGAGATATCGCGGTAGCTGCGGCTATTAATCCCAGGAGATTCGGCTCGTGGCCAACCAGCATTATTCCGCCCGTATCAGGTGATGATTTTTCTGCGAAGTACGGAGCGAGCTCAGTGCCCCATCGCGCTGGTGAAATATCATCAGCCAGAAGGTCCCAGCTGTGCAGGTGCGACTCAACGGTATCAGATATTATAGTCGCGGTCTGCACGGCCCGTAGTAACGGGCTGTGTAAAATTTGCGCCGGTTTAACGCCGTGTTTCTTAAGCTCGCGTGCTAAGAGGGAAATTTGCTCAGCGCCTACATCAGAAAGTGGTCGATCTCCGTTAGAATATCGAATCGAATCCGGCGCTTCCACTTCGCCGTGTCGTACAAGAAATAGCCGCGATTCCATTAAATATCCCCAATATGCTCAGAACGAATACATATAACTCGACAGAGTTTTTTAGGGATTACTTCCCCAGTAGCTCATCCATCGAGATCTTTTTCTTTCCAATATTGTTTTCCCCTGCAATCGTGGAAGGAGACGGCATCATCGATGTCGAGGAAGGTTTGGCGCCGGATTGCGACAGCTTAGGTGTAGCGGACGTAGAAGTTGAAGTCGCTGAAAGCGGAGGAATAGGGATTGCAGCAGCCTCCTCTCGCGAAGTCATATTGCAAACTCCGTCGAACACTCCACCGTCAGCTACCACAAGAATCGGTGTAGAGACGGTTCCAACAAATTTCCCACCTGAAAGTACCTCGAGTCGCTCGCTAACGGTGATATCCCCGCCAGTAACTTCTCCTTCAATAACCAATGCTTTCGCAACCAAAGATGTTGCGTCTACACGTCCGAGTTTCGAAACGACGATCAGCTCCGTGGATCGGATCGTACCCTTGAGGACCCCATCGAGGGAGACGGCGGAATCAAAGCTCAGTCTTCCCTGAACCTCGGTTCCAGGTCCAAGCGCAGATCGTAGTTTCCCAAAACGTTTTTCAACTAACGATAATTCTGGAGCAACGAAGCCCCCAGTCGCAGGAATCGCCGGGGTTGAAGTCGTTGGGATAGAAGTCGCAGGAGAGGAACTAGCCTTGGATGCTTCGCCCGCAGGTTTTGCAACGGAGCTTCCACTCTTCACGGATGCCTCAGCGGCTTCGTCATCTTCTCGATTTTTATTTTTGAACCAACTCATTTCTGGTGCCTCTAGATAATAATGCCTCGTGCTCGGAGGATTTGAAATACGTAGTTCGACGCAGACGCAATCATGTCGGTTGCGTACCATTACTTGAAACGGTAGAGAAATATTCTCAACCAAATTAAGTCTGACGAATCGCTTGTGGGCTTAAAGGATTCTAAAGGAATGATGATTGCCACTGAGATCGCAAAGGCATCGTTGCAATGCGTATCACGCTCTAGCGCACTCATATTCCGTTTAAACCAGGATTCGAAGAATCCCCGTTATATTTCTCCGCCTCTTTTATTGGCTCAGTTCCTTCTGGCGCTGATTATCGGCCCATACGTCGCGCTTGCCGCTCCGCTAGTCTACGGTAATCGGGTTGAATCGGCTGAAGCCGGAGTGCCCTCAACGGATAGTCCTGTGGTCGCTTCTATAGTTGGGAGTCACAGGTATGAGAGCAGCCACAGCGCCAATAGAGGTAAAAATTCTGCATCGGTCGTACAGCGGACCGTTATTCACCCCCGTCTGTCAAAACTTCCGGTCCCGGAGCGAGTCAGAAATGGTAGATTTATCGCGACGTTAAGAAATGGAGAGGTGGCCGTGCTCTCGTTGGATCTCAAACTTCAGCGTTATGTTACGGACCTAGTTAAACGTGCTCAGGCACCCCATATAGCCGTTGTGGCTATGAATCCGAGTACTGGACGCATTCTCGCATACGCATCTAAGTCGAATAAGATACCGAACCTTTTGACCCATGCAGGATTTCCTGCCGCCTCATTGTTTAAGGTCGTAACCTCTGCCGCAGCGCTGGAACGCACCAACCTTGAACCTGACTCGATGATACCGTTTCGGGGAGGGACGTACGAATTGGAGCGTTGGAACTTCGCTCCGGATCCTCGGCGTGATAGGCGGATAATGACGTTGACCGAAGCGTTAGGGCGTTCCTGTAATCCGGTCTTTGGTCGGGTGGCCCTGAATTATCTTTCCGCCCCGACATTGCAACTATATGCGAATGCTTTTGGATTCAATGAGAGCCTTGGATTTGATGCTCCGCTTGAATTGAGTGAGGCTGCCATTCCCTCCGACTCCTTCCAACGTAGTCGTACCGGTGCCGGTTTCGGCGAGGTGTTTATATCTCCGATTCATGCTGCGGCGTTGATGTCAGGGATAGCTAATAGAGGCGTTATGCCGAAGCCGAGCGTGATTGAGAGCGTATATGTGCCTGGAACTAACCGTACCGTCCTGGTGAATGCACAGATGCAAAAGAGAATGGTTAATCCCGGCACCGCTAGCAGGTTAATGACGATGATGGTGTCCTCAACGACCACCGGCACCTCGCGCAAAGATTTCATGCTAAAAAAGAGGCCGGTGTTGGGGAATGTAATGGTTGCGGCCAAAACTGGCACGCTGCGTGGTAAAAATCCGATCGGATTAAATCAATGGTTTATCGCTGCAGCGCCCACTAGTTCTCCGCGTATCGCGATTGCGATTATCGCCGTTGACCCACGTAACTCCACAGCAAGACCAGCACGATTGGCGAGACAAATTCTTCAGAATTACCTTTAGGTAAAATCAGGACCTTTTTGTGTGTCTAACGAACTAGGCGCGGGTACATTCCCCATGGCCATGTGAGTTGAGGAGGGTTGTTCAGAAATCGGGCTCGATTCGATTGGTCCGCGGTCCAATTCCCAGTCTCCAATTCCCAGTCTCCAATTCCAAGTCGGAGTCCAAGTGAGAACGGTCGGGAATGTAACATAATTCGTGGAAGCGATACTACGTCATGCGTCCGACTCTTCTCATATTTACACAGGAGCCCGTGGTGAACACGGAGCCAAATCAACGGGTTATCTACTGAGTTCTCCGCGAGCTCCAGTGTAAAAACATCCCGCCCTGTGGCGCAGCTTTGTTCGTCTTACACACTTTCTGTTACAGACTCCAAAATTCGGCATGTAGCCGACAATTTTTGGTACTTAACCCGATTGCGATAGCTGTTTTTCTTTACGAATCAGGTCCTTACCGATGGAACGTATTTTGCTTCCATCTTGGTGACTAAGGTTACGCGGTTTTCGTTCTACGTCCCGGCATTCCTAACTATTCGCACTGGTTCGTACTTCTTACTTAATCACAATTCGCCTACACCGGGGCGTTAGAACGAAAACCGCACAACCGTGGTCATTCCCACCTAGATTCGTCCTCGCTAACCATCTCCCCTCGTTCAAAGGCGGTGGAATCCCTCCTCATCCTTGGGTAAACAGATACGCGAATGATATGGTAAGTTTTACTTTCGGTAGCAGTATTGCAGTCTAAGAATTGGGGCACGTTTGTTAGAGAACCGTTCTGCACAGCCGCGCATTAATTCCGGAGCTACACCGCAGGACGCTTTCTATGGGCTTCGAATCTCGTTAGCTCCTCTGCTACGAACAGTTGGATGTGTTTCAATTGCGGTTGAAGACAGAAAGCCTCTGATAATCGTTACGGTTACTGAAGCTGAGGCACACGCATTATTTGCTAAACCGGATTTCGGAGCGACGCCATCAGTCGAGGCATTAGCGCGGCGACTCGCTAAAGTTCTACAGTATGAGTTTACTTCGCTTGTACAAGAACGATTGCGGGAGGCGATAACCGAGCTGAGAGATCTTGAGGGAGTGAAAGTTGATGCCGACTTCGATAGATTAGCGAACAGAACCCTTAAACTTCTGATGGGAATCACACCTTCTCGTGCGCAAGTGATGGCGCCACTAAAGGTTCAGTCGAAGTCTGGTCAGGAGCTTATATGTGCGAAATTGTCCGGTGCAAATTCGATCGAAATTCCTCGTACTCCACTTCCGGAATTAGCGTTTGTCATGGGATGCCTTTTTGCGAAAAAGTCAGTCAGTAGGCATATCGGCTATCTCGCGTTGTTCGCAGATCAATCCGCGATGGTATCGCGCTTAAGTAGTTGCCTAGAAGCGATCGATTCCGACATTCAGGTTACAACTAGGGACAGCGCAAAAACTAATCGGGTATTTGCCCGTATTGCATCTGAACCATTGTCTCGATCGTTTATTAAACTTACGAAAAACGGCACTACATTGCCGTGGGCGATTCTCGGTACGGCGACGGAAAGGAGCGCCTGGCTGACTGGGTATTTCGGATGCAGGGCTCGGTGGCGCGATCAGGGTTTGAGCGTTCGAACTACAAAAGATCCGAAGCGTTTGGTCGAGGTAGCGCTGTTACTTCAAACGGTAGGGGTCACGCCGCTAATCGATCGCGGAGTGATCTCACAGCTATTGATAGCTGATCAGTTGAGCTTCAATCGACTCCGCGAGCTTCGACTTCTCGATGGAACAGGACTTGAAACTGAACTTTCCGAACGTCTTGCTAGGTTTAGGGGACCAAGGGCTTATTCCGCGGAACAATATCGAAACGTCATGGAGCTTCACGCAAACGACCCCGGGGGGAATTTAAGTGAGCTTGCACGGCTAACCGGTATTCCACGCATGACTATCGCGAAATGGGTCCATCCAGAGCCAGACGGACGACACAATCTTCCCCCGGTTGTTAAGCGCGAACAGCGGTTATCGGAGTTGCGTGACGAGTACGGTCTCAATGGTGTTGAGTCGACGGCGAAATACTATCGTGGAGCAGAAATTAGTGAGGCTCTGGCGCGGGTGCTTGCGAGTAGGGTGGAAACTGCTGGATCCGACATGAGTTCGAATGCTGACGAGCCTGTTCTGCTTACTTAGAGCGTCGGAATTAACACAACGGTACCCGATTTTGAAACCGTTAGCGTCGTAAACTGTGAGTGGTCTGGCCCACAGTGTCGCACTTCCTTCGGAGCGGATGGTCGCGCGGCTAAATATTTGAGCTTATCATGTGTCGAATTTTCGCCCCCCGTCTTAGTATAAGCGTAAAGGTTGAACGCGCTCGCGGAGCTATTTGAACTTACGCAAATAGCCGAAGCACTGGTGGTAACTTTGAAGGTTGGCAGAATATTTACCGAAATCGTGGATTTCCCGGATGATGCCTTTCCTAACTGACCGTCGCTAGCAGCACATGGAAGAGCGGCAAAAAGAAGAACAATAGCGACATACATTCGCCCAAAGGCACAGAATCGCCCAATAATGGGTCCAGCGCTGGTAATTCCGTGTGCGCTTCTTAAACTCATAGAATTTCTCGTACCAAAGCGGATGTCGTTCCAAATCATCCATCTGGCGTTATGGCTTGACTGCGTCAAGCTGTAACACGTAAAAATTCACCGTGAACCACAATACCGAGACCAATAAGGACTCTCATACGGAACGGTGCTGTGATAGGCTGCGAAGGATGTCTTACCGATACGTGGCTCGCATTTACCGCTATTTGGCCATTTTGGGGGTAGTATTCGGGGTTAGCATTCAGGTTGCTAGTGCTGCGGCCCTTCGAATTTCTCTGGCGCAGGACATCGGTTTGGGTACTTGGAACGGATCCGCTGCAGATATCTCTGGCACAAGCGACGCTTGTATTTATCATGATGCTTCTACCAATTACGCTGTGAAGGCGACTATGTCCGCCGGGTCTTATGTAATCAACTCAGGTGGAAATACTGTGGCAGTGGAGGTGTCTTTTAAGGGCTCATCAGGCGGGGGAGGCAGTTATACATCGCTGCCGTACAATACAACGCGGTCTTT
Source organism: Bdellovibrionota bacterium (assembly GCA_041739515.1). Classification (GTDB taxonomy): domain Bacteria; phylum Bdellovibrionota_C; class UBA2361; order UBA2361; family UBA2361; genus JBGSNS01. The sequence continues at coordinate 9,697 of JBGSNS010000024.1, forward strand.
TTCAGGCGCTGATCAGAGCTCTATATCTTGTAGCGGCGGGTTTAACGCCAACGTCAAAGTAAATGTGACGGAAGCAGCCCTAGGAGCTGCTGCTCCTGGGAGTTACTCTGGAACCCTCACGCTAACGTTAACCGCGAGTTAGGTACTCCTTTAACTTATTGCGGTTAGTGAAGTGACGAAATCGATAAATCCCGGTAGAAATTACCTCTGAATACGCTATAGCAACTGCTAGCTTCTGGCTTTGCGTCGAATGTTCATGGTTTTATTTGATGGAGTACATAGCGTGGTGCATCTAAGCAGCGGTCGATTATCTGAGTTGAGGGCCGGTAAACTCTTCATTGAGTATAGAGGTCGCCGCAGGAGTTCAGTTGTGTCTCTCCTGGCGGTATTTTTCGGACTGACCTTCGCTCAATTTTCAGCGTACGGACAAGTTACGGTTAATACTGTCATCGCAACTTTCAAAGCGACGCAACGTCCGGTTCAAAACATTACCATCGGGAATAGCTCATCGAACGCGGCGTATGTGCTCGCGCGGGTAGAGCGGGTTCTTGATCCAGAAGATGGCGGAAATAAATCCGAAGACTCTGAAGACATCCTTGTATCGCCTAAGGCCTTTTCAATTGAGCCTAATGGGCAGCGCTCAGTTAGGTTACTCCTGCGTAAACCCCCTCCGGAAAAGGAAACAGTCTATCGCGCCTTGTTCGTACCGCAAGATCGTGGCTTCGGCCAGGAGATCGTCAAGGAGCACCAAGGGCGGCGCGCTAGTATTCGCGTTCTAACCGGCATGGGAGTTCTAATTTTTGTAGAGCCGAAGGTTTCTGAACGCAAATTCACATGGATTCGTAACGAGCATTCGATTGCTTTTAGAAATGACGGAACGCTCCACGAGGAGCTCTCTAACGGACAGCATTGTGATGCAAAAGGCGAGGACTGTAAGCCACTAGCGGGAAAGCGGGTTTATGCCGGCAGTACTTACGAGGTTAAGGTGGACGGGGAGCGCAAGGTTACGTTCTTGCGGCGTTCCGGCTCGGCGGGAGAGTTTGAGCAGATGACCGTAGAGCCGGTGGGTGCGGTTCAGAACCACGCTGCCTCAACTGTAGACCCAACCGTGCTAACTGAGCCGTAGTTTCTTTTTTATTCTCACTGTGAAACTAGAGAGATTTGCTTGAAATCGATCAAAGTAGTTTTGGAATTTAGCAGCAGTTTATTCGCTTCCACCGCATTTTTTGCGTTCTTAATTGGGGGATTTCATGGCGATGCCGCCGCACAATCGCGCGTGGACAATACTCTCTCTGGTGAAACGTCAATTGTATGGGAGGGCATATCGGTTGATCTTGGCCATGAATCAACCGTTTGTGAATTCTCTCTGCGGTATCCTTCTGTATCCGACGTGCGACTAAAGCATTTTCCCCTTTCCGATCCTCAACGTATCGTTGTTGATATCGACGGGGTGCAGGTCAGTAAGCCGAAGCGATTTGATCTGCGCGGAAAGGAGCGCTGTATTGCAGGAGTGCGTTTCGGACGTCATCCATCCTCAACTAGGATCGTTTTCGATCTGCGAGATGAAGTGGGATTGGAGTACTCCGTTAAACAAGTGGAGAATGCACTTGTGTTTTCTCTCGGGAGTCAGAAAGCCATTGGTGACTATACTCTTAGTGAATCCCATGTCGAAAAAATCACTACACCCGCTATCGCTTTCACAGCTGCGCCGCTTCCAACAGTAATTCCATCCCCAACTTTTATAGCATTGGCAACGGTGGCACAGGCTGTAGATATCGCTACACCGGTCGTTCTGGAATCGTCGGCTGGAGATATTGCGCGCGAGGAGAATTTGGTATCTCTAGTAGAACCCACGGTAGCCGATTCGCCAAGATCCGTTGTTCTCACAGTTGGAAATGAGCAGCGCGTCAGCAAGGAGCTCGTTTCGAGTAAGGACCCGGTGGAAATAATTGAAACACCCGAGGGAAGAGTATTCAAACAAACCGTTCGACCGGATCTTCGTTTCAAAGTCGATCAGGTGTTGATAGAGCTAGGTGCACCGGCCCCAGCGGTTAAGAATTTGTCAGTAACAAATATTAGCGATCAAGTGCTTCATATGACGACACGGGCGGTGGCGTTGATCAAGCCCGGGACTGAGAACGAAGAGGAGGTTAAAACGGAGAATCTACTGGTATCTCCGCTAATGTTTGAATTGCAGCCAGGGGAGCAGCGAAAGGTCCGACTAGTGGGGGTCAAATCAGCGCCGGATATCGAGGAAACGTTCAGGGTTCATCTAGCACCTCTACAAGATGATTTTGATACGACCATCAACTTGAAGTTAAGCGGAGTCGAAGCCCGCCTGAATGTCGTGACTGCGTTGGCAATTACTGTTCTACGTGCGCCGGCGCAACCAAAGCCCGTACTTAAGGAGACTCGCTCTCCGGGTCAAATAACCTTAACAAATGTCGGTAATCAGCATATCGCTCTTACAGAGATTAAGCTTTGTAATGAGATATCGCCTAGAGATTGCCGTGAGTTGCCGAGCCGCAGAATCTATCCGGACGCTAGTCTGACATTTGATCTTCCAAAGGGTGTGAGGATCGAGATGTTGCAGCAAACGGGAGCAGATTTTCAACCGCTACGCTTGGAGGGGTTGAATTGACTAGAGCGGCTGCCCGATACGAAATGAAAACGTGCACTAGTCGCGTTTCGTTGTTCGATGTCCTTCGTATGCTGACAGTTTCGCTCGCGTGGATCGCTGTGGGTGTGTTTGCACAGGCCGTCCTTATTCGAACGGTACTCGCACAATCCGTTAAACCGGATTCTAAACCTGAGATTGAAATAGAGCGCACACTTTTCGATATCTATTTTGTTGATTCCTTTCAAGGGGGAATTCTTGCAGAGTACGCTGATGATTGGCTTGAGATTGAGAATCCAGCTGATGTGATTGAGCAACTGAAAGATTTGGACAAGGCAGACGCAGCAGCGATAATGCCATTACTGAGTGGCCGTATCCATGGATCTCGCACTATAGAGGGTGTCGGCAGCGTAACGTATGATATCTATACCTTTAGAATTATTCTCACGATAGAGCCTGAGTTTTTAAAAGCCCGCTCCGCCTCGCTGACCAATCGCCTCCCGGATCCTGAGCGTGGATTCTCATTACAGCAGAATATTGGTGTAGCCGCGTCGGGCGAGGTTTCAGGGGAATCCAACGCTTCCTTCTCCCATCGATCCCTGTTTGGAAGTGGGCGATATTTCGGGAGGATTAACGGGGCGGTTGTTCGTGACAGTAGTTACGAATTAACGGAAGCATCCGCACTCGGGTACGTCGGAGACTATGAAGTAGGTGGCGGATATCTTGAAACACCTGGTCAATCGTTTGTGAACAGCCTGCAATTCACCGGTGTTCAATTGCGGACCTCAGATGAGATATTACTCGATCCTGAGCGTAGTACCGGAAGTCGGCTGGAAGTTTTTGTGCCATCCCGCTCGAGAGTTGAGTTTTATCGAAACGAGAGGATTCTAAACGTTCAACTTTTAGATTTCGGTCTTCAAGAGGTCGACACCAGGACGTTTCCACAGGGAAGTTACGATGTCGATATAGTTATTATTGAAGCAAATGGTAATACGATTCGGGATCGCAAGTTCTTTGCAAAGTCCGGATATCTTTCGATTCGCGGGCGACCGACGTACGATTTTCAGGTAGGAGCTCTCCGCGATGCATTTAACACCGGCGATACCGCAGTTTTCAGTACCGGGACGAGGTTTCGTGCGACTGACAGCACCGATTTAGGTTTCGCGGTAACTGGTACCGATACCCTTACGATCGGGCAAGTTGAGTTTACTACGCTCTACCAAGAGAATTTTATGCGGTTAAGCGCAAGCGGGTCATCCGACGGCGATTCCGGCGTGTCCGCCAACGTTTCATCCGTGATTTTGGGGAACAATCTATCTCTCGGAGTAGTCAGGACACTTGAATCTTCTGATAACTCTCGTGCAATCGCACCGACGCCTACTCCGATCCCGGGTTTCCCGTCAGGGTTCGTATCACCTTCTGAGCGAAACAATGATCTTTATTTTCAGGACCGCTCATACGTCGCGGGCTCAGTGCGCCGATCCATAAATAGCGTTGATATCGGATATTTGTCTCAGAAGGAGCAATTCGCTGATGTAAACGATCGATTCTCGCGTGGTCCCAATCTAGAGTGGCGAATATGGGATGGTTCGGCGAGTTCTATGCGTTTTGCAAGTTCCCGATTCGACACGGAGTTAGGGACAGTCTTTGGAAATGCCTTGAGTTATAGGTATCGCCTTACCCCTAAGTGGAACCTGTACAGCCAAATCGCCTATTATGATCGCGAGATTGATAGTGATGCGGTGGCGTATTTAACCCTGAATTACGATGAAGGAGGACGCTCGCAGAACACAACCCGTCTTAATGTAAGTTCTGAAATGCGACGTTATGAGAATGAACAAGATGGAACGAAGAAAACCGTTAACACCAATCAGATCCTCGGAGAATACGGAGGAGACTACCTGCAGAGTCGTGCATTTGTTCGAGGTCAAAGCGATGACGGATCTAATGCTTCCGCATACGGGATTTCTGCGGAGACGGCTGCCTTGATCAGCGGCGATGGCGCCGGGGCGTTGTCGTACCCGCTCGGTAAGGAGGCGGTATTTATCGCTGATATAGAAAGTTCATTACCGAACGCTAAGTTTGAAATCCTCTTAAACGATCAAGTTTATGACACCGTAGTTGCTGGAAAGCGTTCAGCTGTGGGTGTGCACCCGTTTAAAACGTACAGAGTTTATATTCGTCCGGTTGAGGGGAATGAGCTTGTAGAGTACGACGCCAATACTTATAGGATCACTTTTTTCCCCGGTAACGTAGTCAGAAAGACGTTCAAGGCGTATCGGGTAATAATTGCACTCGGGCGCTTAGTAGATGCATCCGGCAACCCTATGCCGTATCAGCGGATCCGTGGCCCGAAGGACTACGTCGCCACTGACGAAGATGGGATGTTCCAGGCCGAGATACAGGGAGATGAACAACTTACAGTGGAAAGCAAAGATATAAACTGCACGCTCCAGCTAAGTGTGCCGGAGAAGCCGCAGTATTTCCTTGAGGTAGGGGATCTGGTTTGTGCTAATGAGAAATCTGTGAGTGATGCCTACTGAAAAATCACAAAAGTAAGTCCTAGAAATCGCGAGAATTGCTCTTTCGTTAGTAAATCCCCATCAAAACACACCAATGTTCTAAAAAATATTTACCATCTAACTGGTTGAAATCTAAACCACTAATCATCCTTTACTAAAAATATTTGAAAATCGCATGCTGCTTTTGCTTAAGGCATTTCGTGTCTGAACCGAACCTCTATTTGGGAGCCAAGAGCAGTCTGAAACTCTCAAGGGGAATTTAACGTTTGGTGCGCTGTCGCATCAACCGAACGGAAGGGAGACCTTATGAAGAATAATATTAAATTGCTCGTGATCGGAGCGTTTTGTTGCGTCGGGCTAGTCGATTCAGCCTTTGCTGCATCCAATCCTGCGAACGCTACGGAAACTAATTCCGTCGGCTCTTCCGATCTGAGTGTAACGATTCCGACCTTATATAAAATCTCAGGCATCGCGGATTTGACAACCGCTAGCTACGTTGGAAACGGCGCATTGACGATGAACGACGATGTGTGCGTGTATACTAACCTGGCAGCCGGCGAATACAGGGTGACCTTGGCTGGGAGTAGCACATGTACCGGTGGCTCATGTTTAGCAACTAACATATTCGCGATTCAAAGTGATGCCAACGATCAAGGTATAGTTTACGGCGCGTACTGGAACGATGCCACGACGACCACCGGTCGGGCTCAAGTCGGAACGGATGGCAGCACCTCAGCGTCTATCGGAGTAAATCAAACCGGAGCATCTGCAAGCGTAACTTGTGGTGGCGGTGATAACGCAAACTTCTCAGTTACGATGACAGAAGCGAACCTCTTGGCGGTATACGCCGGAGCTTACACGGGAACCCTTACCATCACGATCATCGCATCGGTATAATTAATACCAGGACGATGAACAACAAAGCGAAGAAGCGGCCCGCGGCCGCTTCTTCGCTTTGTTGTTAACGGTTTTTGCGATACACGCCGAGCTGATAGTGTCAATAATGAAGGGTATTCCAGCTTCTGATTCTACGCTAGCATTGGGGAGACAGGACTTTTGGTTTTACTTCTGTGGGAAGTATCTATCGACATATCACTTCGCCTACTTTCGATTGGTTTAGGCGCAGGGGCATTTGGACCCTTTGGGTTTTGTTGGCTTTCGTTCCCCTAAATCTCCCGAATACAGGCTTCGGGTTAAATAATCCGCCTGGCACATCCGATCCGTCCAGCGCTGACTTAGATGTAACTTTGACGGTTCCTACGATGTTTCGAATTAGCGGGATCGCAGACCTGTCGTTCGGTTCATATTCCGGGAACGGCAATTTAGCCCTCGATGACGATGTCTGTGTCTGGACCAACGCGGCGGGTGGAAACTATCAGGTTACAGCTCAAGGTAGTGGAGCGAGTTTCGCGTTTACGGTAGTCAAAACAGGGGATGCCAGCAAAACAATTCCGTACGCAGTAAAGTGGAATAATACGTCGGGAACAATCGGGAATGTAGCGTTAACAGCTAACGTAGCGTCTGGAAATATGTCTGGTGCCAATAACGAGTCGATTAGCTGCTCTTCTGGGCCAAGTGATACCGCAAACTTTCAAGCTTCGTTTACTCAAGCGGATCTATTAGCGACTGTTGCCGGCGTTTATACCGGAGTGTTGTCCCTCATTATCTCAGCGCCGATTTAGCTCAGTTTCCTGGGGTGCGATTTTCTTTCGATTTGGGCTTCTAGTCGTTTGTCCTTTCACACCACCATTGATATTCTGCGCGGAAGTGATTACCCATCAGATGTCTCTTAATCTGTTGTTTTAGAGTGTTAAATATGAAGCGAATTGTTCTCTTTTTACTCACCAACATCATGGTGTTGGTGACTCTTTCGATCGTTATCAACGTGCTTGGTATCAAGCCGTACCTAAATGCTAACGGAATCGATTACACAAGCCTCATGCTGTTTTGCTTGGTCTGGGGTATGGGCGGCGCGCTGATCTCGCTAATGCTGTCGCGGGTAATGGCTAAGTGGATGATGGGAGTCAAGGTCATCAGTCCCCAGAATGCTGGTCAGCTTGGTTGGTATGTCGACATGGTGTCGCAATACGCTCGTGTTGCACAGATTCCTGTTCCGGAGATCGGATATTACGAGAGTCCTGAAATCAACGGTTTTGCGACCGGTCCCTCGAAAAGCCGATCGCTTGTAGCGCTATCGACTGGATTGTTACAGCGGATGAATCGCGATGAAGTAGCTGGTGTGGTCGCACACGAGATTTCGCATATCAAAAACGGTGACATGGTTACGATGACTCTGATTCAGGGCGTGATGAACGCCTTCGTAATGTTTTTGGCACGAGTTATCGCGTTTGCGGTTTCACAGGGAGTAAAAGAAGAGAACCGATCGATGGTGAACTTTATCGTTGTCATCGCACTAGATATTCTGTTGGGAATTCTGGGAATGATCGTTGTGTTTTGGTTCTCACGTCAGCGCGAGTTCCGTGCGGACGCCGGTTCAGCACAGCTAGCTGGACGTGAAAAAATGATCGCAGCGCTTGAGGCATTGAAGCGTGTCTATGGGCGGCAAGATGAATTGGTTCAAGAGCATGCTTCGCTTGCGACGATGAAGATTTCTGGAAAGAAAGGTGGATTGCTCGGAATGCTGGGCTCAACTCATCCGTCGTTGGATGAGCGGATTGCTCGGCTGAAGTTGGCGTAAGCCTCACCTGGGACTAGAACTGGGACTTGGGACCGACCGGGACCAACTGGGACCGCGGA
>JBGSNS010000053.1:0-6558 GCA_041739515.1 Bdellovibrionota bacterium
CCGTTCTATCGGGCGCGATACGGAGAAGCTGTCCTGGGTGGGCCAAAAACCTCAATCTATGTGGAAGTTCCGGAGGAAGTTTCTGAGAGTTGGAGGCTCCAAATTCCTGTTCCGGCACTTCCAGCCGCGACTATTACGCAACAGTAGCAGACGCAACAGTAGCAGAATTCCGGGCAATTTTTTTATGAATCGCCGGCTCCGCCCGACAGCGATAACATCAACATCATCGATATGGCGGTGTGCGCTTTTTTCTTATCGAGTCGTGCTGTGTTAGATTTTTTGTTCCCGCGCGGCTTATGTTGGTGAACTACTAACGCCGGTTGCAGGACGCCCTGGCCCATGCGGTGTTGCAGGCCGGACACGATAACAGGGGAGGCAAGTGTCGGAGGCGCAAACAGTCCAGGCATTCCAACGGCAGCTACGAGAAAGGTGATTGCGCATGCTAGTATCAATTTTTTCATGATTAAGCCCCCAAGAAGGCTAGTCGGCGCGGGCTAACGAGGACTTAATAAATCGGCTCAAAACTGTTCGTATGGAGGTAGAGTTTTGGCTAACTCGCTAATATTCTAGGGATTTATAGTCATATCCGATTGGTGAATCCTGCTACAGTTTTTGAAGGACCGGAGAAATTTATTGGTGATTCGTTGACTGCGAGGCCTACGACCTTTATCATAACCGGCTCCCTTTAGCGTTTGCATCAAGCGATGTTTTACTGGGATTTTACAGAGATATTTGCGTAACAGATGACGAAATCGGCATCGACTAATCCAAATAATTTCGGGCTCCCGGGCGGAGTAGCATCATGGCGCGCAGCTTCCCCAGCAGCGGATCTCTTACGAACTGATCTGCTCTATCTTGGTCCGCGCGTTCGCAGGGAATTAGAACCATCACAGGCTCATGCGGATCTCTCACGATTCCAAAGGGAATTTAATCCCAGTGGTGCAGATATTGCTCGCGAAATGTCAGCTCCTTTTTTTGAAGATAATCCGGGAGCTAATTTAACGGGTGCCGTCGCCTTCGTTGGATGTAAGGCTGGACAGAATCCTAACCGAAGTTTGCCGGTTGGCGTATTGATGCAATTAGTGACTCTTGAGAAGTTTGGTCGAGAGCATGCGAATGTTGCGCCGTTTGCATTGGTTGGCTTGGAAACTGCCAACCGAGGTCTAGTTAAATCAGGTTCTAATAACTGTGAGTTGTTGTGTCGATTCGCATTTAAGGTTTCTCGATTTATTGAACAGGCACGAACCTTATTCTCTCGCGTTACCCCGGTGCTAGATTGTGAAGTTATGTATTCGGGAGATGCAATTACGTTCACCAAACGGCGCAAGGAACTAGACGTTTTAGAGCCGGACCGAGTGGCAACTGCTGTCAAAGCGTTGGGTTTGTCCACCAACGGGGTGCAAGTAAAAATTGGCGCCTCTAACTTTCGATCGCTTAACGATGTTAAGACGGCGATGCGTTTTCCGAATCGGGATCAGAGATATTTGTTTCTTGGACAAACAATCGCGGAAGATGAACGCCTTAAGGGCGATATGGCGTTCCTATACGGCGCAGGCCCCGCAAGCCAGCGTTTTGGACAATTGGTTTTGACGCCCGAGGATGTGAAGACCGCAGCGTGGTTACAAGTGGATCACCTCTCACTTTCAGAAGCTGAGTTCAGAATTGCGTGGCAGGAACAGGAACAAATCTCGCAGTTTTATGACGTAATCAGTCAACTGGACCCGGCCCTTTCCATAGTGGATGAATCATTGGCGTGGGCACTTGATTGTTCCAAGCGCATGCTCGATTTCCATGACGCCCAATTGTTTGAGATGACAACAAACAACGTCCCGCTTTCCTCTCTCGCCCTGAATAATCTCAAACGGGATTACTCTCGAGCGATGCGTACATACTTGCGCGATTTAGCGGCGCGAAATTTCGATTGGCTATTAGGTGTCTCGGAACAGATAGGATTTCAGATCGAAGCTGCGCAGAAGTCGCTCCCTACGGATGAATCCAATATAAAAAATGAGCGAACATCGCGAACCAAGGCTGCGTAGATTTCCCCCTTCTTCATCGAGGCACATTTGGCATTCAGCTGACCATGTTATTCAGCCGCGGCGTGTTGAGAAGTCTGATCGCGCCCGGCTTTGTGCTGGTGCGTAGCTGATATACGTAGTAGAACCGCCTCGGGTTTGCGTAGGCCCCTTTGGATTTTAGATACCGACTTGCGGAGGCTCATCGTATGAGATTTCAGAATTTTTTTGGTCCAGTAATTTCTCTCCGTCGCATCATCGGCTTGATGTCCCTTAGTTTGATGTCCCTTAGTTTCATGTCCATGACGGGATGTCTTTTGGCAGCAGCTGGGGCCGGAGGTGAAGCCGCATACGTTCTTACTCAGTCGGATCGGACTGCCTCAGAGACGCTGGTCGATCAGCGTATTACCACTGCAGTCAAATCGAAATTGCTCGCGGATCAAACGGTCTCTGGCTTCGACATTAACGTGGATAGCTTCAAAAGCGTCGTGACATTAAAGGGTGTTGTGGACTCAGAGACTGAGCGCACCACGGCGCTTGAACTCGCTAGAACCACCCCCGGAGTGAAGGACGTAAAGTCGAAGCTGGTGGTGATTGAATAATCACACCACATTATATCTTTTTGACTATACCTTAACGGATCTCTGAAACGCCTTTACGAGTCGCTTTACAAACTCTCGGTCTTTATCCGCTCGTCTAACCCAAAGAGTTAGACTTATTTCAGGGGCAAATTTATTCTTATCAATTATACCCAGTCGTCTGTGCTCACTGGTCGTCCCGCAAAAAAGCTTCGGCACAATTGCGATCCCAATCCCATTTTCTACGGAGCGTACGATCGTCATCATTGAATCAGTTTCAAGGATAGGCCGTAAATCAAGTCTATGTTTATCTAATACTTTCTCGACGTCCTGACGGAATCGGAGATTTGTAGTTGGGACAATCCAAGGCAAATCGAGTGCAGAAACGGCAGCGCGTAAGGACTCTGTTTTGATCCCCTTAAGTCGATATGTAAATTTGGCCGGAAAAATGAAGCAAAGCTGAGTTGTGGCGCTCGCAACAGCCAAAATATTCGATCCGGATAATCGTCGTTCCGTAATGCATGCATCTATTATCTGTTCGTTAAGATGACGATTCAATGTGTCGCCGTTTAGCGACGATGCCGAAATTGAGTATTTTTGTTTGTCAGTATCTGATGCAAGGTTAAAAAACTCGCCGATAACATTCGAGGCAAATGAGCGCTCAATACTTGAACCGATTCCGATTCTAATTTGCTCCCGCGCAATACTTGGGGTGGAAGAAAACTCACGACTTAGATACCGAGCTTTTTCAAAGATTCCACGGCATTGCCCAAATAGCGACAGGCCTGTCGAAGTTAGCTGCAGTCCTCGGCCCTGTTTCTCGAAAAGTTTGGTATCTAGCGAATTTTCGAAGATCTTAAGTTGCTTACTCAGAGCTGGTTGGGAGATATGCAGCACCCTCGCGGCGGCCGTGACACTTCCAGTGTCAGCCACCATGTAAAAATAGTAAAAGTGATTTAAGTTAAACATTCGAATCCGTCGCTCCGCTAGCCGGTCGACCAAATACAATCTGTTTGTCAGGCTTGGAGGCCCGCGTTAGATCATCATCTGCGAGAATATAGAGACGACTATTCTCAATTTCCGCTAGGATATACTCCTCTGGATTAGTCGGTGGGGGATCGTTTTTATCAATTTTGCGACTAAACGGTCGATATCCCTGAAACCAGAGATCTTCTAGCTTCTCCAAGGTTAAATCTTTCGTAGCAAACACTCTCCCCGCTGCCTTCGAGCCACCTGAGCGGGCCGAAGACAATTGGAATACGTTGTTACTGCCAAAGATATGCCTGAATTCTACCGTAGCTAAAGAGTTTGCTTCATCGTTCGGCGTGAACGCCAAAAGTTTTCCTAATCCCTCAAGATTGACTTCCTCTTGGATTCCGTCTGACAAAATATTTCCTTGGTATGCCTCGAGTCCGAGAGCCTTTGTTCGTCTAATGTTAAACGATTGAGAATCGACAGTAAGGGTTCGAAATCCGAGCTCAGTAAGTACTTTAGCAATAGACGTTGCTATTGGACCTCCGCCAGCAAACATTACTCCCTCATTCGCAAGTTGTTGCACACGACACAACTTAAATATCCAGGGGCTGAAGATACCGTAAATGGCTACGGTTCCGATGATCGTCGCGAACGTGTACGGTGCGATCGCCTCCATGCCAGGAATGTTCGCCTTCGCAAGGGAGGCCCCGACCAAGGATGCAAGTGCCGCTGACACAATCCCGCGCGGAGCAAGAGCTGAGATGGCAAATTTCTCTCCAAAACTAAGACTCGTTCCGATTGTCGAGATAAAAACTGCAATTGGTCGTACGATCACTATTGCCGCCAAAATAAAGAGGCATAGGTTTAAATCGAAATGATCGAAGTAACTCGGATCTAAACGTGCCGCCAAAATAATGAACAACACAGCGATAAACATCATTTGCGTATGGCCAATAAAGTCCTCGACGGTGTGGACCCAGGTCTTTTGATTACGTGCAACGATTAAACCCATAATGGTCGACGTCAGAAGACCAGACTGCTCGTGAAGCAAATTCGATAAAAACACTAAGGAAAAGAGTACTGTAAGTGTTAACGGAACGATGAACTGATCCGGTACTCGATTTCGCCCGATGGTGAGGCGTAATATGAGCGCACCTATCCATCCTAAACCACAGCCAACTGTTAACGCGATCAAGATTCCGAGAGCAACGTGCCCTGGAGCAGAAAAATCGACGCCAGCCTCACACACTTCAGCTACTAAAACTGTCAGAATAACCCCGATTGGATCGATCAGGATGCCCTCCCAACGGAGGACGGGTTCCACAGGTGCACGCGCGCGAATTAGACGAAGTAGAGGGATGACAACGGTTGGGCCAGAAACGACAAGAATCGCACCTAGCACAGCCGAGGCGGGTCCGCTTAACGATAAAATTGTGTACGCGAGGATACCCAGGAGCACCCAGGTGATTAAAGCAGAAACGGTAATGAGGCGCAGAACGACTGATCCGACTTTACCTAGTTCGGTTTTGGTTAAGCTCAATCCACCTTCAAAGAGAATTACTGCTACTGCCAATTCGACGAACGGCATAAGCACGTCCCCGAGTAGGGCATCTGGGTGAAGCACGCCAAAAATAGGGCCGGAGATAATTCCTGCCACAAGCAACAATAAGATTGATGGGACTTTGAGACGCCAGCCGGCGATCTGACAGATCGTGCCAACAGCTAAAATGAAAACTAATTGAAGTAATGGAGTCATTACAGGAGTCCCGATATATAACTAATGGTTATAATACTATGACAAACCATGTCTTTGTGATCAACGCGAAAAGAGCGGAGACTATGCATAGGAGAAACGTAGTTTATAAGAGGGTGACATAGAATACGGGGTCTACATGAAAAGAACATTTCAAAGCCTTATAAGGAGATTTCGTGAAAACCGGAAGAGTCGGGACTCGGTTATTGAGGTTTGTCAGCTCGTCCGTGGATCCGCTCTCGGCATCCAAAGAGCGCTTGCCACCTTCAAAGAACCATTGGATGAACGCGACAAATCCGCCGCGGTTAAGGTGATTAGCGAGCTTGAGGGGCTAGCTGATGCCGCATACAATCGAATCACGGATCGTCTGATCAGATTGACTGGTGCGTCCAGAGCGGTGGATCTTGTGGAATCCCCGTTGCGTGTCAAAGACGGCGCGGATGAGAGTTGGAGTCCGACTACGTGGACCGGGGTCCATGCTGAGCTCATGACTTACTTTGTGCGGTCAGTGGAAGTGTGTCGACGTGCGGTGAACAGTCCTGGGATGGAGTCTGACGAAGTGACGCGCCATGCGCTCGTTGACGTTATGGCGTTTTTCGAGGAGATGCTTTGGATCGCTGAGCGAAATGCGCCGCAGTCTATAGCAGAACCCGTTGAGATTCGCGAGGAAGCTCCGAGTGAGATGACGGCTGTCAGTATGATTGAGTTAAGATCGTGTGCTCTGATGAGCTCTAGCTCTATTGCGTCGCTCGAGGTGGTTCCGGGAATTCTTAAGTTGTCATCGGTCCCTGGGAGCCCCGCGTTGTTTGTTCCTCGCGATGATCCCAAAAGAAATCAAGTCTCGTTGGCGTTCGAGATCGTGGAACGATTGATTGAGCTACATCCGGAACGTCAACCGTTGTTTCAAGGTTGTACGCACATCGTCGAATTGACCCCCGAGGAGATGAAGAAGTTGGACATGCGGATCGAGGAGTTTATCGTGCGACCACTCTTGGATTCTGACGCTAGTTTTGAAGAGCGTACGGTGGCTAAGGAGTCTGTAGTCTAGTTCGAAGCGTTGCCTTTGTGGTTAAAACTGAGTTGAAAAAATGATTATCGATGCTGTTGGCACCGCTACTGCGCTAACAATCCCCAACGCTGAGCTAGTCTTTTCCTGAGCATTCCGAAAATCAGCAACTCAGTTAGTAATCCGATCGCCACTACAACTAGCATTACTCCAAACACTTGCTCCATCGCG
>JBGSNS010000103.1:0-36088 GCA_041739515.1 Bdellovibrionota bacterium
TCACTACCAGCGCTTACGCCTTCGATCCCTACCCTCTAGATCCGTGGGACTCTGATTATAGGGTGAATTACACCAGCTGCTCGAAAAAGTCAGACCCACTTGCTAGCTGTCTGATCAATGCAGTCGGCCCGGCATGCTCAAGTGTTTCTTACATAGCTGTAAAGGAAAGCTATCGAAGCGAATTTGAAGGCTTCTATAATTCTTCAGACTACCGTGCGGATATTAATGCTGATCAAGTCATAGATTCCAACGATCTTGCTCTGTTTAATGCCGGAGTGGCCAGGACGCGCAAAGACATCATGCGCCTATGGGACAGTCGGTCTGGTGCCACCTACGCTATTTTGTATCCGCTCGATACGGTGATAAGCGAAATCAGAGATTATGTTGGTCAAAATATCTGCGGTGGGATTCGGGAGAGTGTCTATACCTCGAAGACATTGTTTGAACATTTTTCGCCGTGGTATTTTTCGAACCTAGCCGGACAAACGCAAGGCAAGGGCAACGTCTTTATCAAGGGACCAGTTGATTTCTCAAATCGCTTTCATTCCGATCGAAGAACCTATTCCGATAATCCCAGCCTCAACCAATATAAGTTTCGAAACAGAGCTCCTGTTTGCCTGCAGGATTTAGGTGTCTACGATTCTGAAACCGGTGCCTGGCTTGACGACAATGCTGGAACGCTCATCGGCCAAAAGTATGGCGTCGATCGAACGACCTTTGAAGGGTCGCCAATCTCAACTTTTACAAATCAAAATAATGACTTTCGAATCCACTGGCGATCGGGTCTAGCCGAGACCGATCCGAATGTTCGGTATCAAATTTTTGTAAACGAACATATGAAGCTTGGTGAGGTTCACCAGTATTTCTTCGTCACAGATATCCAACGCAGAATTCTCAATCCCCAGTTCTATGCTGGCTTAAATCTTCCTCCAGAGATTTTACAGAACGTTACGAAACGTTTTTTTCGCGGAGATGGTCCGGTTTCAGGTCGAGTCCGGCAGAACTTTTGGATCAACGCTAATAATAACCTGATTATCGACTTGCAAGGCAATATAAACCTTAATCAGTTTTTCAACTCGCATTTCTACTTTTTTGGGACTGGCGTCACAGCTCCAGTGAATACCGTATTCAGCTATTACGAAGCCCTAGATGCCCTGGCCTTAACTGCCTATCAACTGCAAGGCAGCCCAGACATCGATACTACCTCTTGGGGTAGTGATCACTATCGCTACAGCGCGTATGAGGCAGTCAACGATGCCTTCTCGAATTGGTTTTCATTTCGATACGGCCAGCTTCTTAATGACCCGCAGGCTGAAAATGTCTTTCGCCATACGCTTTGGCAAATGCAAGCTTATAAGAATACGGACTTGGGTTGCGGAACTGAAGAGACTACGCCTGGGCATCAAAAACGAAGACCAGCTTGCGATCCTAAGTTTAATATTCGTGAATATGTTGGAGTAATCGATGAGTCGCCGGAAGCCAGCGCTGTCGTTTCGATTCAAGCACTCGTGCCCACTGTCGGTACCGACAATGGGATTTACCCTCCTGGCAGTTCGTTGACGGCAGACGACGAATTAGGATTTCTGATTGCAGCTCTTCTTCACGACTTAGCCGACGATTTTGGTGTTGGATTTTCGAACGTCGATAAATTAGTCGCCAAAACTGTCTCTCTCCTAGATCGAACGAATCCGATGCCGATTAGATATTTCGGACATCGATTACAATTAGCAGCTCGCCAGCTTTGGCCGGACCCAGCAAATCCAGGCTTTTCGCTTTTCGAAGATCAAATTCGATTGGCCCTAATGCGCCGGGGAATTCCCGTGGATGCGCGATTCCTCTGCTCCGAAAGCAGCTTTCAAAACGCGCCGAACTGCTGCGTGAATGCATCAGAAGACCCCGTCCGATGCCTGCCCCTGGGGCAAGCTGATGCTTTCAAACTCCTGAATTATCCAGCACCCCACCGGCTTTCAGAGCCGAGCCCTTATTTGACTTTGGGCCTCACCTTTAATTCCGGAACGGGGCAGTATGAGAACAATTCAACGATGGAGCGACGATCCCCCGCGGTGACAGCTCAAACAGTAATCCGTAGCGGCTTTGGAACTCTGTTGGGAGTAAATCATAACTTTGGCGCAATCAACTCCGGATCGAATAATCCGGAAGGACAGTGCGCTATTGATTCGCCATATTATTATTTTGATTCTCTGATCACCCTGAACAACTCCTGCGGATTTCAGAGATCTCAGAATCGATATACACATCCAACCAGCAGTACCTATACTGCCTACCGATTTATGCAGGGATCAGAGTTTGGGCCCTGTGATATCTTTAGGATTTCGAATAAGACTACGGCAGCCGAACCTCTACTTGCCGGAACGCCAGAGATCGCGTCGCCAGATTCGTTCTTTAGATCTTGCTCTGGAAATCCAGCGCCAGGTGAATGGTGTTACGAGCTGACAGGCGACCGCATGAGCAATATGGTTCTTTTAGCTCCGGGCAATAACGTGCGCTTTATTCGCGACACGCGCATGTGCGCGAGTGAATCATCCCATGACGGCGTTAATTATAGGACCGATGTATCTGCTCCTGGCGTCCGGGTCGTCCAAGCGATGCCGAATGGCTTTTCGTTCAAGGTCGCTCGAGTTTCAAGCAACCCAGCGGCGCAGTCATACCGCTTAACCGTTGACGATCCAAGCAACACGGCGGGAGACGTTTATACTTGGGATATCGTTCGCTATCGATCGAGTGGAAGCTCCTTTGTTCGCGAAACAGTGCCATCGGTTACAGGAAGCGTTGCGTATCTATATGGCTATCAGTCAAACCTCCCGGTAGAAATTAAGTTGACCCGAACGCGAGCTGCTCAAAACGAATCGATTAAGATCGTCGATGCGGTAAACAAACTGGATCGACAAAATGGAGGGCAATTTGCACTTAGAGTTGGGACTTGCGCCACCTCTTCAAATTGTCAGTAATGACAAAAAATGGGGGGCCGTCCCTGACGAATCCTCAGGAATTTTCGACCTGTATTACCTCGGTGGACACGGAGAAATGCCAGCACGTTTTCCGTACTTTCTGCTGAGTTCAATTCATTGTTTGAAGGTCATGGCTTGATCGGCTAAATCGCTATGTGTTCGGTAATAACACGTTTTCGGCACACTTTCGTAGGGATCACTCAGGGGCCGTCCTTTTGTCACCTTTTTTAAAAGGCCAAGGGGTTTGTGACGTTTTGTAGAAAAACCCTTGGCCAGATGGATCTCTGTTGACTCTGTAGCGAATCGGTTCAGTCTAATTCGCACCGCATCAAGCCGTCTCCGTTCCAGCGACACCGTCCTTCGTCACCAAGAAAAATCTCTCGGTGATCGGATACGGAAGTTTCGCGTGATCCGAATTCACTCTGACCCGCAGGCGTCTTGAGAACGACCTCGGATTCATCGTGAACGCAAGAAATTGATCCCTCGCCGGAATCGCTACATAAAACTCGCGACCGAGAGTGGGGGCGAGCCGCGGATGGAGATCCCGAGCAAGCAATCGTGCGGCAGCGTAGCCGTCGCTCATTGCGTCTGAATCGAGTATCGCAGCCTTGCCACCTTCCTTGCTTTCGACGAACTGAATCGGAAGCTTCGGCTTATAGCCCATCAGATTTTCGCTGGCTTTCTCTTCCAGCTCCTCGATCGTGACTTTCCAGGCCTTCATTTCCTCCACGGTGATGCTGATCGTCATTTTCGGGAGATCTCGCACAAATACGATTACCGTCTCGTTTACGAACGGTACGTGGGCCACACTCTCTCGATCTAGATGGCGAAAGATCGACTCCGGCTGAATTCGTGGCATCACGGTCGCTCTTACATCTTTCCACTCCATTAGGAGTGGATCCGGCCGGGAATCGTCGAAAAGATTCTCCAGATAGCCTGAGATGATCTCTGCACCTCGAGACGGATCGTTCCTCACCAAGCGATGGAGAGGCTCCAAGTTCAGCCGTCGTCCATCAACCTCGAGCGCGCAGCTATCCATCCGTTCGACTCGATGGAGTGGCCACCGAGCGTCGATCTCGGCTTCAACACAACTCAGAACTGCTTCCAAATTCCAGTCGCTAGGCACGATGACCTCCTTTCTTCAAAAACCTTCTGAACACTTCGCGGAACACCCGCGAAGCCACCAAGTAGTGAAATGAGGGATCCCACTCAGCTCACTACTTGGACAACCTTAAAACGTCACAATACCCTTGATATGATTTTTGAAAGAACTATCGATAACCGTCAGGTTCTATCCCACATCCGACCCGTTACTCAAATTGGCCTAGTTTAGGAATTCAGAGCTGGGCACCCAATCAATCTAACCTTTAAGTGTCGGTGTCCAATGCTGGACCACAAAACTACCCATCCTGCGTTCGATTGGTTCTCGGATATTTCGGGGTGCTTACGTCCTAACAAAAGACTCAGACCTCCTAGAGCTAACTCAAGGCCACCCCATTTTTCCAACTTTTTGAGAGGACCGGATTGGTGAAAGTCGTGACTGTCACGCATTTCTTAGAGTATGATTTGTCTTTCCGCTGACCCGACCGGAAATCTTTCAACATATCGATCGGACGATCCGGATTTATCACCCCGCACGACCCAACCGTGGGTTCGCCCAGTAGCTAGCATCGCAAAATCATTTGCGCTGTCCCCCGCAACGAAAAATGGCCGTTTCGATAGGTTTTGCAGCACGAAGTCTCTCTTCCCACCGAACGCCGTCGTCGGTGTATGCAACTGCGCGGTAAGGATGTGCTCTCGGCTACCCGAACTTAATAGTAGCTCCCTAACCGTACTTCCCCCTTCGCAGTAGCTGCTAACACCGAATACCTCGTCTGGCTGTATGTTGTGCTCGTTGTCAAACTCCGCCAGGTTCGGATTTACAACGTTTCGAATGATCCAAGACACCGTGGCCTGATTAGTAGCTGATACGATCGCCGGTCGTGCTCCCAAACTCATCAACCTACCCAAGGTCTCAACACTCGCGATCTTTATTCCAATCCGCCCTTCTCTGCTCGCCTGTTGCCAAGCCGCCGCCGTTGCTCTCTCAATATCGGCGATCGTCATTCCACTCAGAGTTTTCGTCAGCCATAGATATGCTGCCTCTACTGCCGCGTCCGGATTCGAAGCTGACTGTGAGCTCGCTAGAATCCGCGAGTAAAAGGCAGCGGGGCCCTCGCCAAGTTTCGCTGTCATTGTGCAGCTATCATCAACAATGCAAGGGAGAAGCTTCAATCGCTTGTGTGTAGTTTGGTCCAGAAACTTCAGCAATTCATCCCCGCTATCACCGACCAACAGCGTGTTATCGAGATCAAATACTACCCGTTCTCCGACTAGCGACGTCTGAGCGAGCTCATCAAAAAATGCCTCGGTACTCATACCATCGACCTGGGCTGACACCCATCGTCTCAAGGTAACCTCCGAAACTCGATGTGTAACCTGAGAACATGCATCTGGGCGTCCAAGCTGCTTGGCCCTAATGCTCATTGCAGATAACGTCTCAGGATGCGCAATTAACTCGTCAAGCGTAACCCCAAGACGATCTGACTCTGGACAGTCGACAGCAACTCCATTTTCGAGAAGATACTTGGCGTTGTGTTCCTCCTGGCCCGGGACCGGACTGATTACGACAATCGGCAGCCCGATTGCCAATGCTTCCGAACTCGTTATTCCTCCCGGCTTAGTAACGAGCAAATCGGCTGCCGCCATGAACGTATGAATAGCATCGGTGAATCCTAGAACTGTGAATTTTAGATGCGGGAATAGTTGTGCGTTATGTTGCAGAAACTCGGAGATGTTTTCTTTAGCGGATTTATTTCGTCCGCAGATCACAACAACCTGCGCCGCTTCCGTCATCGTCATTATTCCTTTTACAAACGGCGTAAAGTTATTTGCTCCATGTCCGCCCAGAGCTACCAAGATCACAGGCGCATCGTCCTCTAATTTGAGCTTTGTTCGGGCTTCAGACTTACTTGTCGGCATGGAGTACTCATGACGAAGTGGAATTCCGGTTATTGAGATTAGCTCAGGAGCAACCCCAGCGGCCAACAATCTTTTTTTCGCAGGCTCAGCAGCAACACAGTAATGCGATGTTTCAGGAACCATCCAATAAGCGTGCGCGTCGAAGTCGGTAATTACTTGAATCAAATCCGTATCGATTCGCCCGATCGCTTTAAGTGCGCCGACAATTCGACTCGGTAAGAAATGAGTAGAAATGACAACGTCGGGCGAGGTATCCGTGAGGAACTGTTCGAGCTTACGCGAAATCAACCGATCCATCGTAAGCGCCAGGCCGGATAACTTCTCCTGGGCATCACTAGCGGCATATAGTTTCCCCAATATACTCGGTGCCCGTCGTGCAAGCGTTAAGTACCCATCGCTGTAAATCTTCCCGGCCAATCGAGGCATAAGTTCTACCGCATCCACGATCGGTGGCGCATATCCCTGATTGTTGCGGCCGATGTGACTCGCTATCGCCCGAGCTGTCATCGTATGCCCCATCCCCACAGACCCGCTCAGTATTACCGCCGAACGAGCCCACCACTCGGGATCCCGATGCGGTGTTAAGTTCGAGCTATCAAACTTCGTCGAGGCAAATGGATTGTCGGACACCCGATATAAATCACGCTTTGGAAAAGCTAATGCGGTAGAAGTCTCTATCATTTGTCGCTCCATCGAATTCGTAACTCCTCCCCGAAGTGGTCACTTACCTGATCGCTTGGCCGGGTGAATACCAGCCGCGTGTCGAGATCCACGCTGGTCGGATTGTTAAATCGTCCAAAAATATAATCAAACCTATCGTTATATGCGCGAGCCCATCGGTTCCTGATCAAATCGAAACTTCTTCCTTCGCGGAGCACACGCTCGCTAAAACTTAACTCGTCCAGCAGCGGCAATCGCGTTCGCCGTAAGTCGTTGCCCATCGCCGATGTCATCGCTTGGTGCTCAGAACCTCCCTCAGTAAAATTGCAGTCGCCCATAAGGATTACGTCATCACGAGCCTTGCGGATCGAATCCACCCATGAAACGAGCTCTTTTATTTGCTTGAGTCGCAAATTAGTTATCGTTCTACTCGCGCACAACAGATGACTACCCCACTCCGGGGGTGAAATGAGATGAAACGTGACCGTTAGAACTTCACGTCCGCATGGTAGCCGGATTCGAGCAGCGAGAGCGCCCTTGCGCACGGCACACTCGATACCGGCATAGTTTTCAAATGCCAGAGAGTAACTATCCAAAATTTGGTACTGCGAGAAGATCGCCAGTCCGGCCCGACCTTTCAGTCCAGGATACCCCGGTGAAGTCACGATATAAGGTGCAATTTGCGGATCAATTAGAACGGAACTTCGAGTGTCCCACATCTCTTGCAGCGCTACCACAGAACGAGGCCGTTGAATCAGTAGGCTCTTCAGAGTCGCGAATCTGCTTGCAGCCGAAGTAGTCAAACCAGGGACTCCCCAAATGTTGAGAGTAAGGAACGTATGCACCGGGAGCACATTGAGCGATCGAATGCTTGGCCAACGTTTAGAGTCTCCAGTGCTTTTCAACTCAGAAACTATGAAGTTGCACAATCTGAGCACCACATCAGGAACCATTTTTGAAATTGCAGCCGAGAGCGCACTCCTCGTGAACTGCGAGGGCCCGTTCAGGGGGTATAGCCCTTCGCTGCTCGGATATGGTGATAATGATGCATGAGCAAGGGTCAGTGAATCGATGCCATCCACCTGATTAAAAAAATGATGTAGGAAATTTCGTCCCACCGGATGAGCAGAGATCTCCCAAACGACACTTGCGAAGCTTACGGCCTTTTTGAGGGGCCCTTCTGTAGGACTTGGCTCTGGAAAAGCGCTTCCAAGCTGGCGGATCTCTGAGAATAAGGTGTGGTGAATGGCTCCTGCCAGGAAGAGAGAGATCCAAAACTCAAGTTGAGACTGGTGTTGCCTTAGTTCTTCTCGGTTAACGGGATTGTGACCGTACTCAACTAGGGAACGACCGTCGGCACTGTAGGAAACCCCGTCTAACAAGCTGGGGGCTGAGTGCTGCAGTATTGAGTTAACGCTGAGCATGCTGCCTTTCTCAGTAGTTCATCTCAAAGTGTCATAGACCTAGGAGTTGAGCTCGCGAGAAATCTGTGAGGATTGTTAATGAATCGTTAAGATCGAACGCATCCGATGACGATGTAGTTAGGCACCTTCGTTAGCGGAGATATGGAGATAAGGGGACCGTCCCTGACGAATCTCCATGAAAGTGTGAAAATGATTCGGCAATTCTAGGCACTTGGCGGAACAATCTCGATTTACTTCGTCGCTTTAATAGGCAGTTAAAAATTTCTTCACCACAAAGAACACGAAGTTCAGTGCGTGAATTCTTCCTCCTTAACTCCCAAATTAGCTTCGCTACCAACAACAGATTCCTGCAGATCTGCTGGACGGGCGAGTCGCTCTTTGCAAAGTCGCAAGAGCTGAAACTGACATCCCTGATCCTGTGGGGACGCAGGAACACGCTGTTTATACGACCCGTCGTTCGCCAAGTCCCAGGCATTTCTCTGGTCTGCTAGCATGACTTGAAAGATCTCCCAGCACCGCTCACGCCCGAGGCGATCAAGGATCGGAACGGCGACTTCAATTCGCTTGTAAAGATTGCGATGCATCCAATCTGCCGAACCGATGAAAAACTCACCGTCAATTGGATCTTGAGCTCCATTCTGAAAATAAAAAATACGTGAGTGCTCGAGTAGGCGTCCAACAACCGATATCACTCGTACATTAGTTTGGGAGCCGGGCTTAAAACAGCAAATACCGCGCACTATCAAATCTATCGGGACGCCTGCCACGGCAGCCTTTTCCAAAGCTTTGCAGATCGAAGGGTCTTGCAGACTATTCATTTTAGCCACTATCCGGGCCGGCTTTGCGTCAAGGTGATTTTGAATCTCTCGATCAATCATCTTATGGAAACGATCGATCATGGCGTGCGGCGCAACAAGAAGCCGTTTGTACTGGCGTTGCAGAGATCTCCCAGTCAAAGAGTGAAAAAACTCGACCAAATCATCGCAGATCTCTTTGTTCGCCGTGAATAGCCCAACATCAGTATAAAAACGGGACGTCTGGGAATTATAATTTCCGGTTCCAATATGCGAGTAACAACGAACTCCGTCGTGTTCTTTCCGGACAACTAGAATAACTTTGGCGTGCGTCTTCAAACCAAGCACTCCGTACATGACGTGTACACCAGCTTCTTCCATCATTTGAGCGAGGTGGATGTTCCGTGCTTCATCAAAATTTGCTTTGACCTCGACAAGGCAAACGACATGTTTTTCGTTCTCAGCGGCCCTTATTAAAAGTGGGATTAATGCACTCCTGTCTCCCACGCGGTATAGAGTTATCTTAATTGCAAGTACATTCGGATCATCGACTGCTGCGCGCAGAAACCGCTCAACCGAAGTGTTGAAACTTTCGTATGGGTGATGAACAAAAACGTCCCCAGCCCGAATAATTCCAAATATATTCGCGTCTTCATCGGCAAAAGCTGGCGCCACCACCGGGGTCCAAGGCTCAGCTCTTAAGGCTGAAACCGAAAGGTCAGAGATCTCTTTAAGAGCCAGATAATCAAAACCAACGACCGATTCGTATACATCACTCTCTGTTAGCTCCAGCTCCCCAAGGATCAATTTAAGCATTGCTGGATCAGCGAACGGGCCATGCTCAAGGCGAACCGCCCGAGCAAATCGTCGCTCGTGAAGCTCCTCTTCCATCACCTCGACGATGTCGTCTACCTCATACTCATCGATATCAATTTGAGTGCTTCGCGTAACGCGAAAAGGCATTACGATTTGCACTTGCATTCCAGGAAACAGAGACTCCAGGTTGTTCTCTATCACCGTTTGTAGAGAAACGAATCTAAACTGATCTGGTGCGCGCAAGCTCGACAATCGAAACAGTTGCGGCAACACCGTTGGTATCTTTACACGTGCGAAAAACTGCTCATCATGGTCAGAATGCTTAAGCATAACGCCGAGGGATACCGATAAATTGGATATGGTTGGAAATGGATGTCCAGGATCCACCGCCTGCGGGGTGAGAATAGGAAAAACAGTACTTCTATAATATTTCTCAGTCTCCGATTTTTCCTCCGGAGACAAATCGTTCCATCTGAGAAGAAAAATACCGCTCTGTTCCAGCGATGGACGCAGGGAGCTCAGGTAGCAATCACTTTGCTCCTGATTCAACCTATCGGCCTTAGCGCGAATGGCTTCAAGCTGTTGGTCAGGATACTGTCCGTCCGCGGAAAGCCCTCGAAAACCAGCGTTTATTTTTTGCTTCAAACCTCCAACCCGAGTCATAAAGAACTCATCTAGATTCGACGTAAAGATCGTTAAAAATCTCACACGTTCCAGGATCGGGTTACGAAGATCTAACGCTTCGCCAAGTACCCGGCGATTAAACTCTAGCCAGCTCATCTCCCGATTAAACAGCTCGCCGGGATTTACAGGGACGATCGGGGTTTCCTGCTTCTTCTTTTTGACTCTTAGCTTTCTGGAAGTTCGCTTATTGGTCATAGATAAATCTGCGCTTGTTGAACGATAGTTTGTCGCTTAAATCTATACGGCGCTACCAGTGCAAATGATTGCCTAAAGTAATGCTGTTTGGAAGCGATTCCAAGCTATCTAACCAAATCTTAACAGGATGCCGACCACGGCACTTACGAAATAATGTCAATTCTTGCTGCGATCGATATCGGCTCAAACGCAATGCGCCTAGCTATAGGGACGTTCTCAACCAACGGTAAACTTCTCAATACGGTAACCTTCCGGGAAAGTGTTCGCTTGGGTGCCGATGTTTTCAAGGATGGCCACATTAGTGAGACTAGCATAAAGCGCACCATTACTGCACTTAAACACTTCAAGAAGCAGATTTGGAACTCGAATGCAGTTGCTGTGCGTGCCGTCGCAACTAGTGCAATGCGCGAGGCGCGCAATGCCAAGCAGTTGGTGGATAAGATTCAACGAACTACCGGGATCGAAGTGGAAGTTATAAGTGGGCTGGAAGAGGGATTCCTCGTTTTCAAAGGGGTAGATTATGTGGTCGATCTCTCCCGCAAATCCACTCTGTTAATAGATATTGGAGGGGGCAGCGTCGAAACCTGCATTATATCTGGCGGCAAGAGGAAGCTTTCTGAAAGTGTGGGTCTCGGAAGCGTCCGCTTACTTTCGATGGTAAAAGGACGAAAGGATCCACACATGTTTCTTCAAAAACTCGTGCGCAAATACGCTCATGGAGTAAAGGGCAAGATTGCTCGGAAAAGCGCGGTTCATAGACTTGAACAATTTGTGGGAACTGGAGGTAACATTGAATGCTTCGGCAATCTCAGTAAACGCATTTTTCACAAAAAGCGATCAGATTGGATTTCTCTCAAGGAACTGGAGGTTATAGTAGAAAAGCTCGCCTCGATGAAGGTCAAGGAGCGCATCGAAAAACTTAATCTTCGAAAGGATCGAGCAGATGTAATTCTTCCTGCTGGAGTATTACTGCTGGCCATTATGCGCGAGACCAAAATAAAGAGATTAAAAATCCCGGGTGTCGGCTTAAAGGAAGGTACTCTAATCGAACTTTCTGAACGGTGGCATTCCCATGTAGGGCAGCGTTAAAATGCCTAAACGCAAGCTTACGCAGCGACCCGACGGGTGAGCTGTTTCTGAACATCTCGCCAAGCCTGAAGAAATCTATTGTCAATTCCAGTTGAAGCAAGCCGTCGCGTGCTAAAGGCCTTTCGGATTTCTTTTGAGCAACAGCCAAGTTCAATAGCTCCACCTTCTGCTAGAAAATCAAAGGTGTGCTCTCCTCTTCTAAAGGCCTTAGCGAGTTTCGGCTCCGGTAACTCTATATCCACCCGAGCGAAGTCATAGCGCTGAGAAATAGGGCCTAGCTTGGAAGCTTCACCGAACGAGTGAAAGATATCAATCTCCCCCACCACTAACACTCGCCCCAAGCGATGATGCTCAATCGCACCAGACAAAAGCGAGCGAGTTTTCTTAACCTCGCCACAACTCGCTAAAGACGCGAATCGAAAATACTCTTCGCGAGTCACAGGAGTTGAAATCTCTGGACGTATCACGTGACTACCATGCTCTTTCTCTTTCGGCCCTTTGGCTTGAAGAAAGTACGATGTGCTACTGCCATTGCTTACCGCACGCGTTCGAGCAGAGGTAAACTCCAGTTCGCGGAGGCTTTGAGAACTAATTTTTTGTCGCTCTGAAATAGTCGCGACAATCGATGAAATCTGCTCCCTTGCAAAATACTGTTGATGAATGTGCGCAGATGGGAGTTGTTCGATTGCCAACTTTGAACGAAGGCTTGAGAATCTTAACACAAACTGCAACTCCCGTTCTTGATCTAGGGCTACATTAGGTGAAATCAGCCCAGTGAAATCCGGACCTGTGAAATCACGGTCAGAGCCTGACGACATCCGCATCGGTTCTCGGGTGGTATTTTCAGCAGTTGTTCGCATCGCTATCGCAACGAATCTCCAACCAAGTTAGATGAGGATCGCCACAAAAGGGCTCAAAAGAATATAGGTAAAATGCTGTTATTCGTGAAGGACACAATCTTCTAACAAACATCCTAAACAACTCGAGCGTATCTAAAGCCGCAGCGATCGTCTTGACTTCGTCTCTTTATTTACAGACGCAGTATTTCCATCGGCTTTACTCGTAACAGCGCCACGGTGGCGACTAGCCCCATCACTACCACGACGACTAAAACAGCTGCGGTGATTCCAAGAATGGGCAGCCACGGAACAAGAAACTGCGCTTCGAAAAAGTAAAGAGAAAGACTCCACCCAGCCACAAGACTTGCGCCGATGCCGACCGTAGAAGCGGCAAGCGCTGCAACGATGTATTCGACTCCAGCGGCTGTAAGCAACTGTGATTTCGTAGCGCCTAGGGCTTGCAAAAGCAGCACCTCTCTAAGCCTTGCAGCTTTCGTTGTCGCAATAGAGCCAGCTAGCACAAGCAGTCCTGCGACGAGCGCAAAGAGCGCCAAAAACTGAACGGCGACGGCTATTTTATTCAGAATCTGATCCGC
The DNA here is from genome assembly GCA_041739515.1 of Bdellovibrionota bacterium. GTDB lineage: Bacteria > Bdellovibrionota_C > UBA2361 > UBA2361 > UBA2361 > JBGSNS01. The sequence continues at coordinate 13,088 of JBGSNS010000103.1, forward strand.
TGTCTCAAGGATTAAATTGAGATCGATCGCGGAAACGTTTCCGTACCGTTCGATTAGCAGCTCTTGTAGATCTGCCACCTGTTGACTGGTGCTGGCTCGCGTCATCATCGCAAAGAACTGCGGAGCTGATTCGAGAACTCCGGCGGGAAACAAGAAGAAGAAATTAGTCTGCACACGACGCCAGTCGACTCGGCGAATTCCCACGATTTTCGATTTAATCGACACCCCTTGGACATCAAACTCTACGATATCTCCGAGTTTTATCTTAAGGTCTTTAGCAATCCCCTCCTCAACGGTAACAGGAATGAGGTCTGACAAAGGCGCCGTCTCCTGAATTTCAGTTGCCAATCGAGGCACGAACTCTCCCGCTACTAGCGTTTCGCTCTCGATTAACTGATCTCTATATGAAGAACGATACTCTCTTCGCAGGGTCCATTCCGGGATCTGTGGGTCGGCACGTAGCTCCAGATTGTCGACACCGTTTATCTTAAGAAGCCTCATCGTTACAATCGGTACTTCTTGCGACGCTTTCATTCCGGTGGATTCGAGTAGCTCTAAAACTCCCGCTCGTTGATCAGATTGAACATCAAACAAAACTAAATTTGGCCTAGAACCACTTCCCGCAACCGCAACCTGATTGAGAATTGTCGTTTGCGTGAGATAAACTGTACTCAACAAAAACGCAGCGAGTCCTAAGGTTATAATCAAGGCGGTGGTCTGGTTCTGAGGTCGATACATACTCGCTAAGCCGAAGCGAATCGGAAACGGTGCTCCGGCTGGCCTAAATTCCGACAGAGCAAAAATTATACCTCTTGAAAGTATCCACAGAGCGAAACTCAATACGAGTAACCCAAGTGTGAAGATCCCTCCGAATTTGATTTCGCCCAGTAACAGCCCGGAAAGCACAATGAAGAAAGCTGCTCCAAACAGCGAGACGAATAGTTTTATCCGACGCATACCGGGGTTAACACGAACTTGAGCCCCGTCGACTACAACCAACATGGTTGCCTCCCCGCCTCTAATCGCATCCATCGGAGAAACGGCTAACAAGTTAAGCAATGGCCAGGTCGACGTAAATGCACTGACAAAAAGTCCGAGAGCAAAACCCAATCCGATCGTACTAAGTGAGGTTTCTGTAGCGACAGCGATCGGTATGAAGTCGCCCAGCACAAGAGGCAGTAGGTCTTGAAGCATTATTCCAAAAACTACTCCGAGGCCTGCACCGATAGTTGAAACTAACATCGCCTGAGTGAGGTACAGCGAAAAAACTTGGGCCTTAGTGGCACCCAAACATCGCAGAGACGCAGCGACTGGTAATCGCAACCGCATATAAGTAAACATCGCGCTTCCAACGCCCACCGCCCCTAGTAACACCGAGGCAAAACTTACGATTGCGAGAAACCGTGACACATTATCGAGCACCCGAGCGATGTTGCGTCTGCGGGACTCAACTGTTTCGATTTCAAAGCGATAATTGGGTTGCAATAATTTAAGTCGTTCAGTGGTATCGGCGATTTCAGCTGAGCTATCCGAGGCGAGGTATTCTTTATAAGTGACGCGACTGCCTCGCTGAAGAAGTTCAGTTCCCTTAACAGCTCCAAAAGGAACGAATATCTTTGGAGCAATCACGGTACGGGCATAACTCTCGCCTGGAAATTTCCGCACGATCCCTAGCACTTCAAACTCTCGCTTCCCTAACAAGACGGTGTCCCCGATAGCGAGACCGAACTGCTGCACTAATACTTGATCTAGAATAACGCCTGCCGTCACTCGTTCTCGACGAATCATATCGAGTGCACCTGGTGGATCGATCTCAGGAGTGCCGTAGAAAGGGTATCCACCCGTGATAGCTCGCACTTGCACTAGACGAGTACGCTGCTTATCCCCGGGAACCACCAGCATCGAAGCGAAAGTGACTTCACTTCCACGACGAAGGGTTTTAGCGATCGAATCTGCAACTTCTCTTACAAGCGGTTGCGGTGACGATACAGAGAGATCAGCTGCAAGCAGCGAGCGCGCTTCTAACTCTATAGTTGAGGCGATGTTTCTGCTTAGGGCAGTGACTCCAACTAAGATCGAGATCCCAACTGCGAAAGCGAGAACGACAAAAACAAATCGCGAGAAGCTTTTTCTGAGATCCGCGACTGCGAATCGACAGACAAAACCTAGATTAAGGGACAAGCAATCCCCCTTTCAACTTGATTACACGTTGAGTTTTTTGCGCTAACTCAGGATTATGCGTCACGAGCACGAGCGCAGTCGAAAGCTCTGAGTTCAGCTCGAAAAGCAAATCAGTTATTCGCTCGCTGTTAGCTGCATCGAGGTTTCCAGTTGGTTCATCGGCGAATAGAATCGCTGGGCCATGAATCACTGCCCTGGCCAAGGCTACCCGTTGCTGCTCTCCACCGGAGAGTTGTGCAGGATAGTGACCGCGCCGCGTCGCAAGCCCGACCCTGTCTAAGATCGAATCGGCGCGCTTTGCGGCATCGCGGTGCGACACTCCAGCTAACTCAAGCGGTAAAGCCACATTGTCGATAGCTGATAAGTTCGGCACGAGTTGGAAATTTTGAAACACGAACCCCATGCGGGACCGTCGCAATAGAGCTCTCTCATCATCGCTAAGCTGAGCTAGATTTCGGCCCTCAAAGCGAACTGCCCCACTTGTGGGCACATCCAATCCCGCGCAGAGCCCTAGAAGTGTTGTCTTGCCACTGCCCGATGGGCCCACGAGCGCGCAGCTAGTGCCTCGCTCAAGCACAAACGATACGTTACTTAAAACCGATAAAGTTTCCCCGGATCCACTCGCAAAGCTCTTGTGAAGCTGCTCAACCTCTAAGATCATCTTCTCTCCCAACTAGTGACACAGGAGCTTATCTGATACCGGCTGTAAGCAAAATGATCTCTCTGATTTTTACATCGCTCATCGTATGTAACATCGCTGTGCATGCAGAAGAGTCTCGACCCCCGCGGGTTCTAGTTCTCGGAGATAGTATTGCTGCTGGATACGGACTCGATCTAGCCCAGGCCTTTCCCGCCCATTTGCAGCGAATTGCAGACTCTGAGAATTTTGGTGTCGAGATCATTAACGCTGGACTTAGCGGAGAAACGTCCGCTGGCGGGGCGCGCAGAATAACTTGGGTGCTAAAGCAACGGATCGATATATTATTGATCGAACTTGGCGGTAACGACGCACTTCGCGGCTTGAACCCGGCCCACACGGAGAGCAACCTTCGAGCGATTATCGCAACCGCTCTGGCGCACCATCCTAAACTTAGAATCGTCCTAGCCGGAATGAAGGCCCCGCCGAATTTAGGATCAGAATTCACGTCGCGATTCGAAAATGTCTATCGCCGGATCGCATCCGACACCCACATTCCGCTAATCCCGTTTGTCCTAGAAGGAGTCGGAGGCGTAAACGAGCTCAACCAAGCCGATGGAATTCATCCAACCGAGGCAGGCCAACGCATTATAGCAGACACCGTGTGGCCTTATTTAAAAAGAGAAATAGAGTCGCTAGCTCTCTCCTCTACATCCGACCCAGCGGGCGCCGCCTATTTGGCGCCTGCGTCTACCAAATAATCTTCCACCGCCATCATGCCGGATTCTTTGCCGCGCTGGATGAATTTGACCATCTGCTTAATGGTTGCTTCTTCCTCAACCTGCTCAGTAATGAACCACTGCAGCATAATCGAGGTTGCGTGGTCTTTCTCTTTTAATGAGAGCTCGTAGAGCTTGTGGATTGAAGCACTCACGAGCTTCTCACTCTCAAGCGCCACCTGCACCGCTTTAGATGGGGTACCAAATGCAAACGGAGAAGCTGGAATCGCTGGTATGCGCACCTCCCCATCTCGGTCGAGGATAAACTTAACTATCTTGTGTGCGTGCTCACGCTCTTCCGTTGATTGCTTGAAGAAGAACTTTGCTAACTGCGGAAGATCTTCGCGCGTAAAATACGCCGCAATGGAGTCGTATTTAATCGACGCTTCGTATTCGAGCCCTACTTGCTTGTTGAGGGCATCAAGGATTTTATTCTTTAGTTCCATATATCACGGTCCATTATACGGTCAGGTTTATAGTCCGCTTGTAGACTACGATCCCCGTCTCAAATTGACCAGTCGAAGGGAATAGTCGCTGACGAATCCCCGCGAAAGTGTGGCAAAAATTCGGAATTACCAGGGACTTGCTGGATTTATTGCGATTTACCGCGTCGTTTTAGTGAGTAGGTAAAATTTCTGTTCTATTAGAGCGATATTCAAGGACACGCTTGAGACACGGCCCCGAATCTTTTTCTCAGCCCCTCTTTCTGCAGCGCTAGATAGTGAGATAGTGTCACCCCGCACACGATAGTAGGGGCGGGAAACAAGAATTATGAATGAGTATAAAACGTTAAAATCGAAACTGATCCTTTGCAGCAAAGGAATAGCCATGGGAGTTGCTGATATAATCCCGGGCGTTTCGGGAGGCACCATCGCGTTCATTAGCGGCATATACGAGCAACTAATCGCTGCGATTAACAGCGTTCGCTTCGATCATGCGCTGAGCGCAATTAAGCTACTTACATGCTTTTGGCACAGAGATCTTCGCGCCAACGCTCTGCGTGAGCTTTCTCAAATTCATTGGAGCTTTCTTTTGCCCTTACTGACCGGAATTGGGACAGCCATTCTTGTTATGGCAAAAATTATTCCTGAGCTCATGAAGACGTATCCACTCTACATGTACTCGCTATTCTTTGGACTTATCGCTTTTTCAATTCCTATTATTGCGCGTCAAATGGATAGAAGTCTCAAGAACGTACTGTTCTTTCTGATCGCGGCGGTATTGACAGCTATACTAATGAAAGATGCCGGGACTATCCAAGGGAGCACCTCTCTGCCGTATGTCTTTATTTCCGGAGCGATTGCGATTTGCGCTATGATCCTTCCGGGAATCTCGGGCTCCTACATTCTAGTTCTAATGGGGCAGTATCTGATTATCCTTGATGCGTTGAGAAACAAGGATTTGGTTATTGTCTCGGTCTTTATCTTAGGAATCATCGTCGGAATTTTATCCTTCACACGACTCTTAAAATATCTGCTCAGCCACCATCATTCTCTAACTATCGCAGGGCTCACCGGCATTATGCTCGGAAGTTTACGGGTGATATGGCCCGGCAACTATGTGCCTGAGACCGGGATATCGACCACATCAATCGTATATTGTGTTCTGATCACGATGCTCGGGGGACTGATACTTATCGTTCTAAACAGAGCTTCCCGCGCAATTCATGATCCGGCGCCTCCTCTGACAAGTTGATTCGCAACTGCGAACTTAAACGACTCGCCGGGTCGATTATATCCACTGGTTGATAACCATGGGCCCTGCTGGGCCTAGAGGATCATTCTCATTTCAAACTGGAGCACTTCCATTCTCAATCACGACTAGGGGCAAGCACTTAGTTAGGCTAGCTATGAAACAAACAGCATCAAAATCAGAAGCGGATAAGCGTTTGTTTGCAGCGATTAATACGCTAGAAAACGCGATAAAAACGGCCAAATCCAAGGTTTCCTCAAATCTAACACACCAGGATACAGTGGCTCGATTGATGTGCTACGAATCGATGGTACACAAACAACGAATTTTAGTGAATGAGATGATCTCGCACCGAGATCGTGGCAATTGGGATGAGTTTAAACGGCACGCCGATCTGCTTGCAGGCACCTCGAATATGATCCAGCTAGATGTAGTCTCGATACTTTCTGAGATTTCAGGGCGAAACACTCATACAGCTTAAATCTTCGTACGGGCGCGACCCGAATTCACCGTTTTACCTAACTTCTCATTCTCGCACGAGAGTTTAGAGGGCTTAGAAATATCAGCTCGCTGAAATTATTGCGAATTGATTGATCCATAAGAATTTTCCGAAATGGACCCTCTAGTCCCATCAAAACTACCCAGCAATCTCATAAAATCTCGATAGAATCCCCATTTTGCTATGAAAGAAGGTATTAATTTTAAGGAAGTGAAATTCTCATGAAGCATCGGGGAAGTTATTACGGATACGGGGTAACAGAGCGAAAGCTCAGGGCCAGTCTTGTCCTGGCACGACTAATGCCTGTCACATTGACGAGGGTCAGGGGCAGGAACACGCTAGGTTTTGATACGAACGGTTTCGTTACGCAGGTTGTTCTATGCGCAATTTTCGACTCTCCGCAGTCAGTTTCCCCATAGCTATTCTTCCTCTTTGTTTACTGATTTACGCTCAGGACTCCTTTGCAACGGCTCCGCGCAGCAAGGTTGTTGCCGCAAAGAACATAACAACCACAAGCGTGGAAGTTCGAATTAAGAAGAAGCTGCGAACAAAAGTGGTCAAATGCCTCAAAGCCGTTCCGGGAACCACGACCTCACGAAATCGAAAACTCCGATTTACATCCTTTGCTGACCAGTTAGCCGCCGCAAACAAGGATCTGAAGAAGGCGCGGTCTGGTCGCACCAAAAATAATCTGAAGGCGAAAGTTTCCCTGTATAAAGCCCTTAGAAACGCTGGAGTCGGCGCATGCAAAGAATCCCCTGCCCTTTCATTAGCCCCGTACCGCGGTTCGTTTAATTTGCAGCAAGCGCAGCGGCTAGTAGAAGTATTCGCTCTTGGTGGAAAACCTGGGCTTGCTGATCGCTATGTGTCGATCGGACTTAACGCAGCAGTCGCCGATTTGACTACACTTAAGCCCGATCCAGCAGTTGATAATTTTCGTACGAAACTTACATGCGGGCCAAACGCCTACAATACTACGAATCCCGACACGTGCTTTGAAGGCGGGGACATTAACGACTTCTATCTAGATGGATTTGTCAGTGGACTCAGTTGGAGAAGTATTAATTCAGCCAATCCTGCTCACATGGCACTTTTCGAATGGGCCATGGACCAACGAGCACCAGGGAGTCCTCGCGTATTGAGCGGATGCAACCGATGGATGTTCCCCAAATACATCGAAAAAGTGGATCGCTTTGTTAACAGCGGCGACTACAAGGCGTATGCAGCTGAATGGGTGCAGGACTCTTTCATTCATGGAAAGTGGCTAAGTGGCGTGAGTAATCACTCAGGATTGCTCAAAGTTGGAAATGAAGATTTTGCTCGCGAGTTTCTCGAATTATTTACGACCGGAAGAAATCGCCCCAATGGATCTCCCGTCTACAATGACTTCGATGTGTATCAAGCATCACTTGCAATGTCGGGACTCAAGGAAACATCCGTCCGTGATTCCAACAACCGAGAAATCTGCGTAATAGGTATGTTTCCAGATCTGCATAGACCGGGCCCAAAGACTCTCTTTGCCGGAACGCCGAACCAAATGGTGGTGGAGAACGCAGCGGATATGGCGACGCAAATATTTGTAAAGCAGCGCGACCAAGTAGCATTCGAACTCGCGAAACGGTTGTGGTCGAGATTTATAAGCTCCAAAGGAACGAACGTAGCATATCAAAAACTCGCCAAGGAGATCATAGCGTCGAACTTTAAGCTTTGGCCGGTGATGACGAAGATGATGAAGTCGCAGGCGTTCTATGCTGCCCAATCTCAAGAAACGATCCTTAAGAATCCGCATACTTTACTCACCACGTTCATTCGAATGACGGGAATGCCAGCCGGGGACTACAGCAGTCTGTCAAGTAAGTTTCGAAAGATCGGAATGCATATCGGCGAACCTCCAACGGTTTTCGGGTTTACTTATCAGAACGCTCTGCTAGCCAGCGATGTCTATCAACTGGAACGCTTCAATGCATTTGCAGGTCACATGGTTTATCAGAATCTGAGCACCGTTGCGGAACGATACGGATGGACTCCACATGCGGGATTGGTTCAAGGAATCCCTTTAAGCGGTACTCCAGCGGTCGATTTAGTCACAGAGCTATTAAAACGACTGAATATGACAGACAGCCTTACCCAAGGCCAAAAAGATCAACTAGTTCAGTTTCTCAACTATTCCTTGGGCAACTGTAATAACAACAACGATCCACAATGTTTTGATTTAAACGGAAGTCGCAAGAAATTATATCGCAGTGCACCTGACTTGGGAGATTCAACAAACGATTTCTATCGCTTGCGATTAGCGTACGCGATGGTTGCTGGAATGCCCGCGTTCGGAACCATGTAAAGACTAAACTAAACGGAAGGCGGGGAAAATATGAGTAACTCGAACCAACAATTCAATCGCAGAAAGTTTATGAAAATGGTCTCCGTCGGGACCTGCGGAGCTGCGTGCCATACAGTGCTCCGACCGTTCGGCGGATTAGCCTATGCAGCGGGTGGCGCTCCAGGAAGCATCAAGTACTTCATCGAAGTTTTCTTCTACGGCGGATACTGCAGTCAAGGCTTTTTTCCAGTACTTAATAATGGATTCAGAACCCGCTACCCAACGATCCAACCGGATGCCAACAACGTCGGCTCGCTCGGGCGTGAAGATATCGGTATGCACTCCGCGTTTCGGCCGTTCATCGAAGAAGCCAACCCGGGGCGCATTGCGTTAGTATACAACGTCGGCCACCCTACTAACTACAGTCGCTCACATGAAATCGCTCAAGATGCAAACGAGCGCATCGATTACAACGTAAATTTAGAGAATGGACTCGGGGTAGGCGCTGCTATCGCGCAAGCCACAGGAGATCCATACGCTTTGATCTCATTCGGGGGAAACTCAGACTTTTCTACCGGTGGCAGCATCCCCGCCCGCTCGGTAGGAACTCTCGCACAGGGTAAAGCGAATTTTTCGCAAGCTGACTGGTTTAACGTTATCGAGCAAAACATCCGGGCCGGAGCACCAGTGCCCAAATCAGCGGAACAGCAGCACTTGCAGGTATCCATCGATTCGATGAACACCGGCCTTTCGACCCTTCAAGGTATTAGCCAAAATATCCCGCCAGTTGCATTTCCGAATTCCGGAATCGGAAGGAATTTTGCTGATATCACCCGTCTTATTATGGCCGGAGTGGGCACTGCATTTTTTGTTCCGTTCGGTGGATTTGACACACATTCTGGACAGGTCGCGTCCCACAACAGTAGTTTTACATCTCTCAATGCGGCCCTAGTTCCACTGGTTCAGAACCTGAAGGCAATCCCCGATCCAAGTGGTGGCAGCGCTTGGGATCATGCCGTAATTCTCACTCGCACCGATTTTGGACGCACATTTGAAAACCAAGCACGCGGCACCGATCACGGTCACTGCAATACACAAATGATTACGGGTGGACGGGTGATCGGCGGCGTTTACGGCGATGTCATGACGGAGGCGCAAATCAACGCTGTCACCACTGACTATCTGACCGGGCGATACGTTCAATTCAGCGCGATGCAACCAACCAAGGAAATCGTAGCGGCGATGGGATTGAATGTTTCGTTCCCTGAGTATCCCGGGAATATCCGGGTCCCTCTTGGGTTTTTAAACGCGTAGCGAAAAAGTACATGATGATGTGGAGTCGAGAGAAGTTCAAAGTTCTAGTGATTTTTGCCATCGCGGTTCAATTATTGCCGGCAAGTGCAATTGCAGCAGCTCCAAAAGGAGCTGTTACACTTTCGGGAAACAAGCTGTTTCAGGTATCAAAAAACGGCAAAAGATTTACTTGTGGTAATCTCCCTCCGTGGTCACCCGGGCGGCTTATAGGCCGCAAATTCTATCCGGCAAAAGTAGAACTTGCTGCGCTCAAAGCTAAGGCGAAACGAGCGGCGTCGAGAAAAGCAAAGGCCACCTTATCGAAAAAAATTAAATCCGTGTCAGCTTATGCTGCATCCGGGAAAGCGGTGTGTCGAGGCGGCAAACCCATCTCTCCCACTCCGATTCCAACCGCTCCACCTTCAGGAGGAGGCTTTTTTGATAGCGCAGGAAGAGTCACCGCAGCCGGAAAAGCCGCATTCGGCATTCCATCAAATTTTAATGCGTCGGTGAACGCGGGTATTACGGCCTGGAGGTCGACCTGCGCTGGGTGCCATGGAAGTTCGGTTGGTGCTATCCGAATAAACCAATTCTCTGCGATTAAAACTAGGGTTCAATTAAGCCCTATGTCGTTCTCGATCCCGGCTGAGTTGTCGGAGCAACAATTGGCGGACATCACAGCGTATGCGAACTTTTAGGGAATAGAGACGCTGGATCGTTACCTACTCAAGCGGAATCTTTAGTTCCTCCACGACGCAACCGCGTTTTAGGTGTTGCTCGATAACTTTTTCTAGATTCTCCCCGCTACACTCGCGATACCAAATCCCTTCCGGGTAAACGACCGCAATAGGACCTTGAGCACAAAGCTGAAGACATTTTACCGCTGTTCGCTGAACTGCGCCGGGGGTGAGCTCTTTATTCAATTCAGCTGTAGCCTCCTTGACCCGCTTCCAAGCGGCATCGCCTACCTCAGACCGGCAGCACCCCCCTTTCCCATCCGGTTTTCCACCACAGATAAATATATGGCGCTCAGTAGCTGCTAAGTGACGCTTGGCTGCTGCGTTTCGTGCCGTTGGCTCGTTCTCATTATCAACCATAGTACGCAGGATGGGTGCTTTGCGGTCCACTCGCAAGGGTGTAACCTGGTAAGGAATGTTTGGAGTCAGTATTCCTGAGTTAATCATCGTGGGCGTCGTGTGCCTGATCGCCTTTGGACCGGATAAACTCCCGGAGCTTGCGAAAACGTTAGGCGATCTTACGGCTCATCTGCGTAAGGCATCCGACACTCTGCGTCGCGATTTTTATCGGGAACTTTACCCTCCCCTTCCGGATAATCCCTTGACCCAGGCCAAACGAGAGCTCCAAGCGGTAAGTAACGATGTGAAAGCCACCTTTACCAGCGGCAACTTGGCCTACGGAGACCCTCCACCTGAGCGAATAACTAATTGCCAAACGGCTAAAGCCACCGAAGGATCCGAATCTCAAAAGAAAGAAGAACCGACCGCCTAGTCAGTAATTTTTAACTTGTAAGAACGATGGATTCCGCAACTACCTCTCCGAAATCAGAAGCGCCGATTTCAAGCTCGGAAACAAGCACAAAAGTGCTTCCGGAAATGACCCTGCGGGAACACCTAGTCGAACTTCGCAAGCGATTAGTGTGGGCCCTTTCAGCGGTTGCTCTAGGCACCGTGGCAGGTCTTTACTTCGCCGAATATATTTTCCCCCTCTTTACGGTTTCATTTCATGAGGGGTTTAAAGATGCGCTCCTAATCGGAACCAGTCCGGCAGAAGCGTTTATTTTAAAATTAAAAACCGCTTTTTTCTCCGGTGTGTTGCTGGTCTCTCCGTTTTTGTTCTATCAGATATGGCTCTTTATCAGGCCTGCCTTGTACGAATCGGAGCGACGCATGGCGCTACCTTTCGTCGTTATCACAACCACATTGTTTCTCACTGGAATGGTTTTTTGTTACGAGCTGGTGCTTCCTATCGCGCTCGAATTTTTCGCTGCTGAGTACGCGTCGATGGGAATAACGCCAACCATCAAGATATCGGAACATATCGCCATGGTAATCCAAGCGCTGCTCGGCTTCGGCATCGCGTTTGAATTACCTGTTTTATCGTTTTTATTGGCACGCTTAGGGGTGATCGATTACGCGATGATGCGTAGTGGGATGCGCTACGCTGTGGTCGTAATATTCATATTGTCAGCACTTCTAACGCCCCCCGATGTCGTTTCTCAATTTTTAATGGCGGGACCGCTCGTTATTCTGTACGGAATAAGTATGTTGGTCGTGAAACACGTAGATCGGCGCAAGCCTTAAAAGCGATTCTTGGTGCCTACTACCGCTAGATTCATCCACGTACAACACCCGTTTTATGTGCTCGAATGGTCGTCATGAGGGCACACAAACCACTCAAAATCACCAAATGGCCGGTGGAATCAACGGATTAGGCAGTTTCGTATCCCTAATTAATTCCGCTAAAGGTTTCTCTTTCCAATGTCGTTATCAACTCTAGAGAGGGTGATTCTATGGTGAATGTTGTTATAGCTGATGATCATGCCGTGCTCCGACAAGCTCTTGCAGAAATGCTTAAGGGCCGAGGTGACTACACCGTAACGGGCCAGGCAAAAGACGGCAATGAGTTAGTAGAGCTATTAAAAAGTTGCTCCCCTGACGTGGTGATAATGGATATCGCAATGCCGAATTTAGACGGCATAGGCGCATTGGAGAAATTGCATTTTAACGGTGGGACCTGCCCGCCTGTGTTAATGCTCTCCGCTGACCACGGTGAGAAAACTATCCGTGCAGCTCTCAAGGCTGGCGCTAAAGGATACGTACCTAAGGATGCCGGGGTAGAAGAGCTTGAGTTCGCAATTCGTTCGGTGATGAAAGGCAACACCTATCTAAGCCCCTCAGTCACCGACACATTGTTGAGGAATCCGGAAGGAAGCTCAGATAAGCTTCGAGTGCTCACGACCCGCGAGGTCGAGATCATGAAGCTAATCGTCGAAGGCAATCCAAACCGCGTCATCGCCAAGACTCTGCACATATCTACCAGAACGGTGGATACTCACAGAAGCAACATCCTTAAAAAGCTCTCCGTAAAGACGAATGCAGAGCTCGTTAAGTTAGCGTTGCAGTCTGGATTGATAGACCTTTAACTTCGACTGAGATCGGAGACGATCCCAAACGTCCTCTGCACGCCACCGAAAGGCGGGCAGAGGACGTTTCGCTTTGAATAACCATTTGCGACTCGCCGTAGCCTCAATCTCTCTCCTGTCCTGAGGAACCTCTTTAAGGCGAAATCGCCAATTCTCCCTAAAGCGACCCCGTCGCCCTCTGTTTAAGCAGTCCCAGCAAGAAATACACCCTTTGAAAAATAGTTGCGTTGACTCGCCCATGCGCGACGTTTAATGATGATGGGAATGAAGCCCGCACCAGTTGTTCACCAGAATCCCTCCAAATCGGGACCGGCTAATACTGGCGCAACTGGCCCGGGAGCTCCTGCTGCTGGCCTGGTTAAAACCAACCCTGCCCATCCACCGGTTGACCTATCGAACTACAGCCCGCGCGAGCGCATTCTCGCTGCGGCACTAAAACTGTTCGTGGAACAGGGATATTTCAATACAAACGTTCCCGATTTAAGCCGCGAGAGTAAATGCAGCGTCGGTTCGATTTATCACACCTTTAAGAACAAGGAGGAAGTAGCAGCGGCACTCTACTCCGAGGGGCTTAGAGCATTTCGCTATGCGATGGCTGCAGCCATCGGCGAGCAAAATGACGTCGAGAAAGTGATTAAAACGATCGTTAAAACTTTCTTGCAATTTTCTGAGATCAATCAGCACTTAGCAAAGTACATGTGGCTGTGCCGTCATAATGAGTTTATGAGCGGAGTTATCAAGCAGCCAACAACTGTTGGATTCGATCCGCTTGGACGCAAACTTACCAAGACTATTCGCAGCGGCATTCGAGAGAAAAAACTACGAGATGTTGATGCTCATATCCTGTGGAGCACGATCTTTGGTATTCCTTTAGCCTATATAAGAGATTGGTTAGAAGGATTTAATCCACGAGCCCCAAGCAAGGTCGCGGATGCCATCGCGGATTCGTGTTGGCGAGCATTGAAGGCGGACTAAAACGGGGGCGGTCACTGACGAATCCTCACGTAAGTGTGGCAAAAGTTCGGAATTCCCATGTACTTTGCGGATTTGTTGCGATTTACCTCGTCGTTTTAATGAGTATTTGATAAATTTTGTTCACCACGAAGAACACCAAGAACACTAAGGGATCTGGTTCTTCTTTGTGTTCTTGGTGTTCTTCGGGGTGGAATTTAGGTGGGCTTTGTGGGGATCATCAGGGACGGTCACCTTTTTTTCCCCCGCTTTCGCATTTAGCCTTTGACGACCACTTTGATTGTTAAGCTGCAGCAGCGGTTTTTCCATCATTGACAATGACATGATCGAGCAGGAGTAGCGCCGCCAAATGAAAAGTTCTAACAAAAACCCTCACCGGGAAAGGCAATCTGCCAGACCAGCAATCGGACCTGGTTCGAAATCTCGATCGCCGGTTTCGCTGTCCCAATATTCCGCGCCAGGTGATGCGCCCATGGCTATTGCATCACGTTTGACGTTACAAGAATCGTTTCGAATAGAGCGCGATTTAGCCAAACGTCTCCTGCGCCGAGAGGTCAATACAAAGGAAGCTTTTACGATCCGTGACGGAGCGGGTGATTATTTTAGAGCAAGCCTCAAGGAATTGAGCGTGGACGGCGGATTAGCCGTTGCTTATGAACGGATGGAACGTTCACCTGAGCCGAAAATCGAAATTACATTGGCATGTGCTGTACTCGCTAGACAACGCATGCTCCTCGTCATGCAGAAAGCTACAGAACTTGGGGTGACGCGCGTAGTTCCTCTTCTAACCGATTTTTCAGTCCCTCTTGAGGGTTTAGAACATGAGAAAGCGCATTCGTGGCCGGGCCAGATAATCCGCGCGACAAAACAGTGTCGGCGTAGCTCGCTAGCAGAAGTGCTCCCACCAACAAGGTTAGATATTTTTCTAAACTCCCCCGCTTTCATGACAGCTGATGTTTGTGTGGTTCTCGATGATCGTAGCGATCCCGCACCGGTCCCCGCGGATCCACCTCAGCGCATCGTTTTGCTTGTTGGCCCAGAAGGCGGATTCTCAGACGGAGAACGCTTAATACTTGAGAGCAGGGCTCGCCCATGGATCCTTGGAGGTCGTATTCTGCGCGCCGAAACTGCTGTCATAGCCGGGCTTACCGCAGTGCAGATGAAATGGGGCGATTTTAAATGAAAGGGACGGTCACCTTTTTTTAAACAGGCGACCGTCCCTGACGAATCCCCACGAAAGTGCACAATATATGTAATATAGCTAAACAGTTACGAATCTTTCGATAACCAATGATGGCGACACTCGGAGGTATTCCCGACATCCCTTCGGCGCTCGCCGTAAGAAAGAATACGTAGTTCGCAGCTCTCCAACTTTTGAATTTACACTGGAGAACGCGGAGGTAAATCCGAAGATCTCCGCGTTCTCCTCGAGCTTCAGTGTAGAATATTACAGCCCTACCTCGCACCGATTGATCGGCTCACACGGGCGCTATACCGACTCAAATTTCGTGGGGATCACTCAGGGATCGTCCCGGTTTCGGGATTCAGCCACTTGGACTTCCCGTCGCCGAGTTCGATCTTTCTGTGGACTTAAGCGAAGTTGGTACCCCCGACGCGAATCCGGAACTAATGGCGCGAGCCTACAGTCTTGAGCCACAAGCGCCTTCTTCGCCTGATGAGCCGGCATCGGTGCAAGTTATCTATCGTGATGCGTGGACAGCGAAGGGTACGACGGACACGCCGCTTCGGTTTGTAAGTTCAAAGATTGATCCTGCGGCTGGATTACAGATTGCGGTGAGGTGGTGATGAGTAGATTTCTAGGCGTGGTACGGACTCATGGAAGTCGGGCAGGAGAAGCTGGAGCGGCCGGCGCACGCGAGATGCAGAGCGGAGCCGCCATCGTAGAGCATGTGCTCTTGGTTGGGCTCTTAATGATTACGTTTGTCGGGGTGCTGACGCTTTATACTTTGGCGATTAAGCAGGTGGCGTGTGAGAGGATCTTCTCCACACCGATCGATGGTTTTGCGTTCAATCCGAATGGAGCCACTAGCTTCAACTGGCTCCCCATCGGCGATGCAAGCGGATGCTACCACCTCGATGGGGGCGGTTTAAATAAAGTTTTCTGATGCTACTGTGCAACACCTACCACCTTGTACCCAACTCTACCTGCATATTGACTGCGACTATGGCTGGAAAAGGGCATTTCTCCACCAGGAATAGAGTTACCGTAGTATGTATCGGAGACGTTGGGCTGAGTCTGCGTAGACTCCACCGCTGACATATTGCCCGGACTACCCGTGCTAATCCTGGCAGGGGCGATAGCAAAAACGTAGTTGTTTCCTGCAATGAGTGGGTTGTACACGGTGCAAGACCCACCGGGTCCATTGACTAGGTCAAACTCCGCTAGGAAGGAATTCGTTAAGGTGCCAAGGATCGACCAGGACTGCCCAAAAGTGGGAGGGGGAGTTGACGAGGAGGAGGCATTAGCTGGCTGATCGTAGACACAGCGAACGACATCACCCAACAAAGGTGCCGCGGACCTTGCGGCCGCGGAACTCCAGACATTTATCTTGAAGATGTAAGCAGACCAGTTTATCGACGGCGTTGAGCCATATGACGACCCAATTACCATTGAAACCTTTTTAAGGTGCATGTTCACCTGAGGAGTCAGGGAAGTTCCAATGTACTGGTGTCCTGTTCCAGCGGAAGTGGTGTCGATGGTATTATTCCCATTCGTCATTAAGATGTCCGGTCCGATACTATCCCTGAGCACGACCTCTGTATTATTGGGGCATTGAGTACGGACGTGTAGGACTAGGTCGTTGAAGTCGAACGCGGGACTACTGGAGTTTGTTGCGCCCAATTCGAAGAGGATGATCATTTCATCCTCTTCGAGTACGAGCATGCCGTTCTCCATCATGGGCCCAAGGATGGTCTCAAGACTTTGCTGCATGCCAAACGGTATGGTTGCAGCACCCTTAGACGCCATCACGTCGGCGAGCACTTCGCCGTCAGTGAGGATTGCTGCCATCTGAGCATCATCACTGCGCTTTTCGATATTGAGCTGATACGGATCGTTAAAGTCTGGATAAGCGCTGTGTCCCCAGAGAGAGATTTCTTCGCCTGCTTGAAGTGTGATTTGTTCAGGAAGTCCGATGTGCTCGGAAGCATTCTCTCCGTTGAAAAGCGTAACTGGAGAATTTTCGCCAACTTGGTACTTCACGTGGGTTGGTACTTGCGGGCCTCCAGCGCCAAAGGTGATTTCATTTGCGAGCACTGTTACGTCTGCGGTGCCGGCACAGCCTAGGAAATTAGCAACGCCACCGTTGCCTTCGTCAGTATCAACAGGGGTGAGGTGAGGGCGGAGCTTAAACGCATCAGTGAATCCAGCAGGGAATCCATCAGAGAATGGTGGTGCGAGAAAGTGAGGGTTAAGTGTCCTGCTACGTGGGGGGGCGGATACGAAGATCTGCTGGCGATTACCAACTGGCCTGCCCTTCTCATCAGTCATTGGGGTGCTTCTGACGGTGAGAGAAATGCCACGTCGTGCTTTAGAGACTGGCAAGGTTTTGGCGGACACTTCCGCACCAGGAGAGGCGACACCTTTAAAGGTCTGTGCGCCGACCATGCCCGGTATAAGCAGTAGAGCGGTGAGAAGAGATGAAATACAAAGAGACTTACCCATAGAATCACCAAGGCGTCGCATACAATATATCTCCCCTTCCCTTCGTGTCGTTCCTACCGCGCGGCAGTCTACTGCCGTTTGAGAGGATACTCAATGAAACAGAACTAAAGACGATCTGGATAAAGACGATCTGGACACCCACAAAGCTCAGATTCGATGACCCAAGAATATCAATGGGTTAGCGTGGCGTGTGGGAGTCTGAAGAGAAATTCTATCCTACAAGGTTAGATTACCTCAATTCTATTGACCAAATTTGTGCGATATGTTGCAATAATTGCGCTAAGGCAGCTATCTTATGGATATTACTAGACCTTTTATATCAATCCTTAGGTCCAGAATTCAGGCCACACCGCAATTTCTACAGATTATCATCGGTCCGCGCCAAGTGGGCAAAACTACTGGTGTTCAACAGCTAGCTAGCGAATGGACCGGATCTAAAGTTTTCGCTTCAGCAGATCTTCCAAGCCCGCCAACTGCTGAGTGGATCTTGGGGCATTGGAACAGAGCTAGAGATCTAGCTGGCCCCGTTTTGCTCATTTTTGACGAGATTCAAAAGGTCCCACGTTGGAGCGAGGTAATTAAGGCGCTGTTTGATGAAGATAAGGCAACACGAAAGATCAGCGCTGTTCTTCTTGGTTCTGCATCGTTAGCACTCTCTAGCGGACTGAATGAAAGCTTGGCAGGACGATTTGAAAAAATCGAGGTGCCGCATTGGTCGATCAATGAATGTTCACAAGCTTTCAACTGGGATATAAATACTTTTCTAAAATTTGGAGGTTATCCAGGTCCGGCCGCTCTGATTACCGACGTACCGCGGTGGCAAAATTACATTCAGAACTCGATCATAGAGCCCGTTATTTCACGTGACATATTCTCATTGGTTGAAGTGCGAAAGCCTGCGCTGTTTAGACAAGTCTTTGAGATGGCACTCGCATTTCCAAGCCAGCAAGTTTCGTATCAGAAATTCGTTGGTCAGCTACAAGACGCTGGGAATGTCACCACGGTGAAGCACTATCTCGAACTTCTACAAGAAGCGTTTCTTATCAAACTTATCCCAAAATTCTCGGGATCGATCATTCGCGAAAGAGCACTAAGTCCTAAGATTCTTACATTAGCTCCGGCCCTATTACATGGATTCAAGGATCCAAACCTAGTCGACACCGATCCAGTATGGCGCGGGCGCGTCGCTGAGAATGCCGTGGGGATCGCTCTGTGTCAGAATTTTCGAAAGGTTTCCTATTGGCAGCGACAGGAGAATGAAGTCGACTTCGTGGTGGAGCATGCTGATAAACTTTATGCGATTGAAGTAAAATCTAATCGCCCTCACAAGCTAAGTGGCATATCAGCATTTTTGAAATTGCATCCTACGGCGATTCCTGTTGTGATTGATCGTACCAATCTAAACGCGGTCCTAAGCCATAATTTTACAGGCTTAATTACTTAAGAGATCGTTAGAAGCACCCAAAAATTCCCGAGTAATTCGATTGCGGGCGAATTAATGCTAAAACTAGTAAGTAAAGCGATTATCACTTCGCAAATTTCTCTAGCGCTGCAGCAATCTGCTGAGTACTTATCGAGATGACCTGCACACCTTTGCTTCCATTTAACGATAGATTCAGTTTGTGTCTCACTGTTAAAAGCAGCTGCTACCCGCGCTTGAAATGTTTGGTTCAAAGAATTCTTTTATGAGAGGAGAGCCTGAGTACCGTCTATTTGGGTCGGAGACAGAAATCCTTCGCACCGCTGCGTCCAAAAAAACTCAAAAGAAATTTCACCCTTTGGGCTTGCGGAGGCGGAAGGTCAACTTCCTACTTGTGCTCGAGAAGCCAGATGGGAGACGAGAAAGAATCCGGTAACTCAACACATAGTTTCCAGTTCGAAGTCGGGTGAATGATACTGAGAGCTTAGTGGTTCTCCGCCGTCCCGCTACTCGCGTTCGACCTCTCTCAATTCTTTCGAGAATAACTTCCCGCTTTGCTCCGCTAAACTTTGGTAGCTGAACGGTTATTTTCTTAGTGCTTCGCGCGCCTTTTAGCCTCAGAGCTGGTGGCGATCTAAGTAGCGGTGAAGGAGGCGTTGGCGCCGGTGCGTTGGCACTGCTTTGCGAGGAAGAGGAGAGACTGCTGGATGACAACGAGGAAGCAGAACTAGAAGCTACACTTGTCGATGAGGACGATGAGTTAGAAGAAGAAATGGACGAAGAGATAGAGGAGCTCGAAGACGTCGAGCTTTGCGATATTACGCTAGAAGATTGAGACGACGACTGAGATGATGCTGAACTTGAGGACGAAGAAGTCGATGGTTGCGATGAAGAGCTAGACGATGCGCTAGATGACGAAACGATTGAAGATGAGGATGAAGCCGAGCTTGAGGACATCGAAGATGAAGACGACGAGGAACTAGATGATTGTGACGAAGAGCTCGAAGAAACACTTGAGGAGGAGGAAGAAGACGAACTCCCCACTCCTCGTAACCCAACCGCGGTCGCACATGGCCCGGGCAACCCGTTCGCACCCACCCCGGATACACCATAGGAGTATTCGATTGACGGGAGCGCGCTCGTGTCAACAAAGGTAAGAGTTGTCCGCGTAGCAAAAGGAGTGCCGGTGCAGCTCACCGGTGAGCTTGTACTGCGATAGAGATTATACTGAGATGCGTGTGGGACCGATGACCAGCTCAGAGAAATGTTAGCTGGATTTCCATAGGAGCCGGTGAAAGATGCCGGATAGGCAAGCGCACGATATCCTGCATTTGTAGCGGAACAGTTCGAAAGAAATCCGTTCGCGAATACGCTCTGTACTGAGTAAAAATAGGTGACACCCGCAACGGCGGTGCTGTCACTCACGGAATCATACAAAGCGTTTACATTCTGGATGGGTGTGCCGACACAACCCACATTCGTGTTAGACCGATAGAGATTGTAACTTTGAGGACGCGTCGGAGGATGAGACCATGAGATCGCGACATTCGATGGGCTGGAGCCGTCGCTCGCATTGACGTTTTGCACCACCGTCGGCTGACTTGTTACGCGACTTCCGGTCGCGATAGTTGAACTCGATGAGAATTGATTCCTGATCGTCGATAGGTTGTACCTAATATCTGTGTTTGCCGGAGCACTGCTGTCGTCATAGGAAGAAACGTTACCGGAAGAGATCGTGATACTGGATAATACCGCAGACGTCGCTACGACCGTTCTTTCAATTAGGTATCCTGTCGCTCCGCGGGCAACATCCCATCGTAGAGCGATTCGATCAGAATAGTACCCGGGTGATGCAAGGAAGTTGGTGGGTGCCTTGAGTGCCCATCCGAGAGCCGATGAGCTTTGAGGTCCGAGTCCGACTTGGTTTTCGGCACGCACCACAAAGTGATGGTCCGCTGATGTGCTTGGCGTGTAGAGCGTGCTGTAAGTGAGACTGGACGAAAGAGAGATTTGGCTGAAAGGGCCCGCGGGACCCGTGGTAGATGCGTAGACTCTATACTGTTGAGGTGTACCTCGAAGTGGAGAGGCCCACGCGATCTGAATTTGCCCCGAGGTTCCTTGAGAAGCGGTAACGTTTCGCGGCTCAGAGGGAAGTACCAAGCAGGAACCTTCCACCTGATTGCTGCTTTGGCAGCCCGACACATTACATCCATCGACTTCGTATCGATAAATAGTTCCGTCCAGGTTTGCGGTTGTATCAGTATGGCGCATTATGCCAGGTGAAGGTTCAAGTCGAATGATTGTGGAAAATGCGGAAGGGTCAGTTTGCGTGGCTAGAGCGCGTTTCACGAGATATCTCTGTACCCCGAAAGTTCCCGACGACCACCGAAGTCCAACCGAGGATGAATTCATGAAATCAATAGAGAGTGCCGGACCTGCGGTAGGTGGTGCGAGTGATGCGACTGCGGAACAACTCGGAGCCACAGAGTAATTCAATCGCTGCACGGAGTAGTAGTAGCGTGTGCCCTGTGAGACGTTCGTATCGTCGAAGTTATTTACGAAGGAGTTATCATCGCCTATCTGAACATACGGAGTACCGCTGCACGCTGGCACAGAAGGGCTAGTCGCTCGGAATATTTTATACTGATCTCCTGTTCGAGCACCTGACCAGCTGAGGCGTAGGGAAAGGTTGGTTAGCGTTGATGTATCGACGACGTTGAGCGCAGTAACAGGGGAAGCGGGAGAAGGTGTTATAGGCCCGAGACAGGGACCTGGGCCGCGCGCGTTAACCCCATGGACAGAATAGTAGGAAGTGACGCCCAGAATTGCGGAACGGTCAACAGCCCACTCACCGCCCACATTGCTAATATGTGGGGTGCCCTCGCATGCGGTAGGAGTGCTGGATCGGAAAACTTCATAGTAGTCCACCATTGCTCCGCCATCTGGTGCATCCCAGCGGAGGTCTCTGTTGTAGACCGTAAGATTGCGAGGGATTCGAGGGCCCAGATTCTGGCGGGTGACTACTTGAACGTCGTCTCTATACTCGTGAACCGATTGGATTGAAGCGATCGATTCGGCGGAATAGTAATCTGAGGAGTTCGCATACGGCGACATAACGTGGCTGTACGACTCGTCATGGTATGCACCAAAGAGATGTCCGAGTTCGTGCGCGCTCACATTGCGCTGTGCTTCACCGTTTCGTCTTTCCACCACGGAGACTCCTGAGTACGAACAGCAGGCGCTTTGATTGGCAAGTCCGATGACACTCGGATTGCCACTGTTACTTATGATATCTCGTCCGGTAAAGAGCTGCGCATAGTCAAAGAAGGTTCCGTGTGTTTGGGTGACGCTTAGTCTGTCGCTAAGCTCGGTGAGCATCGCGTCTCCGTTGCCGGAGTATGGGTCATTCGCAGTGCTGTATGCGCGTTGATGAACGATAAAAAGTCGGATACCAAGCTGTGCCTCGGTGAGACCATTCACTTGGTTAACAATCGCTTGAATTTCCGCGTTGGCATTAGCAGCGCTACCTGCACCGAGAGTCCACTCGTAATCTGCTTCGGTAGCGAGAGCAGCGGCACGAAACAATACCGTCTCACCCGCTAACGCAGGTTCAGGGGCGAGCATAGCGGAGTAAAGCGGAGCGGTGTCATCTTCAATGCCGCAATTTCTTAATAGCGCTGACACTGCCTCAGGATCTTGTTGTAGCGCTTCGATCGTTACGAACTCATTATTCTCTTCGCTCGCTTTAAAGCTGACCCGCTTGTCACCGAGATCGGCAAGAGCGTGGAGCCAGACCTTTTGTCCCGTGTTCATCAGACTCAGGCGAACGGTATGCCCATCAGGGGACTCTCCCTTGAAATGGCGCACTGGTGGGGCGCTAATCTGTTCGCCCGCGTCAGTGACGGACAGAACCTTCGCCCCACGGGTAAGCACGTCAATTGCGGTGAGTCTGAAATTGTACTCAATCCCGTCAAACGGAAGAGTGATTGAGGGCTGTGTGGTACGGTTCGGCTCAGTCGTGAGCAGCGGTAATAGAGATGATTTTGGCGTTGCGAACTGCTCTTGTTTCTTTATTGGAATTTCGGCATTTGCAACCGAGCACATGAAGAGGGTCGCTACTATGAGAAGGGCACAGGTTGCGTCGAGCGCGCGCTTCAATCCACACAAAACAATATCGTGCGAAGTACGCTGAGGCTTTGACGTCACAGACTTCATACACCGCCCTAGGTCGTTAGGTTCGGCCCTTGATGATGAATGCTTCTCTAATCGAATACGCTCATCTCACCGCAACACGCGGCGGGCTCTCTCCTATCTTGAAAAGCGCAGAGTTTGCTCCCTTTTTTCGTCCCCTCTTTTCGTCTCT
>JBGSNS010000158.1:0-10838 GCA_041739515.1 Bdellovibrionota bacterium
GCAGAAAGCCGAATCAGAGATGTCGACGTAGCTTCAGAAGCTGCAGAGTTGACTCGACTCGGAATTCTACAGCAGGCAGGTGCTTCCGTACTTGCTCAGGCTAACCAGCAGCCAGGATTGGCGCTGTCGTTACTTCGGTAATCGATAGTTAGATAACACAGGGGAGGCCGCCTACGGTTAAACGTAGGCGGCCTTTCCCTTTAATATCCTACCCAAACAAATTGACTGATAAGTAAAGTTATCGGTCAATTTAAGGGGAGGGCCATTCTGGAACATTCCCACTGGGACCGCGGACCGCCGGTCCGCCAACAGTTCCCAACCCCTTTGCAGCTTCAAATTGATCCCACAAAGCCGCGCAAGTCTTCTTTCTAGGCGATCACGCTTTGAAAATATTAACGCCAAGGTCTGCAAAAGACTGCGAAGCACCGCTTCGCGTTCCCAGGGGCCCCTTCGCAGAACCAAGGCGGTTAAAGTCCCTTAATGCGGAATCTCCGCCGCCATGGCTAAGAAACTTGCTCGCGCACTCGGCACCGACGCCACCGTTTGGGTGAATCTGCAAAGCTCGTTCGACCTAACACAGGCCGAAGATCCGAGTTTCGGAAAACTTCGCGCCTAACATGTAGAGATGTTGTTGCTTTCGAGCCACACGAATTATCCTCGCGGGTTCACAACGCGCAGACAAATGCCCAGTTTAATAACCGCGTTTTCTGCTCAGATAATCCCGCGGAGAATTATCCGCCAGTATGGTATGCCTTGTCATGGAGTCTCAATTGCTGCTGTTCGAGTCTGGAGACGGGGGTCTCTTATGAATCACCGCATAGTAATTATTGGCGGCGGATTTGCCGGTTTAAGCGCGGCCAACGAATTGGGCCGCCAACGGCTGCCCGTCACAGTCGTGGATCGGATGAATCACCATCTCTTTCAGCCGCTACTCTATCAGGTCGCCACTGGATTCTTAGCCCCCGGTGATATCGCATCGCCTATTCGTTCAGCACTCGCAAAGTATCAAAACGTCAGCGTGAAAATGGATCATATAGAGTCGATCGACTCTAAGCGCAGAATAGTAATCGGTAAGCACGGCGAGATACCGTACGACACATTGATTATCGCTACCGGCGTTACACATTCTTACTTTGGACATAGTGACTGGGCTCCGTACGCTCCGGGCCTTAAAACCATCGAGGATGCTACCATCATCCGCGCAAAGCTCATCGATGCCCTAGAAAAAGCTGAGTGCGCGGAAGACGCCAATCAACGTCGCGCGCTGCTTACCTTTGCAGTTATCGGTGGTGGCCCTACCGGCGTTGAATTAGCAGGCGCCCTAGCAGAGCTTGTGCGTGCCACGTCGGCTGGTGAATATCGCAACTTTGGCGCTAAAGACATTCAGATCATATTGATCGAAGGTGCAGATCGCATTTTACCCAGCTTCAAGCCCGCTAGTTCGCAGTACGCATCGCAAAGCCTTGCTCGACTGGGGGTAAGCGTGATGATTAAGACATTTGTGACGCAAGTTGGTGAGAATTTTATCGAATACAAACAGGCCGATAAAACTCAGCGTTTAAATTTGCGCACCGTTCTGTGGGCAGCTGGAGTGCAAGGCTCCCCCATCGGTGCGATCCTAGAGCAACAATTCGGTGCGAGTCTCGACAAAGTCGGCAGAGTAATTGTTGACGATCAACTTGCGATACCTGGTACCAGCAACGTTTTTGTAATCGGAGATTTAGCGCATTACACCGATGATAACGGAATGCAGTTACCCGGAGTTGCCCCCGTTGCAATTCAACAGGGGCGATTTGTAGCGAAGGTCATTAAGCAGCGACTAGCCGGAGCAGCAGATCCGCTGGCAACAGGGCCGCTGAAATTTCGCTATATCGATCGAGGTAGCATGGCTGTCATTGGACGAGGCCGAGCAGTGGCTGAGAGCGGAAAACTCAGATTCGTGGGTTTTCCAGCATGGGCCGTATGGGGAATTGTTCACATCTATTTTTTAATCGAATTTGAAAACAAGATAGTCGTATTTTTCCGCTGGCTATGGAACTACCTAACCAATCAGCGCGGCTCGCGTTTAATCGTCAAGTATGACTCATCGAATAATGCTTGAGTCTCCCCTAGCTTTTCCGTCCCGTTCTGGATACGAAGCATACTCCCAAAATTCTCTACTCCACGGGATAAGGATTGAGGCCGCGCATCGTCGCAGTGCTCTCAGTCCTCTCAGTGCTGAGTAGCAGCAAAGTTCTCCCACAGCATATTTTGAAAGAGTAAACTCGAATCATTTGCTCTCTTCACCTGGATGAAGTTAGTCAAACTGGGATATCCGCGAACTAATTGTGCGTCGGTATAATGCCGTCGATACGGGAGATAGAAACTGCCGCCCAAATCAAGAGCTCTATCGATAAGTTCCTGCGTGTATAGTCTCATGCTTTCCTCAGCTACCACCCCTGCTCGCTGCGAAAATAACAAAACAAACGAAAAGGATTCCTCGCGTACGTAAGGCAGCAGTGAGACCTCATCGGCTTGCAGATGGCGAACAGTCACATTTAGTAAATTCTGATTGTGTTTGGTGGTGATCAATCTAAGCGTATCAATAAAATCCTGTGCCTTATCAATCGGTATAAAGTACTCGTGCAAGATGTCGTGACTGGAAAAATCCGCAGGCCAAAGGAAGTGAAAATCTGAGTACATTACTTGATTACGTGTTGAGACAGCCTGCCCCAGTTTTGCATTCGTATATTCTAAAACATCTCGCTCAGCTAACCAGCGTGCAACTTTCCCAGCATCTCCACTTTCCGACAACCGAAACACCGCTCTTTTTGTGCGAACAAGAGCTTCAGGTTGAAGTTTAGGTAACAATTCGGGTTGCGGATTCGCTCTGGTATAAAAGTGTATGCCGGCTTCGTTAAGAAATTCCGCCTTGTCGACCCGCAAACGTGCATACAACAATTCAAGGTCAGGTTTATGTAATATTCCCCGTAGCTCTTCCACCAATCTACTACTGTGCACATATTTTGACTGGTGAACCAAAGCGACATTCTCGGTCGTTTCTAACGTTGCTTCGGTTATGACACCCACCAATCCATATCCACCTAGCGCCGCCCGGCAAACATCAACAAACGGCCGTCGACATCTCACCACTTCACCATTCGGCAGAATAAGTTCAAACTCCGCGACGGTACTCGCCAACGGCGCGCGATTCGGCTGCCAACCATGGGCATTCACACTAAGCGAGCCGCCAAGTGAGAATATGTTATCTGATTGCATAACCTGCACAGATCGCCCGTACCCATCCAAAACGTCCTGAATCTCCTTCCAAGTAGCCCCTGCCTGCGCCGTTAAAAGATTGGTCTGCTGATCAAAGGTAATCTTATTCAGCCAATTCATATCAATTACTACACCACTGGGAGCAATCGTTTGACCGCCCATCGAGTGTCTTTTTCCGGCTATCGATACTTTGAGATTACGAGTCGTTGCATAAACTAAAGCATCTCGAATTTCTTCTGTTGTTCCCACGACAAACACGTTCGACACCGAGCTCGAGTTTAAACGGCTGGCATCATCAACGATGGTAGACTTGATCGCAGCACGCAGTTCTTTTGGTTGATTCGTAACGATGCTTTGCACGCCCAGGGATAATAATTGAACAGCAACATTCGGATCGTCCACGGTCCAAGCAACTAACGGATATCCGAGCTTGGACAATTTTTGAATCTGGTCGCTTGGTATAGAAAATCTAGGGGAAAGATAATCTGGTAATAATAGCGCTCGCAGAAGATTGTGCGTGACTCTCAGGGTTAGGAAAAATGGGATCTCATCTAACTGAGCCTGGGTTTCTTCGATGGTAGCGGCTTTATCCTCTAAAAAGGATAGCGATACCGGAATCGTTTCGTCGAGTTCACGTACCTTCAGAAGAATTGCTGGGTTCAATGCATCAAAAATTACCGAATCCTGACAACCGTATTTTCTCACTAACTCTACGGTTTTCTCCGTAATTGATTGATCAAATACGCCAAAGGATTTGACATCCAAAACCAACACGGCTTTTTTACAGTAGAGCTGGAGCACCCTCTCAAGACTAGGAATTTTAAAGGTAGTTGGGTTTCCAGCCTTGGTTAAGAAAAGTTTCTCCAATTCCGTGTACGGCAGTGCTGAAGCAACCCCCTTCCCTGTTGATCCCTCTGAAAGATTGCCGCCGTGGAAAAGAATCGGCACACCATCCTGAGAGATTTGGATGTCTATTTCTATTCCTCGTATGCCCTCTAAAATCAGCGCCTCAATCCCCTCCAGAGAATTACTCGGAAACGCAGGGTGTAGAGCCTTATGCGCAATTACCTGCGGCAACTGGTACCGCATCGGAGTTGAGAGCACAGCAACGGGACGATACGGAGTTTCGATCAAAGAGAAATAAATCAGAATTAGAAAAACTAAACTCAGGCCTATCGGTATTAAAATCTTAAAGCTTTTCCAAATAACCGTAATAATTGTCTGTGATATACGCGCCACTCCGCCATTATATTTGCATCTAGCAGTCGTGATAGTGGGTAATAATCATCCCAAAAATTTCCGTATTGTTGCTCCTATGGCGCTCAGCAAACGCACGAGCCTCCTGGGGGCAGCCTTACTTCGTCGCCGCACACCTCAACTCAATCCCCAAGACCGACAAAATCGCTGACAAACTCGCCAACGTTGGATTCCCCCGTTTCGACAAGCTCCGATACAATGTGACCCGATTAAGATCAGTCTTTTTCGCCAACGCCGCTACCCCGCCACGCGCCTCAACAACATTGCGAAGCCCAAGCAAGAACACCTCTTCTGAGTCCTTCAAACACTCACTCAAATACGCCGCCGCTTCCTTCGGATCAGCCAGCTCCTTAATCAACTCCGCATGATAATTCTTAGTCGCCATCTAGGTACTCCAACCAGAGTAATTTCGCCTTTAAAATGTCGCGCTTCTGGCTCGACTTATCACCGCCACACAGCAACACCACAACCAACTCACCTTCTATACCAAAGTAAACGCGATAGCCTGGCCCATAAGCGACGCGTAATTCATAGATGCCACCGCCCACGCTCTTACAGTCCCCATAATTACCGAGCTGTACCCTATTCAAACGAGCTCGAATAAGCGCTCTAGCGCGAATATCTCGTAAACCCAACAGCCACACCTGAAACGGGCAGCGCCCATCAGGCCGCTCATATATGACTAACGTCTTATGCATACCATATCTGTAGCTTTTAGGCTACTTGTTTATAATCGTTGTTCCGTAAGGCCGCTACGCACGGCACACCGCCCGAGATTATCGCGTTAAATAAGCAGAGGTTGCTTAATGCCCTGGGAAATAACACAAAGTCGTCGTCGCGTTCCGCAGATTACGCTAGCTGGTTTTTTTTTGGTGTCCCAAGCAGGCCAGGCCTCGCAAATCAACTGCAATGCGACACAACAACCTTCCTCCTTCAACGATTATCTAAGCGTCTTCTTCGCAATTAATCCCGGGTTTCAGCGTTCGCGATAGAATTTTTAGTTATTGTCCCCCGTTAGTTTATAAACTACACTGCTTATAAAAGACGCGTGTGTTTCGGTAAAGGTCTTGTGCCTCGCAGATGGACGTAGCCCATTCCTTGTGTGGCTTAAGTCTCTTAGAGATGAGCGTGCGGGGGCGAGAATCAAGGCACGATTGGCCAGGATACGTTTAGGAAACCTCGGCGACGCTCGACCACTCGGGAACGGCGTCCTTGAGTTACGAATTAGCTACGGCCCCGGGTACCGCATCTATTTCGGCCAGGAAGGCGCCTATATCATCGTGTTACTTTGTGGTGGAGATAAAGGTAGACAACATGACGACATTAAAAAGGCCAAAGCGTACTGGAACGCGTACAAAAAAGGCTCGACCCATGCGAACTAAAGATTACAAAGCGGACTTCTTGATGTCCGATCTAACGAACCTAGATCGCGCCGCAGATTACCTAACAGCAGCTATTGAAGAGGGTGAAGATGTTTTTTTACTAGCTGTTCGCGACGTCGCCGAGGCCCATGGTGGAATCAAGTCGTTAGCCGAGACAACCAGACTTAACCGCGAAAATCTCTACGACATGCTATCAAAAAAAGGAAATCCGCGGCTATCCAGCATCGCTTCAATCCTAAACAACCTTGGACTCGAGATGCGCTTCACCAAAAAGGCGCAAAGCGCGTCGTCCCCTGGGACCGCGAAGTGACACTTCGCAGTCCAAACACCCCCTTTGCAGCCCCGTATTTATCCCAAGAAAGCCAGCATTCCGAAGGGGATTTTTGGGCGAGGGTTATATACGGCGAAAGTTCAACGTCCATAACGACGTAGACAACGCATGGCCGCCGAACTTGGGCCTAATCGCGCGCGACCTAAACGCCCTTCGCCTCCTGCGCATCGCACTCCGCTTTCGCCCGCTCATACGCCTCGCGTGTAACCAAAATCCCTTGCCGCTCATACCGCTTACGAGCCTTACTAAACTTCACCACGACCACGGTTTGCTCACTGTACTTAGTTGCACGGAGCGTAAGCTTGCGATTCCCAGCCCGCAGATAATCTAAATGATCGAACTTTGCACAAGTCATGCAAAGCGGACGATCCTTATCCATATACAAGAAATTTCCTCTCGGTATTTCAGCCTCACACTGCACACACTTTCGATCCGTGATCACGATAAAACATGGCGGATCCCGCGGCTCTCGATCTTGCTCTGTACGTTCGTTTTGCATGCCACCTCTTGCAAGTATCAAATCAACAATTTCTATCCCTCAACGCACCCACGAGATATTCTACCGAACATTAATTTTAAATGTAAAGGCGCACCGTCTTACCGGTAAAGCAGCGGCATCAGCTCCAGATATTTCGTAGCCCCGATCTTAAGAATCTTGTTAACCGTTCCCAACGAAAACTCAGTTGGGTCGTAATTAGGATAATATCTCTCAAGCCATAAACTCATTTCCCTAAAATTCTTAGATTTTGGCTTAGCAATTATACTTTTAAGATCAGCAAACCCCAGTGGGCCGCCACAATCTTCCGGCGGACACGCGTTCGCGCCGCCGATACATCGCGGAATCTTGAACAAATGTTCTTTTTGAACAAACTCTCTCTCAAAGCGCACGACATGCCGCCATGAATCACCGAAATCGTATTCATAACCGATCGAATCCCCAGGAGAAACGAAAACACTCGCGACGCGCGTCTTGCGTGCATCCTCAAACTCCTCCCTGGGCCAATCACCATCCGGTGACGGCTCTGTGATCACAAGGTCTTTACTTTGAAACAAGAACAGATGCGAATGCATCCATCCCATCACCACTTGGATAATCTCATGCAGCTCGTACATCGTAATTGAATCTTCAACTAGGACCCGCCGCCAAACCCGCGGCTCGGTGTGTTCAAGCTCGATGTATAGCTCTAAAATTCGCGGTAGCTTTAGCTTTCGTACTTTCTTGGCCATAATTACTCCGTGTTTTCAAGCTCATAATCTAGCCTTAATCCGTTATCGCGCCAATCTTGAACGACGTTGCGGGGTGGTTTAGCCGCCACCACAACGACGCGCTGGCAACCTATGAGGGAGAATTAAATCGGATATATTTTTGCACGACGTCAGCCTTAAAGGGAGGGTGCCCTGTCGTTGCGGAATTCCTGACTTTTAGCCCCGTCGAATTCGATGGGTTTAGAATTTGGCCTAAGATTGATCTTTTTAGCTTATTCCTTTCTCGTTCAGCTTCTGGATTTGTTTGAGTAGCTTTTGGTTTTCAGTTTTTACCCGTGATGCAACCTTCTTGATATCTTCAGCAAGCGGTAATGCCTCCGGCTTTATTCCTCGTTCTAGCATCGCTGATCTTACAGCCCGATTGCTCGCTTCGTGCTCTTGACCAATAGGACTTTCCCCTCGCAGGTTTTTACCGATTACATTCTGCTCAGTAAGGGCACTGGCAAAAGCCTTACCAGTAATAGTTACAGTAGGAAGAAAATCAGCCAATGGTCGTTTGCCTGGAACACCTAGCCTCTGTTTCATTCCTTGCGTCGTGATTCCACCGAATAAAGCGGCGTCACCCTTACTTTTAATTCTAGCAAAACCGTGATGATCGACGTCCTTTTCAAAAACGATCCCTGCCAAACGCTTCTCGGTCTCTGTAAGCTTGGCACGCTCATCAATTCTTCGAAGTTCAGCAAGACGCTGCTCAATAATTTCTGCCTTGCGGGTTTGAACAGCAAAATAGGTTTGAGCAAATGCGATCTCAGCTTTGCGGGGGTCGCCATTCTGCGCGATAAGATAACAGGCGTATCGGGTAAGCTTAAAATCAGCTATTTCACGCTGGCTTCCAGAGCCGAGATCGACCATTTTCGTGACACCAAGAAAATGGTCTTCCACCGTATTTTCAGCGTTTTTACAGCTCTCTATTCCCCGGTCAATCGCGGTTAGAAAGTTCTCCCATCTCGTGTATCCAAGTGGCGCCTGAATATCTCGCGCAAGCCAAAATTCAACACCCTCCTCGTTATGAACAAAGTCTTCAAATGATTTATGAAGCTGTGTAATTAATTCTTTCTTCACGCAGGCGCTCCTTGCCATGCGACACGGGGTATCCCGAAATGGAGATCAGTGACTCGGCCGCTGCGGCCAATATCGGAGGTATAAATCTTCGTCATCAAACGCCCGTCGATATGCGCTCTAGATTGCTTCATATTCGCCACCGCTCCCGCAACGCCATCAAATCATTCTAATGGCTCTGTTTCTTCGTAACCAAAAACATATCAGATAAGTTGAGGAATCGAAACGAAACCACTTCAATAGACACCATTACTTTTCCCAATCCCCCAAACAAGATCCCCGGTGCCCGCCAATATGCCCGACAGAGTTTTAGGAGAGCCATAACCGCGGTGAAGTAATCGCCTGGCAGCTCGTGAAGTTGCTCCGGACTAAGGGATTTCGATAACTTTTTCATAGAGAGCTTGCGCCACACCCAAGCCCCAGGCTGATTCAGTCAGGTAGATAGCGTAAATTTCAGCAACCTCGGCGGTTTTCGCATCGTCGTCTCTGCTTTTTCCAGAGCTTGCAAATCCGACTAGTTTATTGCGAAGTTCTGCCACTAAGGGGCCTGTATTTGTGGCGATTGCATCACGCCACATTTGCTCACGTTGATCTACCGAGAGTGAAGCAAGGTATTCGTCTGTAAAAATGCCACGATACGCTGCACGCCATGAGTTAACGTGGACTTCTGCGATGGCGCGTGCGTCGCTATCTAGTGCGAGGCGGATAGATATTTCGTTAGCGCTCATGATCGAGACATCGTAGGTGAATAGATAGTGGGATTCAATGATTAAGCCGATAGCGACTAGGACAGATTCTGCGATATGGTGCTTTAACTTTAATTCCTCGGGGTGGATCTATGTGGAGCAAGATAAAACATGAATTGAAAGCCGTTGGAATTATCACTTTATACTTTCTGACCTGCTTTTGGGTGATTGTCCTTTTGCGATCACTGTTTCTTGAACAATATCACATCGATGTTTACGGATACGCTGCGGCGGCCATTGGCGCACTGATGATAGCTAAAGTTGTCCTTATTTTGAATGCTACCAATTTTGGGAAACGGTTTAGTAAATCGTATCCCTACCTGCACATTCTATATTCATCCGTTGTGTACACATTTTGGACCTTTATTCTTGTTGTGATCGAACACACGGTAAGCGCCTACAGGTCGGCGGAAGGATTTCAAGTAGCATTCTTGAATAGGCTACATGAGCTTGATTGGCACATTATTGCCGCCAAGACACTTTGCGTCGGTATCACTTTTATTATTTTTTTCACTCTCGTGGAGATCAATAAATTGTTAGGTAATGATGGCCTGAAAAGATTTTTCCTGACTAAAAAACAGGTTAACAGCTAGCTACACGAACGAGGATTCAGCCCGGATAAGGCAGTTTTACTCGAAACTCTAATTCGAGAGAGAGCAAACAAAGTTCACTTAATTTTAAAGGCCTAGAATAATGAGTGTTGAAATAGTCCGATTTGAAAATGAGTTCAGGCTGTCAGCTGAAATTACCTTGCCTCAGAAATTGGAGCAGGTTTTTTCTTATTTTTCCTCAGCCCACAATCTTGAACAGATTACCCCTGCTTTTCTGAAGTTTAGAGTCATGACTTCGGAAAATATCCCCATGTCTTCCGGGACTATTATCAATTACAACTTGCGAGTTCACGGTGTTCCAATCCGTTGGACCAGTCTTATTAGTCGATGGGAACCACCGTTTCGATTTGTAGATGAACAATTACGCGGACCATACAGGTATTGGATTCACGAGCATACCTTTGAAGAGACCGAAGCGGGGGTGCTCGTAAAAGATTCCGTTCGTTATCAGGTTTTTGGGGGAAGTCTCGTTCACGATCTATTCGTTAAAAAAGACGTGATGAAAATATTTACGTTTCGCCAAGAGAGGCTTTTAACGCTCTTTTCCTGACAGAGAATCGATATGGAGATATTATTAAGCTGTCCATTGGTCCCTGCGACTAATCTGCTGGCTCTTTGTTAATCGCATACCATCTGTGTTTTTCTGCTCTCTTCTTAGCGCTATCCGCTTGCAGTCGCGCTCGCTCTTCTAGAACTGTGGTGACGAGGT
Organism: Bdellovibrionota bacterium; assembly: GCA_041739515.1. Classification (GTDB taxonomy): domain Bacteria; phylum Bdellovibrionota_C; class UBA2361; order UBA2361; family UBA2361; genus JBGSNS01. The sequence goes on from JBGSNS010000158.1 coordinate 10,620, forward strand.
CGGGTGCCGGGGAGGTTCCAGTTCTTTCAGCAAACGTTAATAGAGACTCCACTCCAACACTAATGCAAGGTATTTTTAGCGAGTTAAACTGCGTGAATAGCGAAGCGGTATTTAGTATGAGATCTCGCTCAACAAATATCTCATCAGCTGGGAGCTCTCGTTGGGGATTGCAAGAGACAAAAATTGAGGCGCACCGAATGTTCGGGAATTTATAGGCGA
>JBGSNS010000161.1:0-17721 GCA_041739515.1 Bdellovibrionota bacterium
TGTTCTTCTCCGTCATGACGCCGTTCTACAACAACAATTCTATTTCGAGAAGGGCGGACATTCATTCTTGATTCTAGAGCATCCAGGCACTGAGCCGGTGCCGCCATCTTTGCATCAAGAGACGAGTTGTTCATTTAAACTTTCAAGCAGAAGCTGAATCTGCGGATCCGCCAACTTAGAGCGAGATCCTTGAACGACGGTTAACGCGGCTAGTTTATCGCCGGAGTGATAAAAACATTCAGCCAAAACGGCGTGCGCCCTAGCGCTTTGCCAGCCTGAGTGCTGACAAGCTTTCGTTGCAAGTTGCACGGCGAAATCGGGATTATACCCCTCGCCGCTTACAAGATATGTTCGTGCCAAAAGGCTCAATACTCGTGGAGATCTCGGCTCCGCAGCCAGGGCTCGCTTTAGTAATTTTCTTGCACGAATCGGCTCCTTTCGATCGAGAAGCTTTTGTCCGGCAATGATCCAGAGCCATAAACCTTCAACGTCCTTCCCCTCCGCAACAGCCACGATCTCTTCCATCGCGGTGTCCCCCTCGGAAAGCTTAATCACCGCATCCACTAACTCGTGCACCGTTCGATACGGCCTCAACTCTTCTATCTGTTGGCAGATCCCGTGAGTGTGGCAAATGTTATCCTCCTGATTCGCCGATTTCAGGGCGAATCCAGTGGAGCGAAATACTCTCTCCCTTCGTAGCGGCACTCGATTCGAGCCTTCACGCGAGTTTAAGCTCCGCATTCGACGTCCAGCTTGATTCAGTCCAGGAGTTGTCTTAACGCGCCCAATCATTCGCTCAGGCATCACCGGCCTTTCAAGATCAAATAAAGAAAGAGCCTTTACCGCTAAGAGATTGGTTGTATGGCGCGAACGAAGTTGTCTCGAATCGAGAGTCAGTGACTCGGCTATCTTGCCCGCTTCAGCCCCACGGTCCGAAAGCAATAGGGTGTAGCAAAGTTGAGTCTTCGCGACTTTTTGTAACGGCCCGGGACTACGAGCCAGGATCGTAAGTTGCTCACACGCCGCTTCATAATTTCCCATACGCTCAAGACATACGGAGAGATCTAGCCGCGCGTATGGCGCCACATGATGATTTGGAAATCTATCTAGTCCTCTTTGATACTCTCGCGCTGCTGATTCAAAATACGATCGTGAGAAGTACGACGCTGCTCTCGTCCAGGCGAAAACCGGCACGGAACGCCAGCGACGCACCCATCCCAAAAGCTCTCGAAAATACACGTATCCCACACAAACGTATCAACGCTTTCGGGATTAGTGCTCCAGCCTGTTAGACCAAAATACTGGTGTAACTAGACGCAACGATTGGTCGGTATCATATTGAATCTATTCAACAAATTTGCCTCGCCTGGGAGTCCTAGGAGAGAGTTACAAATAGTCCAGAATAGACATGTTCAGCACCTTTGAGGTTACTTGCATCGCCGCCTGCAGTGAGTACTGAGCCTGCTGAAACTGGGAGATCGCTGTCGCTGAGTCGGCATTTTGAAGGGAATTAAGCCCTTCAGTTGCAGTGTATTTTGTTGACTCAAGCACCGACTCAGCTACTTCGAGGCGGTTTAGCCGAGCACCGAGATCTGTTCTCTCAGGAGTCAGGTCAGTGGTCAGGGCGTGATCGATCATATCGATTGTGATTTGAATCTGGCCAGTCTGAACTGATCGCTGAGCGGGCAGCGTGTATGCAGCTCCAGCCCCGGTTGGCAATCCGAGCGGACTCGTCGCCGAGACCGCGAGGGTGGTATCATACCCTTCTAATGCGCGCCCCAACGTTTCAAGCGCACCGATCGCGTTGCTGAATACCGTTTGGCCGGAGGAGCTCGTTCTTACCGAGATATCATCGGTAATATTAACACTTTGCGCTACGGCGGTACCGAGTTCTCCGTCAAACACGTAACGGGTGCTAGAGTTTCCGGTTGCAGGGGTCGTGTATCCAGGAACAACTGAATCAAATGGCGGATCATCGTCGTCCGCCTGACCATAAATATAACGATCCTGATATTTGGAATTTGCAAATACTACCAGCTGCTCGCGCATCTGATAAATCTCGGTAGCCATCTGTTGCCGAGTGGCAGTATCAACGGTCTCGTTAGCGGCCTGAGTAGCGAGCTCCTTTGCCCGTCCCATCAACTCCGACACTTGCTTTATGATATCTTCTTGAAACGCAAGCGCTGCGCGATTAACGCTGATTCCCTTTTGATAGCTCTCAACTTTCTGAAGTGTGTTTCGGAAGTTCTGGATCGATCCAGCGACATCTGAATCCCCCGGTTTTTCAACTTTATAGCCGCTTGAAACTTGACGACTAGCGCGATCGAGATCTTTATAGTTATTCATCACATCGAATAACAACCGCCTGGTGAGTTGTCCCTGTGCAATGCGTGTCATAGTAGTTGTAGAACCTCATCTAATAACTGCTCGCCTATTTTGATCATACGAGCGGATGCTTGGTAGGCTTTTTGAAATTTAATTAAATTAGTAAACTCCTCGTCCAGCGACACTCCGGACACCTCGTCACGCCTGGTTTGAGCTGCGGTTTTTGAACTCCCTGCGACTCTTTCGTTGACTTCTGCCCGCGCCTTCGCACTTCCAACGGTCGTTATCGTCTCTCCATATGCTGCGTCGTAAGACCCTGTGAATGAATAAGATCCGAGTGCGAAACTCTGGCTTTGATTCTGTAGCGTCAGCAACCCGGCCATATTTGATCCGTCTCCCGGCGCATATACAGGGGTCACAGCACCGCCGCTTAGATCTCGCCCGGCTGCGATACCTCTCGGTCCACTAACGGAAAGGACCAGCGAGCTTGAGAAATTATCCACCCCGGAAGCTGCGAGGTCTGCCGATGTAGGTTGCCCAGTCGCCGTTGCGCCAGTGTTTCCGGTATAAGAGAAAAAGCCGAAAGCGCTCGGGGCATTTCCGTCAAGGTCAGCTGACGACGCCTGAAATCCTGCTGCTGGGGTTCTATCCGGTCCAAGATTAGCAGCGTTAAACGTTGTTAGAAGGTTTCTAGTAAGAGCCTCGACCCGAGAGGCTACCGCCACCAAGTGCCCATCAGCCTGGAATGCTGAAGTATTCGTTGAATCGTTACGACCACGAATCGCCAAAAGCCCGCCGAGCGTTCCGCCGGTTATCCCTGGCGTAAGGTCAGCGTGCGACTGAGCACTCGTGCCATCGTAATCGTACACGATGTAACTCATTCGCTGGCTGCTTAATCCCGGCGGCGGAGTCGCTGAAAAAGTCGGCTGGTTGGTTACTTCTAAATCTCTGGAATTGGTCCCGTACACTAGAGGGAACCCGTTATTCAACGTTACGCTTACCTGTCCGTTATCACCTGGCACCACAGTGACATGTAGCTTCTCAGCGAGTTGGTTTAACAACTGGTCACGTCTATCGCGCTCGTCGCCAGCTACCGCTGTTCCGTTTGATTCACGAGCTGAGATTAGTCCATTAAGCGTTGCTATTTGGGTGGTAATCGAATTTACAGTTTGCACCTCTGTTGCGAGGCGCTGATCGGCTTCGTCCTGCATCGAAGCAAGCGCGCTGTAGGTGTCTCCGATCGTGTTTACGAGATCTTGCGCTCTAGTAATGACGTTATTTCGAAGCTCAATGCTCGCTGGTTCGCCCTGTAAATCGTTAAGACTTGAAAAGAAGCTGGTGAGGCTCGACGATATCGTCGGTCGATCGCCTGTGAGCGAGAACAAATCCTGAATTCGAGAGAGATACTGATTCTCGACCTGAGCCGATCCCAAATCCGTTGTAGCAGAGCGTAGCTGGCGCTCTACAAACTCGTCCGCGATTCGTAATATGCGGCCCACTTCAACGCCGTTTCCAACATCGATCCCTGAACCGGATCCGGATGTAAGTCTGGTCTGGAGATCGACCGTTCGTCGCGCATAACCTGGAGTGTTTACATTCGCTATATTGCCGGAAGTCGTGGCAATAACTGCCTGCTGAGCGTTCAGTGCGCCGACAGAATTGTTAAGGATTTTAGCGGAATAGTTTGTCATAGCGGCAGATTCTGCCCTTCCTTAATGGTTTGCTGAAAAGGAACTGCAATCGATATGCCACGGCACGCGCTTCGAGCAGAATCAACAACTCCGATGCAAAGCACGGAACTTCAACGGCGATTTGTTTGCCTTACTACGAAATCAACAACGAGAGCTTTTTAGTTCGTGAACGCTGATATCAGGACGCCATCAGCATTTTGGTAAGAGTATTTACCAGGATCCGTATCGGGAAATCCGTCATTTTGAGGGGATCGCTCAACTTTTGATTGCCCAAACCAACACCGACACTCATCGTAAAAGAGAGACCCAAGCAGGCTGGCTTTCCTCGTTACCCTTCCCTCCCCGTTCCTATATTCCCGGGGTATCAAGGCCGAGAGCCCGCTGCTAGGGTCGCATTTTCGAGTTGTTCTAGACCCCTCTCCGGAGGGGTCTTTTTATTCCCCCTGGGAACGCGAGGCGTTGCCTCGCAGTCTGGCGTGGTACTTTGCGATAACTTTATTCAAAGCCGACTCGTAGTGAGAAGCGCGACAAGACTGCTGAGTATTTTTGAGATAAATCCGGATCAGCAAAGGGGTTGTTTAGACTGCGAAGTGACACTTCGCGGTCCCAGGGCCTCGCGCTCCCAGGAGGAGCTTCCCCCACTCCCTACTTGTAGGATATGCTGCGACCCACCATGGGATGGAAGACCGTTGCACATTCGATTGATTTTATCGCTCAAAAACTTGGGGCCGAGATTAAGGGATCTGGCGGCAAAAATATAATTCGCCGGATCGCAGCCCTTGACGACTCCGCACCCGACGCAATCTCTTTTTGCAAACGACTGCCAAAAACTCCCCCCGTTTGCGGCGCGCTATTATGCGAAGGGCCGGTAGCTGAAAAGATGTCCGTCGCAGTTCCTTGTATCGTCGTTTCCGATCCGATCCGAGCTTTGGTCGAAATAGCTCCGCTATTTTATCAGCCCGACTCGCCGGCGCAGGGAATTCATCCGTCCGCCATAATCGATCCTAGCGCTAGCATCTCACCGCTCGCGTCTATTGGGGCGTTTTGTTTCGTCGGTGAAGGGACATCGATCGGAGATCATGCAGTGCTCCATCCCCATGTCACCGTCTATCCGCGTGTATCGATCGGCAAATCCGTTACGATTCACTCCAATTCCACCGTCCGTGAAGACACAGAGATCGGTGATTTCTGCCTCATTCAACCTGGAGCGGTTATCGGCGGTGATGGATTCGGATATCTCGCGGATCCAGCCCTAGGACTTATCCCTGTGCCGCAGATGGGATCTGTAGAATTGGCACCCTATGTGGATGTCGGGGCTAATTCCTGCATCGACAGAGCAACGATCGGAAAGACATCAATAGGTCTATGCACAAAGATCGATAACCTCGTCCAAATCGCTCACAACGTGGTCATCGGGTCTCATTCACTAATTTGTGGACAGGTAGGAATCGCCGGCAGTTCAACGGTAGGCAACCAAGTTGTAATGGGAGGAAATGCTGGGGTCGCAGACCACGTGGATATCGTCGATAAAGTCCGCCTAGCTGCTAAAACGGCGGTCATGCACGATATACGGGAGTCTGGTGACTACGGTGGCTATCCGGCCATTCCTGCAAAGGAATGGCGCAAGGGACTAATCGTGGTTCGAAAGCTAGCTAACCAATTGCGAAACTCCTCCCCTAAGTCTAAGCCTTAGGAATGATTCGCACATTGGAATCCCGATTGGCGCGTTTATCGGGTCTCACGGGCAAACACTCTCGTTTATATTTTATTGCCATCATCGGATTGTGCTCGTTCCTAGGCCTGTCCATTGGATGCGAACCAAACAACGATCAGCGTATGCCAGTGCAGCCGACTGTTGTAGTTAGGCTCGTTCACGATCCGGAAGTAAGAGCGTTGCTTTCTTCCGCCAAAGACACCTTCTACAACAACAACCGCGTGTTGCCCGATGGTACATCGCTGGCGCTCGAGCTTATTCCTGAGCTAAACGTCTCAGCATCCAGACGGCTCTCCTCTGGAGATCTAAAAGCCGAAGCTTGGGTAACTCCGCTGAGATCTTTAGCAGACTATGCTAACTCCAACGTAGCACCACTCGGTGCTAAACAAACGGAGTGTCGCCCGCTGTTTCGCACGCCGATGGTAATCGCTGCCCCAGCAACCCTCGCCTCTCAACTGCGCCCTATCGACGGTCAAGTTTCATGGAACGCGTTGATCGACCAACTCCGAACTGAAAGTGGAAGCTCGGGAAATTCCCCGATAGGGTATTCCCATGGATTTCCGGAGTTTTCCGCATCCGGACCTATGGCGATTAATTTCCTTGCGCGCCTAGCATCCGGAGCGCGAGTAGGCGCAGAAAGCGACCGAAAGAGTAGTTCGGATGAAGACGTCCTCAAAGAAAGTTTGATTCGTCAGCTTCAGGAATGGCAACGCCTCGTTTCCCACTACAGCCTGAGTGAAGGCTACCTCCTGGAGCGCGTGTCACGATCCAGCCTCAAGCGTTTGTACCTATCGCTCGCATCTGAACAACAACTAAAGTTGTTTCAGAGAAACCAAAGAGACGATGCTCCGAAACTCGTGGGTCTCTTTCCAGAAGAAGGGACCATTTGGAACACGTATCAATTGTGCCAATCAGATGCCCCGTGGGTCACCGCAGCGCATCGGACAATCATTGCCCAATTCGCTGATTTTTTCTCATCCGGTGAAGGGAGTTTGCTTCCCGAAAAATTTGGTTTTCGCTCACTTGCACCGACTTCTTCATCTACCGAGAGAGTTCCCGGAGATCTCGGGGAACTCAGCGGCAAACAACTTGGAGAACTTCTCAGTCGCTGGCCAAAGGAGATCATGAAGCCCGGTGCTCTGATGGTCGTCCTGGATGGATCGGGGAGCATGGAGGGAGATGCGTTAAGGGCCGCGAAAGAGAGCCTTCGTAATTTACTGCCTCGTTTAAACGCGAGAGATAAAGTCGGCCTGATCACTTTTGCTAGCGAAACGAAGAAATCGATTCCTGTCGGTGCGAAAATCGATTCTATTTTTAGCGCAATTGAGGAGCTGCGGGCGGTTGGCGGAAGCGCCGCTTACGATGCCCTAAAAGTTGGAGTAGACGGGTTATCTGCACCGGGGCTTAACGGATACCGCAGAACACTTCTCATGATCACAGACGGAGAAGGAGCAAACTCAGAATTGTCGCTGCAGGGAATTCAGGATTACTTGAGCTCAAGGCTTTCTCGATACGATATTAATATCTTGGTAATCGCAATCAAACGAGATGGTGCAAACTATTCAGATTTAGAGCGAATCGCGCGAGCATCAAACGGTTACTTCAGAACCGCTACCGCCGCAGAGTTGGTGACGGTAATTCAGGACGCTATGCGCAATGTTTAACGAGAGCGGCTTAACGAGGATGAACTAAAGAGAATGGTTTAATTCTTAAACGTTCTTAGTGAAGTGCTAGTTAATTGCCACCGACAATCATCGGCACGCCAAAGTTAAAATTATCGCTGCAAGCACCTTCGTATAAAAGGTTTCCTCCGGCTTGAACCATCTTAGCAATGGAAGAGAACGTTTGTGGGCGCACCATCTGTACGCAAAAATCGCCGCCGACCGATTCACAAATCGCGTTGTTCATGTCAGCGCAAACGGGCTCTCTTTCACATTCAACTGAGTACTTACGACGCGCAGTCTTCAATCCTTTCATCATCGCCGGAGAAACTTTTCGCTTAGACTTAATGATACGCTTGATCGCTTTGGCTTGCTTCGCGGCCTTCTTCTCAAGGCGAGAGCACTGTCCGACGACATCTTTTGCGTGTGCGGCATGAGGGATGATCGTCATAGCGATGACTGCTAGGCCGATACAGACTGATAGTTTTGCTAATGCCGACTTCATAGATTCTCCGATACTGCCTAAAATCGCTACGATATGTCTACTAGTCTGACACATACGCTGTTTCGCTCCATTCAATTATCTGTTTAAATTCAGTAACTTACGTAGATTTAGTGAATAAAAATTAATTCTCTTTAGGAACAGTTCATAAAACAGGCCAGGCTCTACGGATGACTTGATCGCCTTTATCGCTACGTGAAAGAAAGTGTTCGGTTAACTCCAGTTCCCGCGATAATGTTCGGCTGCCGCTATGTGTGCAATGCCAACCGCTGACTCCTCGCATCGTTCTAAAGGTGAGACCACCGCACCTTCAGCGCAGTCCGATTCGGAGCGCGGAGCGGTCTTGCGTGAAGCATCCATATCAGGACGAGATGCATTTGGAATCCTAGCATGTCCTACATCCTCACAATTACTGCGCCATCCGATACTTGATTTGGGATCAGCCAAAGTAAGACTCGCACCGCCGAATTCGGTCGATGAAATATTGGAAGCCGGTGATCGTAGTCGACCAGTTCGTAAACGTTGTGAACAAGCAGCCACTACCCTTCCTGAAGGATTGGCCAGTCGAGCGAGCAGGTTCTTCTCTGAGAAAATTAGTCGTCCGCACGTTTTAATTACCCGCGGAGTGCGTGATGGATTGCGGCGGTTAATCCGCAGTCACGAACGAATAGAAAGGGGCGTCGTAACGATGTCCCCTTGCTTCCCCGGCTATCACGACGATGTTTTTCACAAGTCGGGAATCTCAAATATCAACGTCCCGCTGATCACAAACGGAGAGCTCCATAGATTTAACCTGCCAAGACTGCAACAACTCCTCGCCCCACCCCCCCGCAGCGGAGCATCCAAACACCAACCCACCGGCGTTGGCGCCGTGATTGTAACTACTCCAAATACCCCAACCAACCTGTATCCAGATCAGCGAGATCTTCAAGCTCTCCATGGAATGTGTCGCAAGCATGATGGAGTATTAATTATCGATGATACTTTCGACAACGATGACCAAAACGGCGCCTGGATTCCTCCAAAACTTTCATTGGCGTCAACGATTGTAGTTGGCTCGATTCATGAGCCGTATTCACTTTCTCAATATGATATCGAGGTAGGATACCTTGTCGCTGCGCCAACGATCATCGCAAAACTTATCGAAGAAGAGCGACAACGGGACTCTGTGACCGTCCCTCCCGATCCAAAGGCGATAGCGTGCGCATACGCAGCGATGTTCGAGTCGGACAATTATCTTGAAGAACGACGCAATACCATGCGAGCTCGCCACGCCTACGCCGACATACGCCTGAAGGGACTCCCCCATGTTATCCACACCAGCGGGTCCGCTGGAACGACGAAGTGGATCACGTTTGCATCACAACAGCGCGCCGCTGATGTAGTGCTCAAACTTGAACGCGACGGAATTATCGTAAAACCGGGAGCTGAGTACGGCTCGCCAGAGTCGATCCGTCTGAGCATGGCATCATTACGAGACGATAGGGAGTTCATGGATGCGATGGATCGAGTTGCTACATCCCTTGAGGATGCGGCGTAACAGAACTCCTGGGACCGCGAAGAGCCTCTTCGCTGTCTAAACAACCCCTTTGCAGTTCGGAATTTATTCTAGGATTTCAAATGAAAATTTATCTAAGTGATTTTTTCTAACATCGTTACCGCAACGTATCCTAGATCCACGAGTATCCGATTTGAGTTTCTCCACAGTCGCACAGTCGGCTCGGGTGATCCGTGCATACTCGCAGCAGCGAGCGGATTCGCGTCGGAGGCTGACCTAACAGGTAGATTGGATTTGTCGGGTCCCATAGAACTGCAAAGGGCGGTAACACGCCCGGCGTGGATCCTAGTCAGAAGCCTGTAAAATGGGTCTTGGGTGCTACCAAAGCTTACAAAGCGTATTATCCAGCAAAGTCCTTTACTGAATCCGGCGGATTATTATCCTTCACGTACTGCTTTTCCCATTCAGCGGACAATAATAGCACAACACGCTGCATCGCATCGAGACATAAGAGCGAGCTTTGTGGACGCTTCAACGTCGGCACATCACCGGTAACGTACAACGAGAATCTGTAAGGCAGTAAATCTATTTCTGTTGAGACGCCGTATTCGTCTGACAAGCGGTACTGCAACACTTCAAACTGTAGTTTTCCAACCGCTGCGACGTACGGCGGATTATCCGGATTTTTATACGAACGTAGAATCTGCACCGCGCCTTCGTGCGCAAGCTGCATGACCCCTTTTTCAAACGCCTTGTGACGCAGCACGTCAGTTGGTCGTAACTGCGCTACAACTTCCGGAGGAAATTGTGGCATCGGCAAATAGTCAAAACCTCCCGTAACCGAGACGGTATCACCGATTGCAAAAACCCCCGGGTTAATCACTCCCACGATATCACCGGGATACGCCCGCTCAATCGTTTCACGATCCTGCGCCACCATTGTATACGAGCGCGATAAACGGATCTCTTTTCCGGAACGATGATGCTTGACTACCAAGTCGCGTTCGAACGCTCCGGTACACACTCGCAGATACGCCATGCTATCGCGATGTTTAGGATTCATGTTGGCCTGAATCTTAAAAACATATCCGGAAAACGGAATCTGATCCGGCTTTAATACGATCTCTTCACCCTTACTCTTAGCAGCATAGGACCGTGGACGTGGCCCCATCTTTACGAATTCATCGAAGAACGGTTCAACTCCGAAGTTCGTCAACGCAGAGCCGAAAAACACCGGAGTTTGCTTGCCCGCCAAGAAAGCATCGTGATCAAACGGAGTACCAGCGGCTTCCAATAACGCTAGGTCATCTTTAACTTGGTTGCGCAGCTCCTCGTCGATCGACTCGTCTGCTAAAAATTCGTCGAGCGAACATTTGGTGAGCGCTGCTTTTCCGGCTCCACCGATCTGCGAGCGATTAAAGAGAAAGACCTCCCGAGTGTCGGGATAAAACACCCCTTTAAATCGCGGACCAGAACCAATCGGAAAGTTTCTTACCGCGGATTGAATTCCGAGCACGTCTTCTACTTCCTGCAGGAGCTCAAGCGGCTCCTTGCTCGGTAAGTCCATCTTATTAATAAACGTCATGATCGGAATGCCGCGCATCCGACATACTGCAAACAACTTGCGTGTTTGGGTCTCCACACCGTTACCTGCATCAAGCACCATCACCGCACAGTCAGCAGCGGTTAGCGTGCGATACGTATCCTCTGAGAAGTCTTGGTGCCCAGGAGTATCCAAGACGTTAATGACAGCGCCCTTGTAGTGAAACTGCATCGCCGAAGCGGAGATAGAAATTCCGCGCTCCTGCTCAAGCGCCATCCAATCAGAGCTGGTAGCCTTACCACCCTTGCGCGCGCGCACCATTCCGGCGGTGCGAATCATGCCGGAATACAAAAGTAATTTCTCGGTTAAGGTAGTTTTACCGGCATCAGGATGGCTAATTATCGCAAACGTTCGCCGCGTTTCAGTTTGGGCGGCGACTTCTTTCTGCAAAGCAGCAGACGCCACAGATTGGCTAATATTGGAGGTTTCCGGGGTCTGTTCAGTAGTCATGAGGTTCTCAAATAGATATCGCTTCTCCGTATCGCACGGAGCGCGCTTGCTCAAGAGGCGCGAGCTTAAAATCAGTAACTAACACCACCGTTGACCCTAGCCTAAAGCGCCCCAATTCAGCGCCACACGCAATGTTGATTCCCTCCGGAAACAAAAGGTCCTGAGTCGAGGATAATTTCTTTACATCGCAACATGTAAGCTCCATCCGTCCAACGTTTGTGGCTCCCACCATCACCAAGGCCCACTTTCCAAGCGCGCACTGGCCATGAAGCACTATCCGTTCGTTAGCGCAAAAAAGGCCTGGAATATTCGCCAATCCCCATGAATTAACCGGCCACAGAGCTCCAGGAATCAGCTTTACTCGTTCAATCACGGAATCAAACGGAGCGTGAATTCTATGATAATTATACGGAGCTAAGTAAATGACGGCGACACTTCCTGAGGAGTATGTCTGCGCTGGCTCGTCGAGTAGGTCGTGTAGCTCGTAAGTAATTCCCTTGATCTGTGGGATCGGAGCCCCGGCGTCGCAAACGAGCCTCAAGGTGCCGTCAACCGGACTTACAACACTAGCTTTCGCCAACGGTCGAAGTTCCGGCTTAATCGGACGCGCGAAATATTCCCCACACGAGCGAAACTCGTGCGGTTGTTGTTCCGTTTCGGAGCGGGTAGCGCCGATTGCGTTAGCAAAAGTGCCAATAATCATCCCGCGCAACGGTGCCGGCACCGGCACATCAGCCAACGCCCCCACGCAATGACTTACGATCTTTGTAGCGACTCCAAGTACGTTCAACATCGAGCTGCTACGATACCCTAATTACCGCTCCTAGAAACACCCCTCCAAGTAAGGTACAAACACCGTGATGTCGCTTTCTAGAAAACAAGAGTGGATTTTACGCGGATGTCTCGTCGTTTTCGGCACACTCATCGCGGCTGCGGTTGGCGGCGTGGCTTATTGGATCATTCGCCACAGGGAGGCTGCCCGGGGCACCGAATTTTCCAACATCGCCGAATTGCGAGCATCCCTATCCACCGCGGACGCCCGCAATGAAGGGAGAATCACGCTCGGATCTATCATTCAGGCCCATCCAAGCGATCAGATGATCTACGATCTTCGGCCTAATCTCGATGTCAATTTTCAAGGGGCCCCAGTGCAGACCAATTCATGCGGAATGCGCGAGCGGGAATTACCCCTACAGAAACCCCTAGGAACCTATCGCATCGCGATGATCGGGGACTCATTCACCTTTGGATGGGGTGTCGACGAGGTGGACGCATTTCCGCGACAACTTGAATCGTTTCTCAATAAAATAATCGAAAGAAATAAAAGCGCTTCTATCGTCAATAAGATCAATTCAGTCGAGGTGTTAAACTTCGGCGTCCCTGGGTATTCCCCATTTCAAGAGGTAGCATCGTTTGAAGAAAAGGCGCTTGCGTATGATCCGGATGCCGTCGTTTTATTCTTTATCGAAAATGATTTCGGGATGCCGTTTTTTATTCGTGATGTCGAACAGCCACAAAACCTTCAAGCCTCTGCTAATCTCGCCAGGCTAACGCAACGTGCGCTTTCCGATAACGATGATACTACTGCGCCGCCACCAGCCCCGAAACTCCCACGAGAGTTCGATCCTAACGTTGCACTTATGCGGCTAGCACGGGTGGCTGATGCAAATGGCGTTAAGGTTTTCCTGGCGATTAATCCAAAGAAGAACTGGGTCCCGATCCACAAAAAACTATGGGCGCTAAAGAAAAACCGTCAGATTCGGCTTATGAACTTTTACAGTGATTTCGATCGGATTATCACAACCCGTGGCTACTCAAAGGAATCACTCACGCTAAAACACGATCAACACCCAAGCCCTCGCAAGCACGCGATGCTGGCAGAAGTGATGGCTCCGTATTTTTTAGATAGTATTTTACGATAATTTAAAAAAATCCTACCCTCGCCGTTCTGCCTTGCGCGAAGCCTGCAAAAGAAGCCGGATAGCCATCGTAACGCTAAACGCCGCGGACGTCGCGAACATCCACGCGGCAAATGTTGGAGCTCCAATGATCACCGTTTGAAGGCCAGCTACAGCGCTCCCGCTGAAAAACAACACAGCACCAGCCTGTTTCCATGTAAATATTGGGTCCACTACAATGGATTCGCCTTCCGTCGTATGCATCGCTAAATGATTCCGCGTGACCACACGCGGATCTCGATTTCCAAGCGTCGTTTCGGCTGATTGCTGGCGATCGTGAAAGCGCACTTCGTCCTCGAGCGTCATACAATCGCCCGTCTTTAACTCCATGCCCGGTACCCCAATTTTTATTGGACGCGCAAAGACCCGTGTCTCTCGTTTCGAATCGTAGTTTCCCGTACCCTTCAATGCACGTTCAATCTCACCAACCGTAATCCCTGACTGGGCCATTTGGCGAGCGAATCGACCTAGGTCAACACACTCCTGTGCCGCAAGATTGTAAAACTGCAGCTCCTCGCCTACCGGGCGTCCGTAAAGCTCAAGCCCTCGCGGTGAAAGGACCAATGCAAAACCACCATTCGATGGAGAGGTGCCACCGTTGGGATACAGTGCCCCGAATACGATCGGATCCACCTTGACCTTTTTTTGGCCGGGTTTAGTTCCGAGGATTGCTTGGGTAAGCAAAATTTGAGGCTCGGTAACTTTCTTCGCTGCCTCCATCACAAGTCGATTAACGTCGGAATTGGGTGTCGCTGCCGCAACAAAAAATCGCTGAAGCGACTCCTCTATTCCCGCTCGAACCTCGGCAAACGTTTCTTTAATAACATCAAACCCACCGTGCACTGGATGGCCCGACAAACTTCCGCGACTGAAATCTTCGCGATCGGGATCTCGGGATGGGCCTTCGCCGGAGGGGTGATTAGTAGGAGTTGGAGACATCGCACAAACTTCAAAATACAGGCCCAGGAGTCTGCCAGTTCGACGCCTGTCAATCAAACCGTATGTGGGTTGTAGGGTACTCTTAGTCCAGATCTGCCCATCCCACACGAACACAATTTCCGAAGTGCCGTTTTGATGAGACAATGTGCGATATGAGCATTGGATGGTTCCGTAGTTATCTTAATAGATCCCTTATCGTCGGCATACTTATAGGCGGTCCTACTTGGGCCGGCGCTCAAACTACCCCCCCGAGCAGGGATGCAGACGTCGATATTCTCAGGCCGTTGTCTCCATCGATTCGTCTCGATGAAGACAATATCTCGGATGAATTTTCGATAACAGGCGATGCCAGTCCTAGCGATCTCGATCCGCTTAAAGCTACCTCCCCCGACCGAGCTCCAACCGCCGCGCCAAATGCGAAACCAAAAGCGACAAACCCGCAGGTGGTAAACGATCCGCTTAGCTTACAAATTGATTTTGCTGAAAGCGCTCTTAAGCTTAGCCATACGTTGGCCAACTTAGGCCGGGTTATCTCAATCTACGAACGCGGACTCGCTAATGTTTGTCCGAAGAATAAATCTCGCTGCGATCAATTTATTAGTCGCCTTCTAGAGCTTGACGTAGGCAACGTTCCGGCTCTCTGCCAAAAATTCGGTCTGCACTCTCCGGAATGCAAAGAAGTAATCGCCGCTCAGGAGCTTGGCTGGTACGACGTTGACGCAGCGAGATGGCGTACTGTGTTCGGAAGCGATGGCGGCGAGTTAGATTCATCGGACCTTGCGTCCGCAATCGAGAGCAAGCGTAACAAGCCGCAGGTTGATCTTCTCATAAACGCGCGAGAAGAGCTGATTCGCATGTCTAAGCGGGAAACCGCTGAAGAGCTTAAACTCGATAAAGTTTTAGTAGAAGGGTTAGCACTTACATGCGCGAGTCCCAAAATTATATTCCTCGAAAGAACTCCGAGTTCACCGGAGGCCAGGGGACTAGGAACTCCGTCGGCGTTTTCATCCAACCGACCTGGAGCATCGGCTACGCCTTCAAGGCTACCGTCTCTGTTGCCGCCAGATCCTAATCCGATGGACCCCGATGTCTCACCCGGCAGTTCGGCCTTTGGTTCTTCCGTGACCCCTCTAGCCGCGGCGACCAAAGCGCCTCCTGGGAACAGCACCAACCCATTTGATTCCGTCTTAAGCGGACTTAATGCGCTACCGACACCAATGGTCACCGCCCAGCCGACCAAAACGGTTCAATCGCGGATTTCAGCCCCGCTTGAAACCCGCCTCCGTAGAATTCGACTCCTCGGGCGTGAGTGTTACGATTTTGTAAGAGTGGCGACTGCTGTTCGCCCAGCGATGGTGCAGGCCCGCTGCGCATTAGACGGTTGGTATTCGCCCTCATGTAGAGGAGCGTCGCCGTTGGGACCAAATAGTGGAGAAAAGGACGGCATCGATTCCTTCTAGCACGGTCGGCAAGTAGTTCTCCTCTCCGATCCCTCTCTAGTGGAGTACCGTTGGTAATTCCCGACCCTGAGATTATCGGCAATCCTGAGATAAAATGGCCACCCTCTGGCCCCTTTGCACCTAACGCTTCTTCACGATACGGTAACAAGACTTATGAGAAACACTTCCTCTACATCCACACTCACCCTATCAACATTCGCTGCCACAGCTATCGTAGCCGCCGCATTTGCGTTGAGCTCGTGTTCTGACAATAGCTCGAGTAGCAGCGGCAAAGCCCAAGCTGCCTTATTTGCGCTAGTGCCAAACGATTGTGACATGGTCGCTACAGCGAACCTTAAATCAAAAGCCGCCGAAGAGCTTCGCGAAAGCGCGCTGTCAAAGCTCGTCTCCGGTAGCGCTCAGTCAAACGCTCAGAACGAATCGATGCCTACGGAACTTCCAGGGGGGGTTACTATCACCGCCGATCAGATGGAAGTGATGCGCTCCGCTGAGCGCATAGCCAAAAATCCAATTCTTGCTGAGCCGTCCAAATACATGGAAGGTTCCGTTCTTTGCGTTCGCGGGCTCTCCGGAAAAACGCCCACGTTTGTAGGAATTTCGCATCTAAAGTCCGGGGTCTCGATCTCCTCCGAAATCGCCATGCTCGAAGCGGATCTTCGGGCAGCTGGCCATTCAATCACACGCTCCGAGAAGAACGGCGGGATAATGTTAGCTGGCAAGTTATCCAAACAAGCCAAGATTGCCTTGGCCCAAAGCGTTGAGAATGGGGACACAACTTCGAGCAAATCAGATGAGTTGCTCGAATCCACTTGGTTCCTGATCGCCGCAAAAGATAGACTCGTAGTAGCCAGCACCGTTGAAGCGGCTGACAAAATGTTCTCGGGAATACCTGAGGCTGAATCGTTTGCAGCTAATCAAGCGTATGCGGAGCGCGTAAAATTACTTCCGTCGTCAGCTGATCAGATCGGGCTTGTATATATCCGTGACCCGGAGGCCCTGAGTAATCCCAAAGCAGCCAATGCAGAAAATAAAGATCCTAACGCAGTGGGATTCTTTATCGGCAACGCTGTTTACGATGGCACTCGCAAAAAAGGCAACCTACGTCTTACAAGTTTTATCACTCCGGATATGAAAGGTGATATTCAGGCGCGCCTCACTGAGTTGGCAAACGTTGCGGGAATCTCCGGCGTTCTAAAATCGAACTTGCAAAGTGTATTTAGCCTAACCATCAATGCGAAATCTTTGATCTCTACTATTCAAAATAGCTCGCCTGAGGCAGCGAAGGAGATCGAGAATTTACCTGACGTTTCAGAATTAACGATCGGCTTAGCGCTTCCAAGTGGAGCGAGCCCATTCCCCGACGTCTACGGCACGATTCACACAGGAGATCCTGCCCTCGTTCTTTCAACGCTGAAGTTGCTGCTTGATAAACAGCAGATGCTGTCTACTTGGAAGACGCAAACGATTGCCGGAACGGAAGTGCAGTTAGCACTCTCTCCGATCGGAGTGGGTGCCTATCTTGCAAACCTCAAAGACAAGGTCGTACTCGCAACATCGCAACCAGCTATGGAGCAGTTAATTGCGGGAGCATCCTCTGATAACGGCGCCAACGGCACCATGTTTAGATTTGTCGTTAACGGTAAGCAGGCCCTCGCACTTACCAAAGCGATGCAAGGAACTTTGTCGATGTTCATGGGCGGACAGGCAGCGATCGATCTAGGTAAGTGGCAGGCGTTGGAACATATCGGCGATAGCACGATTCAGATCAAAGCTGAGAAAACTGGAGTTCGCCTGGATACGGATATTGCGGTCGGAAGCTAAATGAGCAGGCCGGACCCTTGGACCGCGGACCGCTGGTCCGCACGATCGCTTAGCTGAATTCAATCAAGCGGACCAGCGGTCACTGCTGTCCGGTAGGAA
>JBGSNS010000304.1:0-2088 GCA_041739515.1 Bdellovibrionota bacterium
GATCATCTCCACTTCTTCATCGCTGCCTTGCGTATTGCCGTCATGCTGGACCGGCACGAAACAGATGCCCGATGCCTTACGGATGATCGGGCCTTTCGGCTGGACAACGTGTTCAGACGTCGCCTCGTCGGATCCAAGCCGGCCATCATAGACCTGCTCGGAGATCACGCGGCAGACATCCGGATGCATCCGGTAGGTTTTCGGAAGGAACACACCGAGATCCGAGGGGATCGTTGCCTTGCCTTGCAGCAGATAATCGAGGATCGACAGACCGCTCTCCCCCGGATGAGAGCCCTGGATAGGCTGCGAGAGCTGCATCTGGTCGCCCATCAGGACGATGTTCTTCGTCGCAGCGCTCATACCGATGAGATTTGCGATCGAGACCTGGCCTGCTTCATCGACGAAAAGATAGTCAAACTCGCCCCTGACTTCCGGATTGGCAAAGGCCCAGGCTGTGCCACCGAAGCAAAGCGAACGCGTAAGGACGAGATCCTTCACACTGCCAATCTGTTCGATGTCGCCCCGACGGCCTAGCTCTTCATCCTTTTCCTGTTGTGCCTTGACGAGGCGCGCAGGAATGCTGTCCGCAGCCACCTGGTCGGCGACGCCGGCGAGAAGGTTGTTGATCGCCTTGTGACTGTTCGAAGCGATCCCGACTTTCTTTCCGTCCTTGAGAAGCCGCGCGATGATATGCTTGGCGGTATAGGTCTTGCCGGCACCGGGCGGGCCCTGGAAGCAGAGATAGCTGCCGTCGAGACTGCGGACAGCTTCGATGACGGAGGCGAGCAACGGCTGACTGGGATCGAGAATCTCGCCGTCAGCATTGCCCCGGATGCGAGGGCGCGCGCGCAAAAGGAAATCCACGATCGCGGAGGGCGCATACCCTGACTGCACCGTGTCTTCGACGACGGCGAATATGGCGGCAGGAATAGGCTTCGGCGAAACAAACTCGTCCGGCACGAGGTTCATGCGCGCAGGCAGTTCCTGCTTCGAGGCGAAGCTGATGATGCCGGTGTCGGGATCATAGTCCTTCACGCTGACCTTGAGCTTCTCCTGGTCCAGCACGTGGAAGGCCTTGGCCGTCCCCTTATAGGGCTGGTCGATATCGAACTGGTACTCGTGGACGGGGTTTCCGCGCGTTGGCTTGACGGCAGGTGCCGACGTGCGCGTTACCTCTGCCAGGCAATCCATATCCTCGAACAGCTCGGGCTCCGACCATCCGAGGCGGTCGAAATACTTCCACCACATCGGTTTGGCCTCGCGCCGGTGAAACTCGAGTGACCAGGCAAGGACTTCCTGCACGGCGCCAAGCGGCGTGCCCGAGTTTCTTTCCCCCTCTGCAAGCAGCGCGTCGCGAAGGTCCGTATACTCACTCGCCTCAGGACTGACCTCGGGTTCGCCCTCCCCTACCGGGCCCAGAAAAGGGATCTTGTGCGCCGCCTGTTCGCGCCGCAGCCATTCGGCAAGCTCCAGGGTGCTGTCGCAATCGTCAATGTTATAGTCGCGGATACTCTTCAGGACTGCCGAGGTCTCCCAGGTCTCTCCGTCGGGGTTCTCGCGCCAGGCTTCATAGACGATGATGCTATCCGATCCGCTGGCAACATCGGTCGCGCGTTTGCCGCGGTAGATGTGCTCGACATTCTTGATCGAGTATTTCGGCTCACCGATCAGCACGCCGTGCCGGACAACCGTGTAGAGATCAACGAACACGTGATTGCGCAACAGGTTGTCGACCATGTCTTCGCAGACACCGTGCTGCCCCATCAGCTTGCGGATCGCGGTCACCTCGTAGGCGGAATAATGGTAGATGTGCATTGAAGGATCTGCCTTCCAGCGCGCATAGACCCACTCGATGAAGCCCACGAACGCCTGCTTCTCAGCCGCTTTGTCGTGCGCCCAAAAATCCTTGAACGCGCGGCTTCCATCGGGATTTAGGTAAGTGCTGCCCCAGAGGTATTCGAGGCCTCCCTCAACCCCGGGAAATCCCTCGATGTCGAAGTAAACATCTCCGGGGCTTGCCGGCGGAAGGAGTGCGAGCCCGCGGGCTGCTCCCGGGCCATGATTGATGATCTCGTAGACCGGCTTGTC
>JBGSNS010000170.1:0-16440 GCA_041739515.1 Bdellovibrionota bacterium
ACATGCAATAAATAACTAACGTCATTTCTCCTCGAAATCCAACCTCTTACCAGGATTCTCATCTACTGACATGCGGCGCTTGTCGTACACCTCGACCATCTGGATGCTTGCGTGGTGGGAAAATTCTTTGACTTCGCGGTCCATGACACCATCAAGAAGCAGCTTCTTAGTAGCTGTGGTGCCGGCGAAATGGGGGATCCTTCTGTTCGCAATGATTTCAGAACATCCAAGTTTTTGATTTCGCCTAACTACCTGAATTGATGGGCTTGAGGAGAGATTAGACTCTGACTCTCCTGGTCTACCATGGACGTCATCGCTGTGTGTTATATCCCTAACTCCGCCACAACTTGTTGCGTCGGTCTCCGATAATTATCTGACATGCGTTTAAACATCTTTCATTCAGAAAAATATAAGTTGACCCCATGTCTCCGATCGGAGACACTATGAATGAGAAGGGTATATGGATGCACAAGCGCGTAAGAGAACTAATTCTCACCTTGTCACCAAAGACTAGAAGAAAAATCGGTGAGACGTTGAGATTGCTGCAACTAGGGTTAAATGTCAGCCTTCCTATTTCTAGGCCCATGCCGGTGGTAAGTAATGGGGTTCACGAACTTAGAGTTAGAGATCCACATGGAGCCTATCGTATCTTCTATTTTCTTGGTCTACCGACAGAAATAGTTGTATTTCATGCCTTTTCAAAAAAGAATATCGCAACCCCAATGGATGAAATTACTACCGCACGAAAACGCCTGAAGGAGATGAGCGATGGCAGAGAATAAGTCAAAATCTAAAGGAATTAAAACTAGCGTTGAGCTAGCACAGCTTCTTGAGCTTTCTAGTTCTGACGCGATCGAAATAGAATTTAGAGCTAAGATCGTCAAGAAGATATCTGAAGCGGTAGATAGACATTCTTTGACTCACGCAGCAGTTGCTCAAGTAGCTCACACTTCACGCACTAGGGTCACGGCGATTTTAAACGGAAACATCACAGGAATCTCGACCGATCTTTTATTGCGACTGCTGTATTCGCTCGGATTTAGAGCTGAAATAAGGTTTAAAGCGATTCGCCTTGTAGCATAGTGGCTATGTATGATTTGTTTTACTTTTTTTCATCATCTGGTTTTTATCAATCTTAGAAGGTCGGTCCTCCAATTTTCAATACGAGATACTTCCTGCACTCGTTATGATGGTATTAATCATCCTCGAAATCCAACCCCTTGCCAGGATTATCATCGACCGACATGCGGCGCTTGTCGTACACCTCGACCATTTGGATGCTTGCGTGGCGGGAAAATTCTTTGACTTCGCGGTGCGCGACACCATCAGAGAGTAGCTTTGTGATCGCTGTAGCGCGAGCGGAGTGGGGAGTAAACCAACCCTCGCCGATAGCGTGACGTGTCACAGCGGTGAAGAGTTTATACACCCCAGAAGGGGATATCGGTTTGTTGGTAGGGGACATACCCCCCTTTCCACGAAAACTACAGAATACGAAATCGTTATCGCGCGCACCGTTTTTTCTGCGAAAATCAATTTGCTGCGCCAAAGACTTAGCAGCCCAATTCGGAATAGTTTGATTAGCGTCTTTGCCGGCTTTCGTGGCGCGCAAATGCAGAAACGTTGTTCCGGCAGTTGAGCGTCGAACATCACCGAGCCGTAATCCGCAAACCTCACCACGGCGCAACGCACCGCCAAATAGGCACGCTAATATCGCGCGATCCTGACGGCCCTTATCAGTGGAGCCATCCGGTGTGTTTAGAATTTTCTTAACCAACGTAAACGAGATCATCTCCGTCGGTCGCTTGCGACCGGATTCTTTCGGTGGAGTTTTAAGCGTGTCGGTATCGAAAGGGTTCTTTTCACGAAATAACTTGGCGCTTATCAGCATGCGGTAAATTCGCCGCAACGCGGCTATCTTCTTTGCAATGGTAGAGTTTGACTGCGTTGATTCGAGTCCTGTTTTCTTCGTTCGCTGTGTAATTCGATTGATTTGGACGGCGCGCTGTTTCGATTTTGGTTGAGAAACCGTTTGTATCACGTCGTCACGCAAGCTTCTCGGGCGCTCACCAGGTCGTTTTCCGAGATATGTCAGGTATGCCATCGCGTGTAGATCATTGGCGCTGGTTAGGAGATCGCCTGAACGGGGGGTTCCTAGCTCTGCGCCCAGGAACTTTGACCACTCCTTTAGGACCCCGAGATAGGTGGAGTACGTGGCCGGCGCGCGCATCGATAGAAACGCTTCAAGACGTACCCAGAGCTCTGCGTAGCTGTCGCGGTTGGGTGAAAGGGCTGGGTAGTTGGACTTTGGCATACTTTAAAATCCAGGGACCGCCGGCGCTGGGACCGCGAGGCGCCGCCTCGCAGTCTTCGGTGGTACTTTGCAGCATCATTCTTAAACCCAAGATGGCAGGCCTGCACCTGCCAATTACTATTGGATAAATCCGAGAGGGCAAAGGGGTAGTTTAAACTGCGGAGCGGCGCTCCGCGGTCCCAGCGCTGCGTTCCTGGAATCTATCCTACCCCTCTCTTAGGGAACAGTTTTATAGTTCTGGTGAAGTAGCACAAGAGGGGAAATCAATAGCTCTCTCAAGCGAAGTTAATACAGCTGCTCCGCTCTATGATTCCAGTCAAGATTTAATCTATGAACGACGAATTGATGATTAGACATACCCTTCCGGGGTCCCGACCTTATTGTTTAAGCACTTAGGAATTGCATGAACCGAGAAACTCGCCTGCTTGGCCTTCTGCTCTCATGCCTAGCGTATTCTTCCGTTTGTTTCGGCTTCTCCGGTACCGGAAGCGGAACATCGATAGATCCGTATGAGATTACGACCTGCGACCAACTTACTGAGATCGCGAGTGCCACCTCTGCTTATTACGAGCTTGCAAACAGTATCGATTGTACCGCCCACGGTGCGTTTACGTCTTCAGTTGTAGACGCTACGTTTCAGGGAAGTTTTAACGGTAATTTTCACACGATTTCTGGGATTACCATAAATGCCTCCACAAATAACATCGGACTCTTTAAGACACTGAATCATTCAAGCCCACCAGCTGTGGTCCAGGACCTTATTATCTCTGGTGCAGCAATCAGTTCGACGACTAGTGACGCAGGCATCCTTGCTGGACAGGTATTTGGAGCCACGGTGAGCAATGTATTCGTCAGTGGTAGCGTCTTCGGTGTTGGTGACCTAGGGGGATTAATTGGATTACTAAGCGGCCCAGCAACGATATCGGGAAGCGCCTCATCGGCGTCAGTCACTGCTAGTACGACCTATGCTGGAGGACTAGTTGGCGCCGTAGGCGCTGGGAATTCAATCTCAAATTCTTACGCTACTGGAAATGTCTCCGGTGCAAGCTATATTGGCGGACTCTTTGGATCTGTATCCGGACCCAGCGGATTAGGCACTCCGACTACAATTACAAACTGCTACTCGTCTGGCGACGTATCCGGTACTAGCTATGTTGGGGGAATCGCGGGCTATGCTGCAGCCACTGTTCAAAACTCTTTTGCTACCGGACAAATTACTAATTCCGGCGCACACTCCGGAGGATGTCTTGGCGCAAATAATGCGTCCACTTTAACGCTGAATTATTTTGATGTATTCGGTACCGGCCTAACAAGCGGCGTAGACGGCGCAAATCTTGCCGGATGCACCGGTGTCAACGCCGCAAACGCCACACCGGATTACTTTCTCGGCAACGCTACTAACCCTCCGATGAGTTCCTGGAATTTTTCTAGTACCTGGGTTACTGCGGCAGATTCTTCACCGCTTCTGACTAGTTTCGCTCCGACTCCAACTCCTTCTCCGACTAGCATAGCAGTACCAGCGCCCACCGAACCCCCTTCGGCAACCCCTATCCCTACCCCACTTCCCACTGCCACGCCGATCGGATCCGCCAAACGCAAAATCCCAAAGCTAAGTGTAAAAATTGCTAGTGGCCAACTGAGCGTTCGATTTCCTGCAACTTTGTCAGGCCATCCAAAATACCTTGTTATGGTAATCAACGTGGCCACGGAGAGTCTCTTTAAGCGCGTGCGCGCAACCGTAAAAAAGCGCGTTGGCACCATAAAACTAAAAAATGTGCCAACCGGAACGTATCGAATTTACTATTATACTAAGTTAAAGAAGCGTAAGTATCATTCGAAGCTAAAAACGGTTGTGGTCCCCTAATTGCCACGGAAGTTTCAGGGCATCGCAGTGTCTTTAGTAGCGATGTCGTTAGTAAGATGTAGTTAGCAAGACGTACTCAGCGAGACGCAAGTTTCGATAGTGTGTATTCAAACGGATAGTCCAACTGTCCGACCCCGCAATTGTCAGCGCCAGTCCTCGAATCCTGTTTGGTTAGGTCGGTGGCGGATTCTTCAGCCATCCCATCGGCTAGTGCCAATATCCGTTCTAGTTCCTGCGCAGAGTTACCCGATGTCCGAATTCTACTGCAATGCAACGCTTGGTTTACGCGCAGTACAGCGGTCTTCCCACCGATTTTTGCGCCAAGGTTTAGTGCGCGTCGTAACGCTCCAATCGGGGAAAATTTGGCGAGTACCGGAGCTAGGCCGTCCACCATACCGAAGACGACATCCCTCGCCATTTCTTCCCCCGCATATCCGTGACCTTTTAAGGTTTTATTCACCGCGTACCGCATCAACGCAGACGCGCATATAACCATGGCTCCGATTTCAGGTAGATTCCCGTGCAGCGGAATCCCGGCCCTCGCCGTACCTACCAAGACACTTAGAGATCCAGCTGCAGCGGCGAGATTAGCGACCTGTACAGCGAGCGCATTCTTTGACCGGCGAAATGCAGAAAAATTCCGCAACGCGGTGCGCCCAAGAAACTCAATATGCATTTCTTCGCGTGGGGTTAGTCGCCCCTTGCTTTCACACTTAGTGAAATATTCTCTGAGGCGCGCGACATCTCGATCCATGATCGGCCCTTCTCTAGTGATTAGATCGATTTTTCTAAACATTCCGCTGCGCTCGTGTCCGTGAGTTGCGATCGCCCGTTTTAACCAACCTTGAGCGTTGGTAGGCCAGCCGAGCTCGTACTGCTGAATATCGTGTCTATCATCACCAGAGGTTTCAGCATGCAGTCGCCTGATCATGCTCTCCGATTTATTGTGACGACGCCTCATTAACTCTGTGTAACGCTCACCAAGAGCTAAGATTTCGGGCCCACGCAAGTGCCTAAGCACTTCCTTGATGCCTTGCACATCGGTGCCAGCTCCATCTACGCATTGATAAATCGCTTCCTCGTCTGGCAGAAATCCGTTGGCGATTACTGAGCGCACCATATGATATTCGCGCTTGGATTTAAAAAGTAGAAATTCCCTTCGAACAAGTTTCGTGTGGAGTTCCTCTTCGAACGAAACACCGTAGCGCGCTTCATAGCGCGTTATTAGTTCATTTCGCTCAGCGGCATCTAACGTTAGAAAATGTTCAGCAACGGTCTTTTTATCCAGATGAGCAAACGCACATCGCAGACTTATCAAGCGGTGCTCTTCGGTGTTGCCCGAAAGCCAAGCTAACATCCGCTCGCGAACTAACTCATTCTGCACCACTCTCTCTATCGTCTGTGAAAGAGAAACCTCGTAACGCCCGGAATAACTATGCTGAAGCTCTGAAAGTTCGTTAGGATGGTATTCCTCCAAAAGTCCCATCGCACGAACTTGAGAACCGCGACCACCAGGCATGAGGGAATGTAATTCAATTGCATCCGCTGCACAGATATTACCGGCCAAAAGCGGCTCTATCACCTCGCGTTGTGTTCCTTTAAATTGACTTGCCAGTGCTGAGAATTCACCGAATCGGCCTGCGTAGGTTGTATCGAACTCGGATTTAATTTGGGAAATTTCTGAAGGATTCACCCCTTGAAGAATCTCTTTGAGTGCTGAGAATTTATTCCCCCAGCGAGCATTAACTATCAATGCGATCCCATCCGCCACTGCCGCGGAGGAATTTCCATCGAGTAAGTGTTGCGTGCGCCGCAAAATCAATTCCGACGGGTAGAATAAACCGAGAAGCGGCCTGGCACACACGTTTTGCACGTCTTCTAATATTGATACTCCATAGCGTGCCCTCATCGCGGCATCTAAATGCGGCAGCGATTCCGGTGTCTGATGTGCCAGAATTGAAATGAACGTATTGAAATCGGGCCAGAACTGTCTCATCGACGCGGATATTCCAATCGCTTCCTTCTCGGCCTTATGGAGCCGTTCGATAGCCTGTAGTTCGACTTCACACGCAAACCGTTTCGCCGTTTCCGCCAAATCCGGAAATCTGGAATACAGAGCTGGATTAGAATTTGCGTGCCCAGTGAGCATCGAATGGAGATCTTGAGAGGTCGTTTCAATCCCCTTTTCATCAAGTTCCCGACCTTGCATTAACCCTAGTTTATTTGCTCGATTTCTAATCTCACCTTCAAGCGCTACAAACTGGCCGCGATCGTATTGCGCACGAATCGCTTGCCGTATCTCGCTTGACCGAATCTCACCTTTTGCGTTCAGCGAATGAACGAGTTCAGCAAACGATTCATCAATCGTATTGAGCCGCTGTGTGTTACAGCCAAGCGTTCCTCTCAGTACTCCGCGCTCAAAAGCGAGTTGCTTTGCCAACTCAAAACATGCGTCTTCACTGGGTGGTCGTATCGTTCCATCGATATCTCGGCTGCTCATATCAGCCGACCCGACAACGCGAGGTTCCCCAGCGCACCGCGAAGTGCCCGGTGAGGCGTTAGATGCTGATGGAATAAACCGCTCGGTCATACAATGAAATTAAGTAGAGCATAGATACAAGAAAGTGAGGCAGATGTGGTTTTCCCTTGAGGTTGTTAAACCTTTAGTAAAAAACCACTTCGTACATCACTCGGTTTACTCATTCGATTCTCCTTTAATCTGCGTTGATAGGCCGGACAGATCGATCTGGGTGATCAATCCGGTATCAGTCCTTGTCGAAATGTATCCAGAAGTAGTCTTGCCATCACTGGAGATCGATAGCACATACACCCCACCGCGAAGCGCAAATGACGTAGTGCCAGGATTTCGAGGCTTCATGCACACTGCGTAAGCTTTTCCGCAGCACTGCAGGACCCGCCAATTTGGATTCTTCCTCATCGGCGATACAGCCACCGTTGGCTGCTCCCCTATTGCGCTAGGTGTGCCATCCCATAGCTTTACAGAGCTCCAGATCCAGGTCCACGAGCGCTTCGCAATCTCTAATCGTGACGAACTTAACACGCTTCTATACTGCTCAGGTTCATCCGTGTGAGGGATTGCAAGAGTCCAGTACGCGAGAGCCGAACGACGCCTAGTCCAACCGTAAATCGCCCGTGGAGCCAAAAGCACCACGACTACGGTCTCACAGCAATTCGTGAAGAATCGCAGTACCAAGTGCGGATGCCAAAACGCCAGTCCTGAATTCTGGAGCGCCTTGCGCCAATCAGAGCGAAATTCCGCCCATCTCGGAAGCAATTTTGCTTTGCGAGTCAACGGTTTTCCGTCCGGACCGAAGCAAGGCTTTCGATCAGGACTGAGAATCGGAACATCCACTTCGTGCTCCACCAACGTTTGGAACACCGGTAACGGAACGTACTTCAGCGAACTAACCGCCACGAACTTCAACAACAGCAGCGGAAGCATGAATGCTCCTTTCCGGGGTGAAAAGTGGTGAATAAAAACGGGGGCCGCGAATTCGATCACACGATCGAGCGGCAAACATTCGTAACCACACCCACCTCCAGCTAAAATGACGCCTTAGCTGGAGATATGAGTGCTCTCAAATACCCAATATCGAATTTTCAATGAACGAACTCGGTAGTTTACTTATCGTCTCAAGCTAAACAACTTGAATTTCAATGAGTTGATTAGACACAAATGGTGCCCTAACATCGGGAGCTTCGATCTGGGCGTCCGCAGCCGGATTCCGAGATTGCAACTCGCTCTTTTCATTTCCATTCCTGGTAGAGGTGATTGATCGCTACTTCTCAGTGCAACGCTTCGGCGAGCTTTGCATTGGGGAGTTTCGCTCAGGTGTTATTAACGGATTTACTAGAGGTTTTAAATCTATGCCGGCCTTCCCAACCACATTGGGTGTTTCGAACCCTACGTACAGCTTGGAGTGTATCCAGCTGTGTAATGAACGACGCAGAAATGTCCTGTGAACCCGAATCTTCTGAGACGGGATCACAATCACGAAATAAGGAGGTCGAAGATGGCTAGTTCCGAAATCGCAACGTCAAGTGTTGGTGCTGGTGCTGGTGCGGAGCCTACTAGAGTGGAGGTTTCAGCTATTCCGAGTGCAGTAAGCACTCAAGGCAAGTCTATCTCGGCCACTCAGCCGAGAAAGTCGGTGATCTCGCAAGTGCGGCGGTTGATGCTCGTGGTGAAGTTGGCGTGGTACTTCTACTGGAACCTCCCTGGCTTCATCAACATCGTGTCCGCACTCCGGCTCCCGAAAACGGGACGGTGCCGTATCATCGGCTACCATTCGAAGTTCGTCTACGCATACCCACTGATTCCCGCGGGGATCACGATTTGGGTTCTGTCCATGCTTGGGGTGTCGCAGTTCGCGACGTCGGTCGGATACTCCGTGCTCATGATATGCATGTTGCTGGTCATGGGTGAGGATATCCGGGGGCGTTCATTCTGGGCGGTTCTTGGTTTCCTCGCAGCGATCGCTGCCGTGTGTTTCGCCCTGGTGTGGACCGGAGTTTCCATCGGTGGATACATCATGGATGCCCTGCTCTTCTTCGCTCCGTCTGTGAACCCGGGGTTCTGCCTGTTGTTGTCAACGGTGCTGGTGCCGCTTATGGCACTGGCGTACATCCGTGCCCGTGCTAACAACTGCTTGCTGGTTAAGGGCAACAACTTCATCAGCAACACTCTCGAATCCCAGCTCGATTATCCGATCGCCGAATGGCGGCTTCGGTCAGCCATCACGGATATCCTCGAATCCGTTTGGATGGGAGGACGTGAATTGAAGCTGATCTCGAACTTCGCTGGACGGGGCGGACGAGCATCAGCTGGGCGTGACAACGACGACGCGGGTGAAGGTCGAGCTGAGTTTCATCTTCCAAACGTTCCAGGGGGCGGCTCCGTCGAGGACCTGATCCTGGAAGCGCTCGAGGTCTTCGACGTTAAGCTATCCGATGGGAATTCTGGCGAGTAACCTGAATTCATCTCACAACAAACCCGGGGAGCATCGTAAAGGTTATTAATCGTGAAAACGAAGAACACCTGAGCAGCTCCCCTTTCTTTAAAGCCGCAACCACCGGCTTGCGTCATATAAACGACCGAGCCAATTTATCAGGTATGTATCCAGACTATTCAGACCAATAGTTTATCACCTTGAAGCCCCCCAACTTCTCTGGGAAGATACAACGTCATGACAGCAAAAGACCAAGCATCTCAAGATTTTCTCAGAGTTTTAGATATTGTGGTGCGTTTAGTACTACTGGCGGCGCTGCTGATTTATTCCTTTCAAATCCTTCAGCCATTTTTGCTTATAATTATTTGGGCCACCATCTTAGCAGTGTCTAGCGCGCCGCTATGTGAGAAAATCTCAAAATTTTTGGGCAACCGACCCAAAATGGCGGCAGCCCTAACAACCGCCCTTCTTTTGATAGTCCTTCTAGTGCCTTGCTTGTATCTCGCTGGGTCACTCGTGACAGGGGTAAATTTAGTTAGCGAGAGTTGGCACCAAGGGAAAATTACTATTCCTCCCCCAACTGAACAGATCAAAGAGTTTCCAATTGTTGGTAGAAAGCTCTTCAACTACTGGTCGCTTGCATACAGCAACATCGAATCCTTCCTCGAACCATATGCACTGCATCTTCAATCTGTCGGTCGTTGGGTACTCACTGCTGCTGCAAGCACTGGCATCGTCATGCTTCAGTTCATATTCTCGATAATTATTGCCGGGGTATTTCTTGCAAGTCGTGAGAAATGCAGTAACGCGCTAAAGGCAATTTTTTCTCGATTAGATTCAGATAGAGGCATTGAACTTTTAAATGATGCGGCTGTAACGATTCAAAGCGTAACTCGCGGTGTCGTTGGAGTTGCATTTATTCAAGCGGTACTAACCGGTGTCGGACTAGCTTTCGCTGGAATCACTGGTGCTGGTCTTTGGGCCTTGCTTGCGCTTATCTTGGGGATTATTCAGGTAGGTGTTGCGCCGATTCTGCTGACAGCGGTTATTTATTTGTTTTCGACAGCCTCTACCTTAAAAGCTTCTCTCTTTCTTGTATGGGCGCTTTTCGTTGGGCCGCTAGATAATATTCTTAAACCAATTCTTTTAGGTCGTGGGGCTCCGGTTCCAATGCTTGTGATATTTCTCGGCGCTATTGGTGGATTTATACACTCAGGCCTGTTCGGGCTCTTTCTTGGCGCGATAATTCTTTCGCTTGCGTACAAACTTTTGATTACTTGGACGCACCAGGCAGCCAAAACCTAAAGTGTTTCAAGTATCGAAGCTTTAGACGACTTTAGATAAACCAGGCGCGAACACCCAAGGACCGGAAGTGTTTAACTAACCTAAAAGGTTATTACTTATTCAGGTCCTTGGGTGTCCGATTTTTGGCCCGCGCTTAGCGCCACGTCCTACGGTATACTCCCCCTATGTCTCCTGTTGCTGACACCACAGCTTCTATCGAACTATGCCACCTATATGCCCCTGAGCGTCTCGTTTCATTCGAAGGTTGGGGTACTGGAGTACCGAAATTCAAACAGGATCAGCTTACTCAATTGCACGATAGTTTGGCTGAGTTGGAGAAGGATGTAACACACAAATTCTCATTGAGTCGTAGTTCGATATCTCGCTTGGCTCTGTTCGATGAAGTGCTTGCCCGTGAACATCAGAGAGCTGGTTTAAATCAGGATCGTTGGGAATTGTTTATTGGTGTCTCACGTGCGTCATTGAAACAAGGGGCTCAAGCCGAAATCTATGATGAATCGACTTTTGTTGCCCGAGGCAAAAAGCTGCAAAACTTAATTTTAGCTGCGGCAGAAAAACTTAAAATTTCAATGGGTCCGACCGGTAAGCTCTCAATTCCTACCAATATAGGTGATATCGCTGTGCAGGTTTTTGGATTCGCTGGTGTAAAGGATACCAGCCACCCAAGCTGTGCGGTCTTAGATTTGGCGTGGACGGAATGGCGCACTCAAAACTTTTCTCGCACCTTCACGGCTTTGCCAAAAGGTTTCAATAAACAACAAACTCAAGTAGCAGCACTAGCCGCTTTATTGAATATGCCAAATCGAGAGACAGTTACTACTTTACTGTTAAATCCAGAGGGGCAGATTACTCGGGAATGGAACTTTGGCTCAGTAGAATTGAGACGTGGGTGACCAGACGAAAAACCCAAGAACTACAAACTCTTAACTACTCAAAAAGATTAGCACTAAAGCACTACAGCACTAAACTGGTAGGTCTCCGAATGGGGCCCAGTGATTAATATTGTATACACAGGGAAAACGGGTAGAGTCCGCAGCGACATTAGGCATTTATACTCCAAAAGGTATCGTATGTTGCGAGCTCATTCACTGTTCATATCGCACCGAATCAAATCAGCTCTATTGATGGGCGCGCTTGCTGCGATCACCTCCCCTGCCCCAATTCTCGCGGAGGCGCCAAGGGCGCCAGTTTGTGGAGCCGTAACAACGGCAATTGAAAATAATACCCCTGTTGCCATCACCGACAACGCGGTTAAGACCTCGACGGTAACGGTCTCCGGAGCTCCAACATTTATTTGGGACGTCGATCTTAGGACATTCATTACCCATACGTTTGGCGCAGACCTTGATATTACGCTTACGTCGCCAGCTGGGACGATCGTAACAATTACATCGGATAATGCCGGCGGTTTCAATGATACATTTAACGGAACGCTCTGGGATGATTCAGCTAATCCTGGCGGATCGATTCCTCATGTGACTTCGGGAAATCTAGGATTAGCAACCGACAACACGTATTCGAACAACGTAGTAGCTTCAAATCTAGTTCCAGAGGAGCCATTAGCAGCATTCTATGGCGAGGATCCCAACGGAATCTGGACGCTCAGAGTTTCTGATGATGCGGGCGCCGATACCGGATCGTTAGCACGTTGGGGCTTAAGCATAGTCTCGCTGCCAGAACTCCCGACTTTAGGTAGCGTTTCTGCCGCAAAACTTCTTATCTCCGTACCGATTACTGACAACGTCGGCGCGGTAGCATCTTCCGTCGATATCGCCGGTGGCAATGGTATGATCTGCGGTGCGCTCATTGCGGTGAAGGTTCCGCACGCCTCGTCGGGAGATCTCCAGCTTACATTGAGCTCACCGGCTGGCACAGTTGTTACTCTGACTTCTAATAATGGTGGCACGAACCAGGACGTCTTCAGCAACACCTTATTTTCCAACCGTGCCGACCTCGGCAATCAGGTACCATTTTCCTCAGGTACATTCGCAACATCTAACTTGGCAACCGATTCTGTTTACACAACTCTTGTTGCAAAAACGGTGCTAACCCCGGAAGAATCACTTGGGGCCTTTTTCGGACAATCTCCAAACGGACGTTGGACTCTCGCTGCCGCCGATACCAACCTAACTGGGACCGGCACACTCAAGGATTGGGCGATCCAATTTAATACTTGCCGTCCTGCGCTAGATTTCGATAACGATCTTTTCGGCGATGCTTGTGACGGGTGTCCTTCTGATTCAAACAAGAGCAGCCCCGGTGTATGTGGTTGTGGTGCGCCGGAAATTCTCACGGATGCAGATGGTGACGGTACAGTTGATTGCCTCGATCTGTGCGTCATTGACCCTGCCAAGATTACTCCTGCGGTGTGCGGGTGTGGAATCGCGGACGTCGACCAGAACGGAAACGGAATAACGGATTGCTTGTTGAATCGAGAGTTGAGTGCCCGCGCATCGAAACTTCGATCGTTGATTGGCAAACTTAAGCCGTCAAATTCAGCCAACGGCAAGAAGAAACTCTCAGCGAATCGGAAATTGGTTTCAACGAACTTAAAAGAACTTCTGAGTTTCGGCGCGAATAACACCAGTGGCCTTTCGGTTAAGCCAGGGTCAGTTACGGTGTCGGCGCTATTAAGCAGAGCCAATAAGGCTGTTAAGCTTGCCTCGCGAAAACTGACCTCTAGCTCGAGAAGCAAGGCTTCTAAGGCGCTGAGGAACTTGGATACGGCGTTAGCGTCCTAGGGGTAGGAAAGCGCGGCCGACCGTTCATCGCAACCACGCTGCAAGTGTCAACACGTTCCATAACTGCGCCTGCCAATTCGCTCTACCGCTCTGATGTTCGGCCCAAATCGTGTTAACATATTCGGGGTCGAGAACTCCGATTCGATCAATTGAACTCTTCGATAGAAGGTCTCCAGCCCAGTCCTTTAATTCGCCGCGCAACCACGAATCGATCGGGACGCTGAAGCCCATTTTCGGGCGATCAAACAGTTTCGTTGGAACATAGCGCGCAAGAACTCCGCGCAATAACGGTTTCGATGGGGACTGAGCTTCACGTAAATGTCTCGGAAGCGAGTAAATAAACTCGATTAACGTATGATCGAGCAACGGTACCCGAGTCTCAAGCGAATGCGCCATGGCGCACCGATCAACCTTTACTAAGATATCATCCGGCAGATATTGGGCCGAATCAGCCCAGGTAAGCCAGTCGCCGAATTTTCCCGCAGTAGAGTGCGGCCACTGTGCGGAATCAGTCATCGCTGTCGAGTTCATTTCAGCATTAAGATGAGAGGAATCAATTATCGACAATAATTGATCGTACATCGCTTCGTTGCTGCTTGCTGACAATGCATCCGCTACTCGATGTATTTTTACGCCGATATCCCGAAATACTAGGCTCTTAGGTAAGGCTCCAGAGAGCTGAGCAACAGTCGCTGTCATTAAATTTGGTGGAATCGATTTCATTATTCCACCCAGCCCCTTTGCCATCGAACGAGGAAGCATCCCACGCAGGCGCGCTAGCTTTTGCGCCCATAAAAGCCTTGGATAACCTGAGAATAATTCATCTCCTCCATCACCTGACAGACTTACGGTTACGTGTTTACGAGCAAGCCCTGCCACCAGGTATGTTGGAATCTGGGAGGAATCCGCGAACGGCTCTGAAAACATCTCAGGTAATTTCGGCACCACATCGAGTAGATCTTTCGGTGTAACGTAAAGTTCGTGATGATTAGTTCCTATGTGCTTCGCTATCGCCTTGGCATAAGGGGCTTCATCGTAGGTGGGCTCGGAGAATCCGATCGAAAACGTTTCTATGGGTTTGCTCGAAACTGACTGCATGATCGACACGATAGTTGAGGAATCGATCCCACCTGATAAAAACGCGCCTAGTGGAACATCTGAGATCATTTGATCTGCTACCACGTTGTTAAGTTTTAGATCTAAAGCCTCAATCGCTTCCTGTGCCGATATATCCTTAAGTGCTGGACTAGGTCCGGCAGCGACAATATTCGCAAAGCTCCAGTATCGGCGTGGTGCGATGCGCTCCGAAGCGTCAGCGAATTCTGAAAAATTACCTGGGCGTTTGAGACATTCAGAGAACTGAAGTGAAAGAATCGAACCGGATGAAAGCTTATAAAGCCCTTCGTAAATCGTATGTGGAGTTGGAATATAGCCGTGCTTTAGAAACGAAGCAGAGTTTGATTGCGAAACTGAGAATTTTTGCGCGCCGTGCTCGCACACTCCCGCAACGATGGCACTCAGTTCGGAGCCAAAAAAGAAACCGGTCCTCGACGGGGACCATCCGTAATAGAGTGGCTTCTCCCCTGCTCGATCGCGGACCAGATAAAGTCTTTGCTCATGAAGATCGGCAACTACAAAAGCATACATTCCGCGAAAACGCTGCACTGCATCGCTCACTCCTAAGGCTTCGAACGTAGCCAACATTACTTCAGTGTCGCCCTCACTGCGAAATACAACGCCAGAGCGTGTTAGATCGTGCCGTAGGGACTGAAAATTATAGATCTCTCCGTTGAACGTAACGACGAAACGCCCGGAGCTAGAACGCATCGGCTGATGCCCTGCGGAAGAAACGTCCAATATCGATAGCCTTCGATGACCAAAGGCGATGCCGGATTTCGGGTCACACCAAATCCCGGAATCATCCGGACCACGCGCAGCGATCGGCAGCAGCATCGCGTGAACCACGGGTTCAAGCGCTCTAGTATCCGGTAGGACCACCCCTGCTATGCCGCACATTCAACGATGTCTGTAACAAAAACAGAGCAAAACGAATACCTCATACTTTACGCATTGGTAAACCTCGGCACAGCAGCATGGGCGAACGCGGGGAAATACTATCGAATAATTCGGTGTTTTTTGCGGCAACTGAGGAAGCATCTCGACTGACTATTCTCTGACTATGGGGAACCCCACCACGAATTATGCGAATAACTTTAGGCGATAACACTCAGTGCATTACAGCGTAAATTGTGCGATTAATGTCTAATGATTACAGACAATTAGAAAGTCCTGTAACACAAATTGACACATATTCGCCGTTCCCGTATCATGGCTCTTATGGCTGATAGAATTTCAATGAATACCTCCCTGACTCCAGAGCTTGCCGAGTTTGTGAAAGCGCTTGTGAGCGCCGGGCGCTACCAGTCCGATAGTGAAGTCGTGCGCCAAGGACTTAGATTGCTTCAAGAGCATGAACTTGGATTTGCTGAGCTTCGAGCAAAGATAGCCAAGGGTATTAAACAGGCTGATAAGGGCGAGCTTATCGACGGCCAAGACGTTTTCATGGAGATTAAAGCACGCGGCGAATCTCGGAGACGTAAGGCTTGATGAGAAAGTCTTTCGTTCTCACCCCACAAGCAAAAATTGATATTTTCGAGATTTGGGATCGCATCGCGGAAGACAATCTTGCCAACGCCGATACAGTGAGGGATCAACTTTTCGAGGCCTTTGATAAACTTGCTGGGATGCCAAGGATTGGTCATCATCGAGAAGATCTCGCCGATAAGCGTCACCGTTTCTGGCCCGTATATTCATACTTGATCGTGTATCGCGAGGAAAGCAATCCTCTTCAGATCATTGCGATCGTGCACGGAAAGCGCGAACTGAAAGCGTTTTTTACGAACTTTGAGGACGCTTAACGCAACTCAGCAGCCGCGATGACCGCTTTACACACTCTGCCGTGATCGTCCGCGGACAACTGCGAACCGGACGGTAAGCACAACCCGATGCGAAACAACTCTTCTGAGGTCCCATCAACGTAGCGTGGCGCATCGTGAAAAACTGGCTGAAGGTGTAACGGTTTCCACAGTGGCCTCGACTCGATGTTTTCCTTCTCAAGAGCCAACCTAATCGTCTCCCTAAGCACCGGTCCCGAGGTCGGATTCTCTCGAAATAGAGGCGTGGTAAGCCATCGATTACAAAAAGTATTGATTGGCTCCTTAGGAAACTCTATTCCAGGTACCTGCGATA
>JBGSNS010000181.1:0-5475 GCA_041739515.1 Bdellovibrionota bacterium
AGCTTCGCTGATCCAGCTTTTATTGAGCGCTTGAATGGCAATTTTGAAAAAATTCACTTCTGTGAAAAAGACTGCGCCGTAGGGGCAGGGATTATCGTTTCAGGAAGTTTCGACTCTCCCGAAATTAACATTGAAGGGATAACGAACCTTCTCTTACTAAGCGATGCGATCTCCCCAAGAACAGACACGATGCATCAGACGTTCACGTTAGCTGGTCGCAAGCTTTTAAGTCTTCGCGGTTTGAATTCTCCAATCGTGCTAACCGGACTTGAGCGTCAGGTCGCAGCACTTCTCTCGCTAGTGATGCTTGTTATTTGTTGTGTGTGGTTATCGCTTCGCGCGCATCGACGAGTGCTTGAATACTTTGCGTCTGGTGGCAGCCTACTTCCGCTTGCAGCGAGTGCCGGTTCGCGAAACTTATATTCTGCTCTCTGGATCATATCAGGGATTAGACTCGTTTCATTCTTTGCGGTTGCAGCACCAATGATCGTAGCTCTGGGAATTTCCGGAATGATTCCTGCCGTGTCTGAAAGCGCCTCCGAATTGTCCTCGGAGAAGGCAGCTGAAAGTCTAGTCTGGTTTATTGCGGTGACCGCATCGTTGGTACTTACGACATTGTGCGCCTCAGTCGCTGACTTAAAACGTAGGCTTCTTTCAGCGCTACTTTGGCGAGTCTTTCCGCTGTTTCTAGTGGGATTTGGATTTCTTTGGTGGCTGTTTTCGCTGATCGATGCAACCGCAAGTACGGTGCTTTTAAGACACGTAATTATTGCGACACCTTTGTTGGGACTCGCTCCACTAGTAGCCTCGACGATTATTCCACCGCCTCCAATCTTAATCGTAGTTCATGCCCTGCTCGCTACGGCGTTATCGGTCTTTGTGGCTAGACGAAACGCGCGTTGGTTTGCAGCAAACCTGGAGGATGCATGAGCTTAGAAATTTCCCTTCAAGCGCAAAACCTAATCGTTGGGTATCAGCGCTACAACGTAGCGTTATCAATCCCTGAGCTTAATCTTACAGGCAAATGCATCGGGCTACTCGGTCATAACGGTTCTGGAAAATCGACCTTCTTTAAAACTCTGCTCGCCCTGCTGCAACCGCGAACGGGTGGACTCGTAGCTTCTATGGGCGATCCAAGCGCTGCTCTGAGTCCACAGCGTGACATGGCATTTTGTCCAGAAGCTGGATCGGTATTCCTCGATGTCTCTGTGAACGAGTATTTATCTTTTTGGGGTAGGATTAGGCTTGGTGATCCAATGGCTCACCGGACAATCGCAAACCAGGCTCTCTTAGGAGAGTTGGGGGTACTCCCTTTGCTTAAGAAGCTCGGACGCGAACTTTCAAAAGGCCAGCGACGACGAGTTCACGCCGCAGTTGGATTTCTCGTCTATCCTAAGCTTTTTCTCTTCGACGAACCGTTTGACGGTCTAGATATTCGTCACGCAAGCGCTTTAGTTAGTTGTATAGAGCGGGCCAATGAACGGACCGCTTTTATTATCTCTAGCCACCGCATCGATATCGTTGAGCGGCTTTGCGACTCCGCGATCGTGTTAAGGGATGGTCGTGTAATCGCTGCTGGAAGCCTAAACGACGTAACTCATGCGCTAGGGGGGCCGACATTGTCGGCGGGAATGATGGGCTAGGCCACCCCACGCACCACCGCTTGTAGAAGCCCTTAATGATGCCTATTCTATGACCGGGGCTTACCCGATTTAGTGAACTCACATGATCCAATCTATACTTAAAACAGTCTTCGGCACCCGTAACGATCGCCTCCTTAAATCAGTCCAGGGCGTTGTATACCGTATAAACGACTTGGAGCCCTCAATTCAGGCGTTATCTGATGATGCTCTCAAGACAAAAACAGAGGAGTTTCGGCAACGGCTAGAAAACGGTGAGCACATAGACTCAATCGCTCCCGAGGCGTTCGCAACGGTGCGCGAGGTCGGCAAACGGGTGCTGAATATGCGCCACTTCGATGTGCAGCTAGTCGGTGGAATGATGCTGCATAACGGTCGAATCGCTGAGATGAAGACCGGTGAAGGAAAAACGCTCGTTGCAACTCTTCCAGCTTACTTAAATGCGCTAACCGGCAAAGGGGTGCATATCGTTACCGTCAACGATTACCTAGCACGGCGCGACGCAGAGTGGATGGGTCGAATACATAGATTTTTAGGACTAACGGTTGGCTGTATTTATTCCGGAATGCCCGAGAAGGCGAAACGTGAATCGTACGCCGCTGACATCACATACGGACAGAATAACGAATTCGGATTTGATTACTTACGCGATAATATGCGTTTCTCCGCGGAAGAGATGCTGCAGCGTGGACATAACTTTGCGATCGTTGATGAAGTCGATTCTATTTTAATCGACGAAGCTAGAACGCCTCTCATTATCTCAGGGCCTGCAGAGGAATCGACCGACAAATATCTGGCAATCAATCGCATCATTCCTCACCTTGATAAGGAGAAGCATTTTACGCTCGACGCTCGTTCAAAGCAGCCGGCATTAACCGAAGAAGGAACTAAGCGCGCTGAAGAGTTGCTCGATATTGATAATCTCTACGACCCAAAAAACATCGAGATTTTACACCACGTAAATCAAGCTTTACGTGCCCATACTACGCTTGTACGAGACACCGATTATATCGTTGAAAACGGCGAAGTTGTAATTATCGATGAGTTTACCGGACGCAAGATGGCCGGTCGAAGATGGTCAAACGGGCTACATCAAGCGGTCGAAGCGAAAGAGGGGATGAAGGTTGCAAGGGAGAATCAAACCCTCGCTTCGATTACGTTCCAGAATTACTTCCGTATGTACGGAAAGCTATCCGGTATGACCGGAACCGCTGATACGGAAGCGTTAGAGTTTAAACAGATTTACAACCTCGAAGTGGTTTCGATTCCTGCTAACAGAAAAATGGTGCGCATCAACCATTCAGATGTCGTGTATCGCACACGTGAAGAGAAGTACGATGCGGTGCTTGAAAAGATCAAAGAAATCCACGCTAAGGGTCAACCGGCACTTGTTGGAACTATCAGTATTGAGCAAAGCGAAGTGCTTTCCAGATTACTGACCTCGATGGGAATCACCCATAACGTACTAAATGCAAAGTTTCACGAACGTGAAGCTGAGATCGTAGCTCAGGCGGGGCGCTTCGGTGCAGTGACTATCTCAACGAACATGGCGGGTCGTGGAACCGACATTTTACTCGGTGGTAATCCGGAGTTCTTAGCTTCGACTGAAGTAAAAACTAAAGAGCCAAACGACCCGGCCTATAAGGCTGCCTTAGAGAAATACACAGCTCAATGCCAAGAAGAACACGATCGCGTGGTTGCGGCTGGTGGCCTTTATATCATGGGCACTGAGCGTCATGAGTCTAGACGAATCGATAATCAGCTTCGCGGACGCGCTGGTCGACAAGGAGACCCTGGAGAAGCACAGTTTTTCATCTCGCTTCAGGACGACCTTATGCGTCGATTCGGTGGAGAATGGATGGAGTCGATGATGTCCAAAGTCGGCTGGGAAAAAGGCGTTGCATTAGACGGTCGTCTTATCAGTCGCTCGATAGAGAACGCCCAAAAACG
This sequence comes from Bdellovibrionota bacterium, assembly GCA_041739515.1. GTDB lineage: Bacteria > Bdellovibrionota_C > UBA2361 > UBA2361 > UBA2361 > JBGSNS01. Next base: position 3,591 of record JBGSNS010000181.1, read on the forward strand.
GGTAGAAGCATTTCACTTCGATAGCAGAAAACACGTTACCGACTACGACGACGTAATGAACAAGCAACGCCAAGTTATCTATAACTTGCGTAGCCGAATCGTTGGCGGAGAAGAGATCCGCGAAGAAGTTTTAGGAATGATTCACGACCTTTTCGAAGATTCAGTACTCGCTGTCTGCCAAGAGAATATCAAACCGATGAACTGGGATATCGGTTCGCTGCAGGAGCGATACCAGTTTCTGACGGCTACTCAGTTAGACAAGCCGGACGACCTTGAACTAGAGCAACAAGCAATTTTTGATTGGTTACGAAAGACAGCTGAACATCAGTACCTACGTCACGTTGAGTTAATGAACGAAAAACTCAAAGAGATAGAAGCTCTGGGCAAGCGAGAAGACTCCCCGTTGATGGTTCAGATTTCACGCGCACGAAACAAGCCGTTTGATTTCACAACCATCGAGCAAGATACGCTACTAGAAGCCCTAGATCACTTCTGGAATATTCATTTGCAAGAGATGGATCACTTGCGCGAAGGTATCGGGCTACGAGGATACGGGCAGAAGAATCCACTTCACGAGTATCAACGCGAAGGATTTTTGATGTTCCAAGGCCTTTTGTCTGAGCTTCGCGAATCAGCCACCAGAAGGCTCTTCTACTACGAAGTACCAGACGCCAAGGAGTTATTCGCTCAATTTCAAGAGGAGATGAAGCGTCGAGCTGAGGTGGAAAAACAGATGCATATGGTGCACGAAAACGTAACGCCAGTCGGTGCTGAAACCGCTGCGCCAGCTGCGGCGGCAAACGCCACCCGCCCCTCGCCAACGATTTCCGCTGAAGAGCAGCGTGCGAAACTTGAGGCGCAGCGCAAGGCTCGCCGTAAGATGTAGGTTCCCCTAGGACTTCGAGGCGCTTGGAACGAGGCGTTGCCCACTACTGTCCCCTAGGAAAAGCCTAAGCTAAGTGATCGAAGAGAAAGGATAATATGGAAAATTTATTGTTTTCGATTTGAATTTTGTAACACGGAGGTCGCGGTGGACGCGGAGTCAAAAACACCAATGCCTCCGTGACCTTAGCGTCCTCCGTGTTAAAATATTTGTTCGTGAACCGATCACATGGGACAGCAGTGAGCGACGCTCCGCGCTCCCAGGAATCCCTACTCCTTCGACTCCGGCATCCGAAGCTCAATCGGCAATACAGACGGAAAATGAATATCCTGCTGCGGAAACGCGATGACGATCCCAGCTTGTCGAAACAATTTTTCAACCTTGAAGCGTAGATCGCTCTCAACAGTTCTGCGTTCAAATGCGCGTCGAACTCGCATCCAGAAAAAAAGCTTAAGCACGATAGCGTGATCCCCAAAACTATCGCACAGCACCACTGGAACGGGAGAATTTAAGACAAGACCGTGGTCGTTTGCTGCCTCCAGAAGAAGCTCTCTAGCTTGTTGGAGGTCAGTGCCGTACGCAACACCCGCTGAAATATTGGCCCTGACTTCATCGTTCGATAACGTCCAATTAATCACGTTGTTTTGCAGAAGAGTGCTATTCGGAATCACTAGTTCGACGTTCTCGCCCGTGACAACGCGGGTACTGCGTGCCCCGATGTCACGAACAACGCCGTTGATCTCGCCGGGCCCATACATCTGAATAATGTCACCAACTCTGATCGGTCGTTCGATGAGCAATATAATTCCGCTAATAAAATTATTCAGAATATTGACAATGACGTTATTATTTTTCCGTTTTCGCCCGCGTTATCGCCTGGCACAAGAAATTTTAAGTTCGATAACTATGCTGAAACGTTTTTTAAAAACCAATCAATAGATTCGTTTGATAGTTTTTCAAATAAAATTATCGAAATGGAAAGAGAGATATCTTTTAATATAA
>JBGSNS010000228.1:0-29938 GCA_041739515.1 Bdellovibrionota bacterium
GCGGAAGCGGAGCTAGAGAAGGCCGTTGCAAATAACCAGGAGACCGCGGTTTGGATTGCGCTGTTTGGGGATGGAGTAGTTCTTATGGAAGAGCGTCCAGGCGGTGCCCAAGCTCAATTTGCTCAGCAGATTACGAGCAAATTTGAGCTTGAAGTTGAGAATGGCCCGGACGGAGACTACGGCAGCGAAAAAGCCCTAGTTCTTGGATATCACCATAAAGTGTTCGGAGATCGAAAGGTACGGGTGAAAAGTGAATTCCCAGGTGCACTCGTTGTTTTTGAGAAGCTGCTAGCGCGGCGAGTGGCGGAGGCACGATCTTTCGATCTAGGCCTCGCTGAATTGCCAGTATCACCGTCATCGTTCGATGAAGACGAGGTAGAGGCCGATTAATTTAAACGCGATAGTTTTGCACAACTCAACCAAAGCCCTTTAAGCGTGCAATAACTCCTGATGCGGCCTGGCTGGACCTACCAGCGTTGGAGAGGTAGGCTCACCACCTAGAAGTCTGTAGGTGATGGTGTTTCCGCTATGTCTCATGATTCTGAGTCCAGTAAATTCAATCGCATCCGTGGCGTTTTTGTCTCATTTTTCAGCGTTAGGTACGGAGTATTCTCTTCATTATTATTAGCTGTCGTGTCGTTTGGTTTAATCTTAAATCTCATAGCCAATACAGCCTACTCTCAGGGCGATGGTGCTACTAAAGCCGCTCTCGCCTACGCTAAAGATGGAATCACTGCTGAATGTAGGTCTGGAACTACCTCCGTTATTTGTGAAGTTGCAGTTGAATCTGCCGTGCTGACCGAAGCGTTTACTTTGCAGAATCCCGGGCGCTTAGTCGCTGATTTTAAGCCGGCTGCAGGTACTACTATAAAGGCTCCGTCGATCAATACTGTTTCTAACAAGCAGGCGAACTCTTCGGTTAAACAGATTCGATTCGGGTTGTCGGCTGGAACGCTACGAGTGGTCTTCGATATCGATCAAGCGGTTTCAGCTTCAATCGCCGACGCGGTTATCACAAAGGGTTCTGGTTCCGCCGTGTTCAGTATTCCTGTCGAATCTAATCTAAGTGAAGTGAATAGTATTGCACCGGCACCCATCGAGCCAACGCCGATGGTAACACCTCAAACCTCTGTGTCCGAAGCATCTTCCTCCGACGTTGCGGCTACGCCGACGATAGTGCCAACGGAAAAGCCGACTAAATCCCCTACCCCCTCACCAACGCCTAAGCAGACTGCAACACCGGTTGCCACAGCCACAGCGCTTCCGACATCTACGCCCCGGTCAACACATACATCTATCCCAACCGCGACTGTATCGGTCCCAACTCCAACTATCACACCAGTTGCAACCGTAGAGACGCCGGTTCTAGATTCCGATTCAACTGCTAAATCCGGAAAGATTGAGAAGGTCATTTTTCAAAAATCTTCCGTAGCGGGCGGTGATACTGGAGGTTCAACCATCCGAATCACGATGGGTGGCAAACCTGAAGCCAAAGTCTCAAAGCTCGATGATCGTACTTATGAAGTCTTGATCGGGGGATTTGAACTCGCTGGCAAATACCTGGCGCTCCCTTACTTTCCTCCGGAAGATTTTGGTGGAGTAACGCACGTCAAGCTAGTTCAAAAGTCTAAAGCGGTGCAGATAATCGTGGGAATTAATCGCGGAACTAGAATCGTCCCGATTACGAAGGACGGTGAATTGATCTTAAAGGTGATCGATTAAGGAGATACAACAATTACCCCCAGGGTTAATGACCGGAATCCAAAAATTCCATCGTAACCCTCGCGGCAGCGGACAGTTCTTGAATGGGAATCGATTTCAAAATACTTAGGGCTTTTTCGCGATCTCCAGTCGCAGCATACGCAGCAGCAAGTTCTTCCTTAACCTCCGGGTGAAAATCTACTAACGGCGTCAAGATCGCGATCGCTCGTTCAGGATATCCAAGCCGTAGCGCCAAAATTCCGCGGACAAAGGCCAACTCGCCGGAAGTTCTGTGATCATCATCTTCACTTCCGAGCGCCTGAGCCGCAAGGACTGAGCTTTGAGCTAACGGCAAATTCTCACAAGTGATGGCATACCGCGCAAGTCTAATGTGCCCATCTCGCCAGGTTGGATAACGTCTAAGCGCGGAACGCAGGACTTCGATAAAACCGAAAACTCGTGAAGCATCGAGACCACCAGAACCACGCGATTGAAGGACTAGAAACTGTGCCCAGCAATTGAGAAAAAAATCTCGAATTCGTGCCAAGCGAGACCTCAATTTTTTGTCTCTGTAGCGGGAAGTTATTTTCCGAGAGTGGTGACTGGTGGCTTAGGTGAAGATTCGTTATTGAGATAACTTTCGATCTGACGCGCATCAGTAACCCGCGACTTCATCGATGCTTGTGCCGTTCGCATTTCATACAACGTAGCCTCCAAGACCTTTTCACCTTTCGAGTGACTCATTGTGTAGTCGGCGTTAATGATAAAAGCGGTCAATGCGGCAGCAAATAGTCCTGCCCCCATCAACCACGCAGCGGCGCTCTTGGAGAGTTGCTCAGAACTTTCAAATTCGTTGTGGTGATTACCTGACATGTCGAAAACACTAGCCCAGTCCAGCGCAGATTAGAAGTCCCGATCTGCTTGCTTTTATGGTCCGGCTCAGGCTATCTCGGAACACCAATATGATGCTCTCAAACGAAGATATTAAGCGGGTTTTACGGGACGGAGATCTCGTCGTCGAGCCAAATAAACCGGAGTTTATTCGCGCAGCCGGTATCACCATGCATTTGGGTGAGCGGATACTAAGACCTAAAGCCGGGAAGGTCATAGATCTAAAAAATCGGATTACTCCAGACTACGAAGAGATTATACTTACCGATGATAAACCTTATCGATTAGAGCCAGGCGAATTCGTTCTAGCGCATACCTTGCAACGGGTATCGGTTGGGGCAAAACTCGGATTTTTTATCGAAGGTCGCAGCACCCTTGCTCGGGTCGGATTGACGATCGTGCAGACTGCGATGCTCGTTTATCCAGGACACAGAGACCGCACCGTTACGCTTGAGCTAGCCAATCACGGACCAAACGCAATCTTGTTATACCTGCGAATGAAGATTGCTCGGGTAGCTTTGTTCGAACTAAAGACGGCCGCCACTGAAATGTACGATGATTGCGGCAAATACCGTCTGCAGGAATCAGTTGGAGAGCCGATCTTTAACGATGAGATCTGGGACGGGAAATGATCCCACCATATTAGCAGCCGAGCTATTTACATAGCTTTCTTACTAATTTTAACTTTGCCAGATCCACTAAATCTTGAGGACGGCCGGCGGCCTTCTTCAAGGCAATCAAATCAACTAAATCGACGAACGGCACCTTTAGTCTCGGGGCAAGCGCAATTAATTTCTTTCGTCGGTACGCTTGCGCAAAGGTTGTCCCCTTAACTCGATTAAGAATATCCACTCAATTAGGAGCGATTCCAAAAACAAAGAGCGTTCCGGGCTTTGCAAAATCTGCGATTGTGAGGTTGTCAACCGGAGCACCGAATTTGTTTAGGCTCGCAATCAAGATCTTTAGTGTATCGCGGTTCGGAATAATGAATAACTGCATGACCACCGATGATAAGGTACTTCACCTTATATTCGTTTAAGCACCGCAGTAGTTCGATCAAGTCTGAGTTCACTTTCTGTTTTCCCTATGATTTTCCAAGCATCAACGACCATCTGCCAACTTACTTCTTGCTTCTCTCTTGGGGACAGCAGAGCAAAAGATTTGGAATATAGCTCTTCCCAAGTTGCCTCCTCAATCGGACCACAATAAACAAGGCGCATGGCTTTCTTGCGTTGCAAGGCGGTTGCACTCTTAGGTTTTCTCTGACTCCGAGTCATACGGTTGGTTATACCGGTTAGTCACAGCGGGGCAATCTAGATATTGGAGAGAAACAGCAAGTTATCGAAGTAACGAAATTGCTAACGCCGGCTGCTGATTCGCCTGAGCCAAAACACTTGTAGCTGCTTCGCGCTGAATTGAGCGGCGTACCAGCTCCGCTGACTCCCCTGCGACATCAGCGTCACCGATTCGACCGGACGCTGATAACGCCTCGTCGCGTTGATTTAAACTTAAGTTATAAGCGATCGAAAGCCTACTCTGGCCGGCACCGATGACGCTACGGGTTTGTCCGAGCAGTGATAAGTTCGCCTGCATTCGATCGAGCGCTGCACGGGCTTGAATCACACTCCCTAGCGTAAACGATCCTAAACCGCGTACAGCACCGCCGAGCGATTGCAGCGAAGCGATGATGTTACCGCGCGAACCAAATCCTGCCTCCAAATCGATGTTTGTGTCGGCGCCGGTGGTGTCGTACTCGTATAAGTCGTTTCCGTTTTGGTAGTCAAACATCCTTCCACCATCCATCGAAATGCGCGCAGTGGTGTTAAGAACCGAGGAAACATGGCTCGTCATTTGTGTAGCCCCGGGCGAGAGCAGATCGAATCGATACATCTGACGATACCCACCGCTACTGACACTATTGTCTAAGCTCGCGGTACTAGTGAAATACAGCGCGGAACCATCCGCGTTCATTGTAAGGGAATCTTTCGTGTTTGCTGCGAAATTTGAAAGCCGAGACGTAACTCCGGTCGCAATATTATACGACATGATTTGCTGGAAGCCGGTTGTATTCTGACCGCTAAAATTGGAGGCAGTATTATAGTAAAGCATTCCATCGTTCGTAATACCGAAAGCTCTATCCGCCGAAGATAATGATAATGCAACGCCGGTAGCTGTGTTGGAGTTTTCCCCAAAATCGTAAATGCGCATACCGATTGTTTGACTCGTCGCAACGTATCGACCATCACTGCTGATCCTAATGTCAGATACAGCGCCAGGACTACCTAATCCGGAACGAATCAAACCGGTCGCGATATTTACTGTAAAGATCCGGTTCACTATCCCACCACCAGGATTCGAAATCGAACCACCGGGGGTGAAGTCGGTAGTGGAGGAAAACGCAATCGTCGTACCGTCCGCGCTGACAGCGATGTTATAGAAAGCCCCGTTTATTGCAGTACCGAGTGTGCGATAGCTGTTCGTTGCCCACGAATAATAACCAAGCTCACTGTCTCCCCCCCTCACCGCACCTATGACTACATCCCCGTTCGCCAACACTTTAGCATCTCGTATGGTGATGCTACCGGTAAGGCCGTCCAATCGTCGCGTCTCGCCAGTTACGGAATCGCGAACTTCCAAGATACCCCCCGTACCAACCGAATCGTAGCTAACCTGATAGCGCCCGTCGCCGGACAGATCGAGAAGCGCATCTCCGATCTGAGTTCCAACATTTTGACCAACTTTCGTTGCTCGCCCACCGGATAACAAATTTATCCCGTTAAACGCTGTTGATGCTCCGATTCGATTTATCTCGCGAATAAGAAGTTGGTACTCTTTATCGAGTGCTGACCGTTGTCATTTACTGAACGTGCCGTTCGCCGCTTGTTCTGCGAGCTCTGCGAGTCTGGTCACTACGTTTGTGACGGCACTTAAAGTTCCGTCAGCGATGCTGAGAAGCGATTGTCCGTCGGATAAGTTCAGAGCTGCTCGGTTGAGAACACGGGAGCGATTCGTAAGCGATGATACGATGCTTAAACCCGCAGCATCGTCCGATGCGCGATTGATCCGCTTGCCGGTACTTAGACGCTCGAAAACACGACCGAGCGCTCCATCAGATTGATTGAGACTTCGGATCGCTCGCAGCGATGCTATGTTACTTCCGAGTACTACCGGCACTACTACGTATTCCCCAAAAAACAATACAACTTGAGGCGGGGGACGCCTCGATTTATAAATCGACTAGATGCTTAATAGTCTTAATAGGTTGGGGGGCAAATCGCTGAGATTTAAGTGAACCCACTACCGCAAGCTCAGTGATTAATCACAAGCGATGTCATTGTTCTTGTTTCTAGTCAGGATTATAGTCGATTCCCCTACGACAATCCCCGATTACGATTACATGTGAATCTCACTAAAGGATTGTGTCCGTCGATACGATTTGGTCTGGCGCGCCCCTTGTTTTGCTTACTATGAAGTGCCGGTGACTGGGCTTGCCTCGCCGTGCTGGGCCCAACCACACGAATACAGTCACGCCGATTCGGAACAGAGCAACTCTCCCCGGGGAGAGTTGCGCAGATCCGAATCGGCGTGACTCGACCCAGCACGGCGAGGCCAATCCGTCACCATCACTCCTTAGTAAGCAAAACAAGGGGCGCACCAGACCAAATCGTATCGACAGGCACGATCCACCTCTGAGCATCACCTCGATTCCGGAAATCACTCAACAACTCAAGAATGATCAGCTTTAATTACAACAACTGCGCCTGCCTCGGCTTAAAATCCGTCGGGACACCGGCGCGATAGTTGCCGCTGAAGCAGGCGTCGCAGAAGGTATTTTGCGTACTATTAACGGCTGCATGTAAGCCTTCTAAGCTAAGATACTCGAGAGTGTCTGCTGCCACAAACTTTCGTATTTCATCGAGCGACATTTGCGCAGCGATCAACTGATCTTTTGATGGTGTATCGATGCCGTAATAACACGGGCTAATCGTTGGTGGGCTAGAAATTCGCAAATGAATTTCCTTCGCTCCAGCTTCTCGCAACATGCTCACAAGTTTCTTCGATGTAGTTCCGCGGACGAGAGAGTCATCGACAACTACTAAACGCTGATCCTTTAAAATCTGTTTGTTTGCGGCGAGTTTCAACTTTACACCAAAGTCACGGATACCTTGCTGCGGTTCAATAAAGGTCCGACCCACATAGTGATTTCGGATCAAACCGAAATCAAACGGGATCCCGGATTGTCGACTATATCCGTGTGCTGCAAAATTACCCGAATCAGGAACCGGAATAACTAGATCCGCTTCAACTGGATGTTCCAACGCAAGCTGCTCTCCTAATTTTCTTCTCACCGACTGCACATGTCGTCCGAAAACTTCCGAGTCGGGACGCGCAAAATATACGTGTTCAAAAATACACGAAGCTGACGGCTTAGTTGGAAACGGCCTAACGCTGGTGATAGTTCGCTCACCACGCACCTCTACAATTTCACCCGGAAGGACTTCGCGAACGTTTCGCACGTCCAGCAAGTTAAAAGCACAAGTTTCGCTGGCGAAAACGACTCCATCCCCGCACTCAGCCATTACAAGCGGTCTAATTCCATGCGGATCCCGTGCGGCGAATATTCGATCATCGAGCATGATCAGCAGCGAGTATGCTCCTTCAAGTCGTTCTAAGACTTTTACGATTCGCTCAACGGGCGGCACGTTATCGGACTGGCGCGCTGCTAAGTGAAGAATAATTTCTGTGTCCGAAGTTGCTTGGAATATCGCACCTTTTCGTTTCAATTCACCACGCAAAAGATCTGCGTTAACAAGATTTCCGTTATGCGCAACCGCGATTCTTCCCGAAGCGAGTTCTGCTTGGAACGGTTGAATATTTTCTAGTCTACTTCCCCCAGCAGTACTGTACCGAACATGTCCAATAGCTCGACTTCCTGGAAGTTTCGCAAAATCAAATTTATTGAAAACATCAGATACTAGTCCCAGCCCACGATGAGAATTCCAATTCCCCCTACCTTCCCCATCGCTAATAGCAACGACACCCGCACCCTCTTGCCCTCGATGTTGTTGGTGATAAAGGCCTAGGTAAGTAAGATTAGCTGCCTCCGGACAATTCCAGATTCCCATCACTCCGCATTCATCATGGAATTTATCAGCGACAAGAGAGTCCGAATGGTTGGATTCTAAAATCGGCAACGAAAAGTTCCGCGACTTAAGACTAAAACTCGTCATGCTGCATTCTCCATCGCGACATTGGATTCCACGTCATCGAACAACGAATCAAGACCGGTACGCCACGCATTCTGGGCGCTATCTATCGGAGCAGATAGGATCTCTTTAATTATAATCGCGTTCCCACCGATTGCGCCGGTGGCCAGCACCGAAACTCCCCTCGCTCGAACTAAATCTACAACTCGCTGAAACTCGGTGTCGGCACAACTTATGATAAATCGGCACCCGCCCTCGCCATAAGCCGCTAACTCTCGGACCCTCTCAAGCTCTGAAGTAGGACGAGGAGTTTCGCCTGACTCATCACAAAGTTGGATCGACACCCCAACCTGGGCACCAAAACAGCACTCACTTAAACTAGCAGCTAAGCCACCATCGCTAACGTCATGGCATGACTTTAGTAATCTCCCCCTTACCAGCTCACGAATTAAAGCGCAGGTCTTTACGTCCTCTTCGTAAACCAGCATCGGCAAACTGCTCGTTCGCTCTCGCTTTGTCACTTGCGCGTACAACGTTCCGGAAAGGGTCATCCCCGCTTCGCTTCCGATCACAAGCACACGACCCTCTGATCCAAAACAACTCGGCACGCAGGTTGAAACGTCATCCACTAATCCAACCACTGCTAACGTTGGAGTTGGAAGAATCGGCTCTCCTTTCGTTTCGTTGTAAAGAGACACGTTTCCACTTACCACCGGCACGTCAAACGTTCGCGCTGCATCCCCTAACCCACGGATACACTCAGCGATCTGCCACATCGAAGTAGGGCGCTCAGGGCTTCCGCAATTTAGGCAATCAGAAATCCCTAACGGCTCAGCTCCGACGCACGCTAAATTACGTATCGCTTCCGCTAGTGAAAGCGCGGTCCCTTGTCGCGGTGAAACTCCACAGTACCGCGAATTACAATCAAGGGTCATCGCCAGCCCTTTTTCAGTACGACCGGATGCGGCGTCTCCCTTGAGCCTTACAACGCCGGCATCGCCCAGCGTCAAAACCGCCCCGTTGGTTACCGGTGCTCGTACCGTATTAGACCTAACCGTTGAATCGTATTGCTCAAAGACCCGATATCGCGAGCATCCGTTGACACCCCCTAGCACCTTGAGTAACGCGGCTGCTGAATCCGTGATCGAAAATGGATTGGCGGGGGATGTTTGCTCATCGACCTTCGAATTCATAGTTGGCGGTGGGGGCTCCTCCGGCCATCGGTACTGCGGAACAGATGCCGTCAACAACTGCGCCGGAATGTCGCTGATGCACTCACCGCGCCATAGAAGCTGAACCGCTCCCCCATCGATCACTTCGCCGATAACGGCCGCATCAAGCTCCCAGCGTTGAATGATATCGATTGCCTCCTGCTCTCGACCTTTGGTAACTACCGCAACCATTCGCTCCTGCGACTCTGATAGCATAATCTCATACGGATTCATTCCGGTCTCGCGTTGTGGGACACGATCAAGATCGATCTTCACGCCGCTTCCCGCCCGATCGGCCATTTCGTAACAAGCACACGTCATGCCGGCTGCGCCCATGTCTTGAATCCCGACAACGCAACCGCTCTTAAGCAACGCCAACGTCGCTTCGATTAAAAGTTTTTCCTGAAACGGATCCCCTACCTGAACTGTGGGTCGTTTCTCTTCGGAGTTCTCATCGAAACCTTCTGACGCCATATTGGCGCCACGAATTCCATCGCGCCCCGTTTTTGATCCGAAATAGATTACCGGATTACCAACACCTGAAGCCTTCCCAAGATAAATCTCGTCGTGTTTTGCAACGCCTAACGCAAACGCATTCACAAGGCAGTTACCGTTAAAACTTGCATCAAAGTAAAGTTCCCCACCGACGGTGGGAACACCAACGCAGTTTCCGTAGCCACCGATCCCAGCGACAGCACGCTTTAAAAGATACTTAGTTCTTGGATTCCTCGGTTCTCCAAACCGTAAGCCGTTCATCAATGCTAGTGGACGCGCTCCCATCGTAAATACATCGCGCAGGATACCACCAACGCCGGTTGCTGCGCCTTGGTACGGCTCGATAAATGAGGGATGATTATGGCTCTCCACTTTAAATACGACGCAATCTCCATCGCCGATATCGATTACACCGGCGTTCTCGCCTGGTCCCTGCATGACCCGCGGGCCAGTGGTCGGAAGATTTTTTAGATGAACCTTCGTGCTCTTGTAAGAACAATGCTCTGAAAATAACGCTGCGATTATTCCAAGCTCGAGAATCGTAACATCCCGCCCAAGCCGACCCTTAACCCCCGCAAATTCATCGGGGGTAATACCGTGGGAAATCGCATCGCTGTGAACTGCTGTCGAACGCCATTTGTCTGTCATAGAGGTGCCGGGAGAGTATCAGACCTGCGGAAAATGAAAAACAGAACGTTCGTTCTGGGGTAATTCCCTGGAAAATCGATTCATCCGCTAGCGGGAAATACCATCTTGCGCGATTCCGCTCTAAAACCTTTGAATCCGCCTTTCCGCCTGACATACTGCTTGGAACGGTCGCAACGCCAAGGCGCGAAGCACCGAAACGACAAAATTGATGTCTAGGGTTATACGAATAGCAGTTGATTCAGTGAGCAGTCGAAAATACGTAGGTTTTAGCTACTCAAGTGGTTCTTTCTTTGAAAGCAGTTATTTTCTGAGGAGCTAAATGGCACGTTCATTAAGTAAAAGAATTGAAACGAGGAGCGCAGGATTGGCACAGCAGTCGTTGAGCGAATCCAGCCGAGACGAAAACCCCAGCGAGGAGATCGTGAACGAAACCGAGTTCTTTATTCGGGCTGAGGGACTTTCCACACAAGTCCAGCACATTCACAACTCTTTTCACAACGCTGAGAACCCCCGCTTGATTCCAAGAGTCAAATCGAGGCGAAGACTTACACTACCTCTTCTATCGCCGTTTCCACACTGCGCGTTGCCAGAACATTTCTTTGAGCGATTTCAAAGCTCTCCAAAATAGGCAATGCGCTGATAGTCGCGTAGTAATTAGTGGAAATCTTTACACCTTTGACGAACCCAACGCGGTTCTACGGTGGTGCTTTGCGCTGAGCCCAGCTTCAAACTGGTTGCATCTAAACCATTAAGAGGATTCGTCAATTTGCGGTTCCTCATACCTTCCCCGATTGTGGGTTGGGGTCCGTGCAAGCTATCGTACGGATATCACTGTTGGTTTTGGCAGAGGGATACCTAAACACGGCTGGGGTTTGGGCGCAGTTTCGGTTTCGATAAATTGGGGCGTTTTTAGAACAGGTGAGGATTGCGATGAGCGATAACGACTTTCAAAAATTAATCAAAGACGACCGCGAAACTAGAATTAAAAATGCTTGGAAAGGTAGTGCTCTTGAATACCTAGAACTCGTACGAACCGATCCATCGATCGCTAAACTATCCCATCGAAGAATTTACGAGATGATCGCGGCGGCCGGCTCAACCGACCTAGACATCGAAGATAAGCCGCAACTAAAGCGCATCTTCAAGGGCGAAAAGGTAAAAACTTACAATTTCTTCGCCGGCGATTTCTACGGCATGGAAAAAACGATCAATCAGATCGTTCGGTATTTTCACTCCGCATCGTTAAAAGGCGAAGAAAGCCGCCAGGTTCTGTTCTTGGTAGGTCCAGTTGGATCCGGAAAGAGCAGCTTGGCTGAGCACTTAAAGCGCGGCCTTGAAAGTATCGAGCCGATCTATGCAATCGAAGGCTGCCCGATGCACGAAGAGCCGCTGCATTTGATCCCACGCCATCTACGGGTTGAGTTTTCGAAGATGCTTGACGTTCAGCTCGAAGGCGATCTCTGTCCAGTTTGTCGATACAGACTAAAAGAGGAATTTAAAGGGCGTTGGGAAGAAGTTCCGATCCGTACCTACGATTTCTCGATTCGCGCGCGCCGCGGTATCGGCATCGTTCCTCCTGTGGATCCGAACCACCAGGACACCAGTGTGCTGATCGGTTCAGAGGATATTTCAAAACTCGACATGTACTCTGAGGGCGATCCTCGCGTGCTTGATCTAACCGGAGCACTAAACGTTGGAAATCGCGGAATCGTTGAGTTTATAGAGGTTTTTAAAAACGAGACTGAATATCTGCATGCGATGATCACCGCGACGCAGGAGAAGAACGTTCCTGCTCCGGGCCGACACGGCATGATCTACGTAGACACGTGTATCCTCGCCCACTCAAACGAAGCGGAGTGGAAGAAGTTTAGAAGCGATCATACGAACGAGGCGGTTCTCGACCGTATCGTTACTGTGAAAGTTCCTTACAACCTACGACTCAGTGAGGAAACGAAGATCTATCGCAAGATCATTCGCAAGAGCGGATTCACCGCGGACATCGCTCCACACACAATCGAAATCGCTTCGATGTTTGCAATTCTTTCCCGACTTGATCCGACCAATAAGTGCGACTTGATGACGAAACTCAAGCTCTACAACGGCGAAGAGGTCGTAGAGAAAGGTCGGACAAAGAAAATCGACGTCACAGAACTGCGCGAAGAGGCGAAGAACGAAGGAATGAGCGGAATTTCGACTCGATTTATTATGAAAGCGCTCGACTCAGCGCTTTCAGATAACGCGGAAGCAAACTGCATTCATCCGATCGCTGTTCGTGAAGCGTTAGTGAACATGGTGAAGGAGTACGATTTTCCGGAAGATATTAAGAAACGTTACCTAGAGTTCTTACAGGACACCCTGCATAAGGAATATCTACAGATACTTGAACGTGAAGTTACGAAGGCGTTTGTGTATTCGTATCAAGAACAGGCCGAATCGCTATTCCAGAACTATCTCGATCACGCTGAGGCCTACCTCACTAAGAAGCGGCTTAAAGACCGCAACACTGGTGAAGAGCTAGAGCCAGATGAGGGCTTCATGCGCTCAATCGAGGAACAAATTGCGATCATCGGAACCTCTGCGGATGGCTTCCGCCAGGAAGTTACGGCGTACCTATGGTCTGTGTCTCGACGTGGCGAGAATATCTCGTATGAGAGCTACGAGCCACTGAAGGAAGCGATCGAGAAGAAGCTCATGGCTTCGGTGCGCGATGTGTCACGAATCATTACAAAGGCCCGCACCCGCGACGAAGACCAGGGCAAGAAGTACGACAGAATGGTTGAGCAGCTAATCCGTAACGGATATCCAGCAAGCTGCGTCGATACTATCTTGAAGTACGCAGCGAATAACCTTTGGAAGGACTAGTGGTGCATGGGGGCGATATTTAGGGACTATACCCCTCCTAACCAACGTTCGGACCGGAGCGCACGAGATAGGACACGACACCGTCAGAAGGTCAAAGCGAGTATTCGTGAGAATATCGCTGATATTCTCTCTGAGGAGTCGATAGTTGGCGTCGACAAAGACAAACTCGTTAAGGTCCCGATCCGATCCATTAAGGAGTACCGCTTCGTTTACGGCGAGAACTCCCCTGGGGTTGCACAAGGTAATGGCGAACAGAAGCCCGGTGACGTGGTTGCACAGGGTGAGAACCAAGGTCAACCCGGACAGAAAGGCGGCGATCAACCCGGCGTTGATGCTATCGAAACGGACGTGACGCTTGAAGAACTACTAGAGATCATGTTCGATGATTTAGAGCTTCCGGAACTCGAACGAAAATCGCTAGCTAAAATTGTTTCTGAGGCAAACTATCGGCGCAAAGGTCACCGACGCCAGGGCATTATTGCTAGGCTAGACAAAAAAGCGACTGCAAAGCAGCGGCTTAAGCGCATGTTTGCTGCTCAGAAAAACAAAGCTAATCCAACGAGTAATACTTCAGTGAAAAATGGCGCCAAAACCTCTGAAGGCGACGACCAAGATGAACGATTTCCGTTTCACGAAGATGATATGCGTTTCTTTCATATCGTCCCGACTGAACGGGAAGCATCGAATGCGGTGATTTTCTGCATCATGGATACATCTGGCTCAATGGGGACGGTGAAGAAATATCTGGCGAGAAGTTTCTATTTTCTATTGTATCAGTTCGTGCGCTCGAAGTACCAAAACGTAGAGGTTGTGTTTATAGCTCATCACACCGAGGCTAAAGAGGTCAACGAGCAGGAGTTTTTTCACAAAGTGGAGTCCGGTGGAACGTACATCAGTTCCGGATACCGCAAAGCGCTCGATATTATCAACGATCGATTTCATCCAAGCCTTTGGAACATCTACGCGTTTCACTGCTCCGATGGCGATAACTTCTATTCCGACAACGACCGTGCCGTAGAAGCAGCCAAAAAGCTGTGTGATATCTGTAATCTGTTTGGATACGGTGAGATTAAACCGACCGGCTCAGCGTACTACTCCGGTACTATGCTCGAAGTATTTAATTCGATAACGGCGGAAAATTTTCACCAGTGCGTAATTGAGCGTAAAGAGGACTTGTGGCCCGCGTTCAAAGCGTTTTTAACTAGGGATAAGTCCGTCTTGCAACCGCAGCAAGCTGCTGGAAGTGAGGGAGCTGGGGCAGCAACACCTTAGGCAGTTTTTGTGTGCCTTAGAAAATAAATTTGGAGTCCGATGAGTATAGATCTTGAGAAACTCGCCAACTGGGATTCAAAGATCCGCAAACTCGTCGATCGGTTCGGCCTCACCTACTACACTCAAGAATTCGAAGTCTGCGATCATAACGAGATGTTGGGATACATGGCGTTTTCCGGAATGCCGTCGCGTTACACGCATTGGTCGTTTGGAAAATCATTTGAACGTCAGAAAACTATGTACGACTATGGGGTCGCCGGATTGCCGTACGAAATGGTGATTAACACCGACCCCTGTTTGGCGTACTTGATGCGCGATAATTCAGAACTCTTACATGTCTTAACCATCGCGCACGTGTACGGGCATAACGATTTCTTCAAAAACAATTTCACTTTTAAAAGCGGTCTCGATGCAAAGATTGCGTTAGAGATGTTTAAGAATCACGCTAGCCGTGTCGGAAAATACGCGGAAGACCCTTCAATAGGAGTCGATGCCGTCGAAGATGCCCTTGATCATGCGCATTCGTTAAGCCTGCAATGTAGGCGCAACCTTTCGATACCTAAGCTCACACAGGACGAACAGCGCAAGAGAGCATGGGCTGCGGGCCAACCGAAGGACGATCCAAACGCAGCGATTCATCCTAAAGCTGAATGGGTTCCACCAGAGCTTGACCGTATACCCATAGAGCCTGAAGAAGATATCTTAAGTTTTATCGCCGAGTTCAATCCGTATCTACCGGACTGGAAGCGGGATTGCCTTAAGATCGTAGAGCGTGAGTCGAAGTACTTCGTTCCCCAGATGGAAACGAAAATCATGAACGAGGGCTGGGCGAGTTATTGGCATTATAAGCTGATGAATGAGCTTAAAGTAGATCAGGGCATGCATCTTGAATTTATCGTGCGTCATAACCAGGTGCTCCGTCCGCAACCAGGGGGCCTTAACCCGTATCACTTAGGGTTTATGGTCTGGATGGATATTGAGCGGCGTTGGAACGAGGGTGACACCGGGCGTGAGTGGACTCAGGATATTCCGCGCACTGATCCATCCACCCACGACGAGAACGATTCTCCCGGTCGTAAGAAAATTTTTGAGGTCCGAGAAACCGATCGCGATCAATCCTTTTTAAGACGGTTTTTAACCGTTGATTTAATGCGAGAACTAGAACTGTTTCAACACGAGCAGCGCGGAAACGATCGCGTCGTGACCAAGGTCTCCGACGATGAGAATTGGGCTGCCGTAAAAGAGACACTGCTTAAGAGTGTTGGGATGGGATCAATCCCTGTCATTAAGGTTGAGGACGCTGACTTTGGACGCAACCGAACGCTCTACCTAAAGCATTATCACGAAGGACGAGATCTGCAGCTCGAGTACGCGGAGCGCACGTTGAAACACGTAGGCGCCCTTTGGGAGCGTGAAGTCGTATTAGAAACGGAGCTTAGCGGAAAAAGATCCCTCGTTAAGCTGGATGGGGACGCGCTTAAAGTGGAACCACTTTAGAAAAATAGGGTCGAACTCAAGGCCGTTGAGAAGAGCCTATTTAATTCAGCTTTATATCTTTATCGCCTGATTTCCCGCGGCGTGGCGCATACCCTGAACTTTTACTATAATCCAGCCACATTGACTGTGAGAATACTATGAATACTGCCATGCGATTCGAGCACCTCGATAGAAGGTTAACAGCTGGAATGGCTTCTATAGGGATCCCGTTATTAAGAATTAGTCTCGGAATCATTTTTCTATGGTTTGGCGTTCTAAAGTTCTTTCCAGGTATGAGCTCTGCGGAGCTTTTGGCCATCAATACAATTCAAACTCTATCGTTCGGAATAGTTCCAAAGGATGTAGCCCTCTATTCAATCGCAACCCTTGAAACCGTAATCGGACTCGGTCTCTTGTTCGGCGTCTGGCTGCGCGCGGTTCTACTTCTGTTGGGGCTTCAAATGATTGGTACATTGACGCCATTATTTTTATTTCCTTACGAAACTTTCAAAGTATTTCCGTGGGTTCCTACTCTTGAGGGGCAATATATTATTAAGAACTTAATACTTATAAGCTCCGCAATTGTTATTGGTGCCACCGTGCGTGGCGGACGGCTAATCTCTGGATTTCGGCATTGAGTCAAAAAACAGGATTCCAAAAAAGGGCGCCATCACCTTCTCCTTATCCCGGATCCCTCTTCGCCGTCAGGCTAGTGGTAAGAAACTCCGTCTCCAGCTTGGATGGTTGAAAGACTTGCCGCGCTCGATTGAAATAATTCCGTTTGAGCGCCATATAGTCTGAGATATCGTTATCTAGCACCTGAAGGACGATAAGGTCCGGCTCTATAAACTGCGCACGTTCACGGTAAAGCTCGACTACATCTTGGAGTGTATAGCTAGCAACCCCAGCGTTAATAACTTCCACGTCCTGCAACCGTTCATCTAGGATCGCCGGATAGGTATCGTGATTCGGAAGATACGGACCAAAGGTGAAAGAGTCGCCTAGCACGAGGACCCGAAGTTTCGTCTTGGGGAACTCTAGTTCATCTTGATGCCTAAGTCCCTGACTGTTGGTCACCACCCTGTACGGAGATGATGGTTCGATATCCCAGATACTGCTGCTTTTCGGAGAAAGGTCGCCAAGTAAGCGGGGACGGGAGGAGAATGTCACAGAGGATCGCTTTAGGGGATTATTTTTTATCCATTCTTCGATAGCATCTGCAGCGAGTCCGCATCCGAATCGAGATAAATGCCCGTTAAATGGCAGCAGCGTAACGGTTTCAGGTGGGTATTCGAGAAACGAAGAAGTGAGATCTACAAATGGGTGTTCGTGCTCACGAGCGAGTGAGCCGAAAAAACTTCGCCGATCATCTCGTAATCGTGCCTTTCCGACATAATCGTCCGATGGCAAATACATGACCAACAGAGGGACATTCTGACTTTTTACTAGAGCACTTAAACTTTGAAAGTCTGATCGATACCTTGATTCAAGCTCGGTAACGAGTGCGGGAGCCCTCTCCGTTAAAAGAAGATCAAGCCTCTTAGTATCGAAGCTTCCGACTTTGCGTCGCGCCAAATACATCTGAAGTGAACGATACCCGGAGCTTAACATAGAGTAAGCTGCAGATGGGCTCTCTAGGTAGTGGCGTTGGTAATAAGCGATACGCGCTAGTGTTTCTAGGCCAATCAAAAGAGCAAGGGTCGGACCAAAAACCAATGCGGCGAGTTTAATAAACTTCACTCGCTGACTGTAGACGATCCAAATCGTATTCGGAACGGTAGAAATTCATGACTCAAGGATAAGGCTAGCTTGCTGTCTCAGGCAGGAGGATTGTAGTGCGACACGACACCATCCTGGGAACGCGAGGCGTCGCCTCGCAGTCGTTTCAAATCCTTTGCAGTTTCAAAACAAAAACATTAGCAAACCTAGGGGTAGCGTTCTTGCTTTGAATATAGGTAACACAAAGTACCACGCTAGGCTGCGAGGCCAGCGCGCCTCGCGTTCCCAGGGATAAAATTTGTCCTCTTCAAGCTCTACGCTGCAAGCTTCGTCACAGTTTCAGCGAGTTTATTTCCGATCGCTTCAAACGATTCCTGCTTTTTTGGATCGACGAGTGTGCCGTCCGCATTGAATGCTTCTCCTGCCTTTGGTAACGCTGCCTGCTCCGTTAATACGAGCACCCCTATATTGCCGAGAATCACTCGCAGCTGGGTTAAACTTCGCAATCCACCAAGAGCTCCCGGAGAAGCACTCACGATACCAGCAACCTTTCCCTTGAACGATGCTAATCCGCCTTCCCCAGGCGCTGATCTCGATACCCAATCGATCACGTTCTTTAACAGCGGAGTGATCGAACTATTGTACTCTGGAGAAGCGATCAGCAGAGCTTGATGATCGGCGAAGATTTTCTTCAACGCCAAAACGGGAGCAGGAAGTCCTTCCTTAGCCTCCAGGTCCTGATCGTACAATGGGAGCGCATACTCCCTAAGATCAAGTACCGTTACCTGAGCACCAGCTTTGGAAGCGCCGTGCGCCGCAATCGCAAGTACTTTACGGTTAAATGATTCGGCCCGATTGCTGCCAGAGATAGCCAAAATTCGCGCTGCGTTCGTCATAGTGTGCCTAGTAATAAATGGTGGCTTAAAATACAACCAAATTGAGCCGATGGGAAATGTTGGTAAACTATTAACTCAGCGGGTATTCAAACGCTCGCGACGGTCTGGTAAAATCGTATCCGGCTTGCCAGGTAGGAGATAAACGTTCACGGTCAACTGCGACAAAGCCTAATCGCTCAAAAAATTCTGCCACATGCGAGTGCACCGTCAATGCAAAGACTGACCGTTTCCCATTCCTCCTCGCTTTCTCCAGCAGTGCCCGCACCAGAGCGCGAGCTCGTCCGCGTGCTTGGTATCGCGGCAACGTGCACAGTTTCCCCAATTCGTATGAGTCACCGTGATCAACTAAAGCGGCAGCTGCCACTATTTGATCGTTGACCGAATACACCATAAACGATGGGATAATCTCCAATAACTGCTCTTCCGATAACCGCTTCAGCGAGCCATCTACAAATGACGGCTGCATCAGTGCAAAAATGTCTCGCACATCCTTCTCATCAGCAGCCCGAAGAATATTCGGGTACTCACGTGTAAAAAGGGTGCCGGATCCACTGTGCGTAAAGACCTCTTCGTAAACCGCACCGCGGCGGGCGGAAACTAAGACTATATCTAGATTATGACTCTCCTGTTGCTCGAGAAAGAATGTCGCCCGCTTAGTTGATATATTTAGCGTTGCTCCGTTTGAGATCGCAGCACGAAGCTCGTCTACTCGGGGATACGAGCGAAACTTTCCATCGATTTCAAGTCCCTGATCATTCCCTGGAAAGAAAATCTTCTTCGCTCCAAGTCTCACTGCACAGCGCATAATTGCGGCCTGTGCCACCAAGAGCTGCAATTCATCCTCCGGAAAACGCTCAAGCGCGACAAGCGGTGCCCTCCCCTTCGATATCTCTGATCGAATAGAGTCGATAAACTCCGTGGTCGTCAAATCTTCCACTTTTCCACCCATCACACAGAATTGATCTCCTGAGCGATTCCAGCGTTTCAGGGTATGTGTCAACTCCGCATCGGCTGCACAAAAAATAACTTGTTGAATGCGCGCAGCTAACAAGACCCGCAGGTCGGTTAGCACCGCCTCACAATGATTAGAATGCTCGAAACAAAAGGCAAATAATGTCCCCTGAAATCGCCTGCAATAGTGCAGCAATTCGAGGGTCGATAACATTTGTGCATCAATCGCTGGTATCGTCACGGACGTCTCGTTAGATCAACGCTTATCGCTAGTTAGCCTGACTCATTATGTGATCTAGCACCGGCTTCTCAAACACCGAGAGAAGTACGAGATTTTTAAAAAACGTCGACTGTGAGTATCCGGCAACACCTTGTTGATCGTCTATGAGTTTAAACGCTTGATCGACGATTGATTTAAATTTGTTGGCATCCTTGACCTTAATTCCCTGTGCCTCAGATCCACCGCTTTCTTCGATCTCATAGGTTGCGTTAAAATCCTCGGCGAACCGATCTACAATTTGACCGACGATACTATTGACAGCATCGACGTGAGCGTACCTTCCGATCGCTAGTAGATGACCGTCGAAATGCGGTCGTGAATTATCGAGATACTTCTTTAACGGCTCAGTCTGTGTGCGATCACTGAGATCTTTTAGATCTTTAATGAAACGACCGGCGGGATCCCCTGCCTTGATTTCACGCTTTAAGAAATTCTTTAACGCAGAATTAAGATTTTGTGATTTCTTTAAAACAGTAACAGCATCATCAGTGGTAAACGGCAACACGGGCATTCTCCTAAATCAAACCGCGGAAACTGTAGCGGGTTCTATAAAATATTGCAGCCCCCGAGTCTTAACTCTCTTAGACACCCTTGAAGCACTGCCGCCATCAAGACTGGCACAGGATCTGCTCTATCCTTCCTTAGAGCCAGGGTCGGCTCCTACGTAATTCAAGGAAGCAGAGACGATGATTATAGAAGCGGGCGCCCCGGAAGTCGCGAATTCACCAATAAATTCAGCGGATCCGGTCGCAAAGAAAGCCCTAACAATCAAAGGAATTCTAGGCGAGTTTGATAAGCTACTGAAGGCAACTCTTGCCCCGGATAAATCAAATAAGGTCTCAGAAGAGGAGCTATTTGCCGCGGTCATACGTGAACGATTAGAGGCTCTGAAAGGTAAGGATACCGCTGAGCAATTCACAGCTGCCTTGAACGCGGAATCCGCTAAACTTCAAGGACCGGACGGGTTTATTCCGATGGAGCAAGCAGCAATTAACGCCCTTAAAAAGCTGGTGACGGACAAATCGCTCTCCGAAGACGAGGGCAGCCAGGTATACAGCGAAGCATTCGCAGCGGCTCAACTTGACGATAACAAGAATGCTTTATTCGACAGCCGTGGAGGTCCGGGCGATCCAACTATGGCGATGGCGACGCTCGACATCGCACTTAAGCAGGCACGAGGCTTTATCGAAAGTTTTGTGTCTGATCCATCCACACTAACACTTAAATCGTTAGCCGACGCCAAGGCTAACGGAAAGGCTGGGTTTAGCGCCGCAAACGGGGCTCTTGGAGGGGAATCCGGCGTTGCTTCTTTCGATGCCTTTACACCAAACGGCACCGCTGTTGATGGTCCTGAAGGGTTTCTCTTTAAACCGATAACGAACAATGAGGGAAAACTCGCGGTGCTATTGGGTCAGAACTTGACCGGCAATATTTCAAGTGTTCGAATTAAAGATAGCCTTAACACGATCTTAGAAGAAGGGAAGCTTCAAAGCGCTGGCATCAAGGAAACCGGTCGAGAGAAATGGAATTTCTCGAAACAAGGCGGAAAATATCCTAAAGATATTACCGTCGAGGTAACCCTCTCTAGCGGAGAGGTGCAGCGATATAAGATCCCTGATCCATCGAAGCGATACGACTAGAGTAGCGCGTTTCCGATAATCGACGAAGCCACAAAGCTAGGGCATACTCCAGCACGTGGGAATCGAAACCGTTGACTATACAACTCTGGATGCGGCGAAAGCTAAATTTATCGCCGCTAGCAAACGGACCCTTTCATTCGCTGGGGATTGGGGCTCTGTACCAAATACTAAACTCGGCGCCTCAGCCAACGTACTCTCGGTGGATCTTTCGCCGTGGATTGCTGCTGGCGCAAAGAGTCTGTCTCTGTCCCTTGTTCCAGAGGGACTAGGGACGGCGGATGATGCCCGCCCTAACGACTTAACGAGCAGCGAGCTAACGGAATTCTGGTTTGAGATCGGAATCAAGGCTGTAGCAGTAATTACCAACGATGCAGCCTCCGCAGGACTTCAGACCGTCGCGATCGGATTATATCTACCGTCAGCCAAACCAGAAATAGTTTTTTCACCTGAGTTTTTGAATGGTTTTCTAGATGGATTCGTAGAGGGATGTAAGACCGTCGGTTGCGTTTATATTTCCGGGGAAACGCCTCAACTTAAAAGCAAAATGCTTCCGCATGCGCTCGATATCGCTGGAGCGTGTGTGGCGTTGGCGTTGCCGGATCGTGCTACACTAAGCGCAACGGGCGTGCAGGCTGGAAATTCTATTGTGTTAGTAGAAAGTTCCGGCCCGCATGAAAATGGATTTACGACGCTGCGAGCACTCGCTGAAGCCCTGCAGGGTGGATATCGAGCAAAGGTGGATAATACTGGCACAGAGTTTTGGCGGGCGATCAATAAGGGCAGCAAACTATATACCCCTCTAGTGCAAGCGATTCTTAAAGCCGGAATCTCCCCGACAAATCTTGAGAATATTACCGGTCACGGGTGGCAAAAGATTATGCGCAGTAGCGCTGCGCTGCGGTACGAAATTAGCGATCCCCTTCCCCTGCCCCCGTTGTTTGAGTTTCTCGAACGAGAACTGAAAGTAGATCGTGCACGTTTAGTTACGCTGTTTAACAGCGGTGCTGGCTTCGCAATATTTTTGGAAAACGACACCGATGCAAATCGTTGCGTTACAATCGCTAAAGAACTCGGATTTAAAGCTACGATCGCCGGAAAAGTCCATGCCGATCCGGACGGGCGCAAAGTGACGGTACCGAAGTGGAATGTCGTACTGAATGGCTATGAGTTCGCACTAAAGAAATGATCTCTGAGAAGGAGCTCGGGACGCACATGATTAATTCTCGACTCCGATACTGGGATACTGGGATACTGGCGTCCCAGTATCGTCCTTTAGTCTAACTAAAGTCCTTGCGTCCGTGATCAAGCATGCGGAACACAACGATCGCTACAACCATCAACGCTCCGAACCAAACTAAATCAGGAATCGCAACTATGTTTGCAAAGAGTTCTGGTACTCGAATCTTACCAAGGACCCCTACCGTGAGGATGTTCAAATTGATCCACGGGTAACTTAACGCATACAGAATACCGCCCACGAGCATTCCGAAAAAGCCGATCAATGCATGAATACTGCCTGTGCCTACTGCAGCAACTCCAGTTCCGGGACAATACCCGTAGAGCACCATTCCAACCCCGAATAATGCCGCGCCAACAACAACGGCGAGCATATTTGCCGGCTTGATATGGTACTGCGCAAGTCCGTATTGGTGCAGGAAGTACACCCCTATCCCCCCAACAATAATGGCTGTCAGCATCACACGCATGACGGTAAAATCTTTAAAACGAAATTGATTAACGATCACGTTGTAGTCTGCCACTCGGCCTCGCTGCAAAAGTGCTCCGAAGATCGCCCCGAAGATTACAGCGAACACCAAGCTTAGATTTCCTTGGATTGGCAATGTCATACACTTCCCTTCTTATGATTTATTAACTGATCGAGTTGAAAATATTCGAGCTGTCAAAACGCCCGAGAGAAACATCACTATAAAAAATGTCCAGCTACTTACCGCTAACTGCAGCGAACCACTGATTCCATGTCCGCTTGTGCATCCGCCAGCAAGCCTCGCACCAAACATCGCAAAAACACCTCCGATAAATGCAGTCAGAAATCTCGGGCCGACTCGACCCCCAAATCGTTCCCTCCAGGTTACGGGAACCAACTCCCATCGAAACGTTTTGTCGGATACTGAAGCGAAGAGCGCTCCAAGAAACGTTCCAACAAGAAATAATGTTCCGTAATCCCAAGCAGGAATCGTTTTCGCCCAGTACGGGTTCGCTGCTACTGCGTCCGCCCCCATCAAAGGGACGGCCACGGCCCCGGATGCCTCGGAAAGGGCAGTCGTGATCCCCAGGGGCGCATTTACCACCACGAATACAACCCAACTTAGAATACCGATGCCCGCGCCTACTAAATATGAGCGTTTGAATTTTGAATTAATCATGGCCTCTCCTCAGTCATTGCCTGTCCTCAATCATTGTCTGTTCTAAATCATTGTCTGTTCTAAGTTAGTCGCTCCCCATTAACCGCAGAGTTTCAATCGAGGTAATTATCGAATGAAGTACTGAACTATCATTAAAACCAACACTATCCCCCAAATAATCAAACACGGAGAACAAGTTATTCGATTATCGCAGGTAGACTCTTCAGGACCTTTAACATCGCAACAACATCCTTCATTTGTCTTCATAAAAGTCTCCTTGTAATGAATCATCAACAACTCTATACTAATATAATTATATATACATTCATTTTCAAGAGAATTTACACGAAATGGTTAGAACACCTTTTAAAGGCATCCCTATTGGCAAAATGGAAATTATTGCGGCGCGCTTCCGTGCACTCGGAGAGGTCAGCAGACTTCAAATATTAAAATGCCTTCAAGACGGGGAAACAAATGTTACAGACTTAGTAGAGCGCACTGGACTGAGCCAGCCTAACGTCTCAAGACACCTAACTGTCTTGACGAACGTGGGGTTAATAGGGCGGCGCAAGGTGGGTTTGAACGTTATGTACCGAGTTATTGACCGAAGCCTTGTCGACATTTGCACGATCGTTTGCGAGAGTGTCTAGCTCTAGTTTATCATCTCAAATATTAGATGAAGGGCCAATGAATAACCTCCGTTAAACATCTCTCAAGATCCTTAAAAATCATCGTCACGAATATCAACCGTGACTAATCCAGTAACTAAATCTACCAACTCCACTGGATCAACTCCGAATTCGATGCCGATAATTCCTAATTGAAAACCACCTCCGAATTCCGAAGGTGAGTAATCCGGGCCAATGCCACCATCAACGGTCGCATCCGCGACACTAACTGTCGCGCCGGTATGGCTTTCCAATCCGATCGGAGATTTAGGCATCTGGCGCATACGCGGACCAGGCAGGCCAGCATACAGCGTGGCATACGTTCCAACATATACCGAGGCTACTTCTGTAGCTCTTGCGCCTACAGCAATTCCGGGCCCAACTCGCACACGCAGACGAAAGATATCAAAAACATCGAGAATTCTATTTGGTATATATAAAAGTGCGCCCACCAAGAATGAACGGTGATCATCATCTTCCTCTGTGAACATATTGGCTCGATTAGATGGATCATCCGCGAGAACAGGCCGCGCGATCAGCGAGGCAAAAGTCATTGAAAGAATGACTAGATATGCCGTTAATTTTTTCATAAGGACCTGCAGCATTCTTGGAAAATTGGGAGGATTTTAATCATAACTAGGATCGTCCCGGCTTTAGATCAATAAATCGATCGGGGTAGTCAGTAAAGAACCCATCCGCCCCCATCGCGACAACTCGATCGTAGTCAGCCTTTGAGTTGACGGTATAGACAAAACATATAAGTTCGCGCGCATGAGCATCGCGGATCAGCTCTGGATTCAAAAAATCCAGCGCAATGTGAAGCGAGTACGCCCCTAATTTCTCGGCGCACGCAGCTAAGTCCGCGGGTATGCCGTACAAGAGCACGCCCAAAGGGAGCGCTGGTTGAAGTTCCGCGATGCGCAACAGCTGTGTATGATCAAACGAACTGATCAAAAAATTCTGGTTGTTCCAACCGCGTTCGCTCACGTACCGCTTCGCGATCTGCACAACCGCCTCGGCAACACCTGGCCCTTTTAGTTCGATATTTACTCCGCATCGCTGGTCGATTAAGTCCAGCACCTCGGTCAACAACGGAATTCTCTCCGAGTTTCGAACTTTCAAGTTTTGCAACGCATCGAGCCGCTGCGCGACCAACAATCCAGTCCCATTAGTGAGGCGCTCAAGCTCTCGGTCATGGAACACGATTACTTCGCCATCCACCAGCCACACATCTAACTCAACAAGATCGACGCCGATTTCCAATGCGCGTCTAAAGGAGCGCAAAGTATTTTCGGGCTCAAGCCCCGCTGCGCCTCTATGTCCGATGACTAGTGGTTTTTTACTCACGCCAGCGAATTTACAGCACAGTGGTGAATCCGGCTACGCTTGAATCACGCCGCCTGGAACGTTTTGATTGAAGAATAGCCATTGGGTACACTGTCCCGCTATATGACGTTGCAGTTTCGGGAGAGCCAAGGCATACGACCATCATTACAAGCAGATTCGGCTGCCGCTGCTAACCAGGGGCAAGATCCAGACGTTAGACAGCCCAGCCAATTGGACGAGCGGAACTCAGTTTTAGCAGGGATTGTCGGCAAAATGCCCATAACACGTTTCGGAACCATTGAGTCTCTTCCAAACGAGCCTTCGCTTAGTCGCTCCGATTTACTCTCTCTCTGGTCACCGTCTTACCAAACCTCGCGCGAGCGTTTTATCGTGGCGGCAACAGATGCTGGTGCTTCTCTAGAGTCTTTCTCACTTGCGGCTGTTGGGCATGAGGGCGAACCGCTATCGATAGACATCGCTACAATTGGCGCCAAGAATCCACATCGAGGATTGCTAGTAGTGGGCGGGCTACACGGTGTTGAAGGTTTCTTCGGTTCCGCCATTCAACAAGGAATCTTGGAAGCTAAACCCGTGGTGGGTCAGGGAGACGCAGTCAGCTTCGTACATTGTTTAAATCCGTTTGGAATGTCGCATCTCCGCCGCGCCAATGAACTAAACGTCGATATCAATCGTAATTTTCTGCCATCATCAGAAAACTTTTCCGGAAAGACAGATTCTTACGCTGCATTCGAACCGTTTCTAAATCCTAAACACCTCCCGAGCGGCCCCCTTCAGGCTCAGCTCAGTCTGTTCGCTAGTTACATCAAGTACACATTCCCTTCGCCGATTCGAGGCTACCAAGCCCTCAAGGAGGGTGTGTTAACCGGACAATACGAAAGTCCCGATAGCCTTTTCTTCGGTGGTCACGCTCCGTCGCAGAGCGCACAGATTATTTCCTCCTGGCTAGCATCTACATATTCTAACGCTACGAACCTATTCGGCATCGACCTACACGCGGGTTTAGGAGCATGGGGGTCTGACTCCCTTTTTGTGGAAGTGCCAAGCACGAGTGAGCGATTCAGAGATCTAACCGCGAACCTGCAGTTGCCTTTGACGGGTAGTGGCTCCGAAACCACGACTTATAAGCCCCGTGGAGCATTCGCTGACGTCGTGCCAACTATTCTTCCTCACTGTCAGGTTGACTGGATCCTTCACGAGTTCGGAACGTATAATCCGTTTCGTGTGCTTTCAGCTTTAGTAGCAGAGAACGCATGGCATCAAGCTGCGCAAAGAGAGTCTAGCGATATTTCGCATGATCACTGGACTAAGCGCGAGTTGCTCGAAGTATTTAACCCGCAGTCGAGTACCTGGCGCAATCATACGTTACAGCGCGCGACTCAGTTATTTCATGCTGCTGGAACATACTTATTCCGATAGAATCAACCATCACATGAAGCTTTTCAAACCAGCCGTAGTTATTTTAGGCATAACGATCTGTATCGCCTTCAGAGTTAACCCTGGCATAGCGCTAATATCTGGATTCGTTGTAGCCGGTCTCATGTCAAACTTCGCTGCTGTTCCCGCAATTGGAGTTATTTCAAAGTTGCTACTGGCTTGGGCGATCGTTGCTCTAGGCGCGACCGTCAATTTAGCCACGATCTACAAGTTGACCTGCGATTATTTTTTTGAGACCGCTTCTTCAATCGCGATTACGATCATCGCTGCGTGGTATCTTGGGAAGCGATTCAATATCAATACATCAATTTCAGCTTTGATCGGCGCGGGCACAGCGATATGTGGCGCGAGTGCAATAGCGTCAGTGGGCGGCGCGATCAAAGCGAACGCTGAGCAGATGTCTATGGCGCTTGGTGTGGTATTGATACTGAACGCCGCTGCCCTCCTTATTTTTCCGGAACTCGGTCATCTGCTGGGGCTTACCGGTCACGATTTTGCCGTTTGGTCGGGACTTGCGATTCATGACACGAGTTCGGTGGTTGCAGCTGCCATGGGTTACGATACGAATTCGACGGACGTTGCTACCACGGTGAAATTAGCGCGAGCGATTTGGATCGCCCCTTTGACGATCATGTTTGCGAAGCTTCTTGGGGATAAAACGGAACACGCAAAGCTCAAGCTCCCGTGGTTTATTTGGGGATACCTTGTAACCGCAAGTATCGCTAGTTTAATCGCTATTCCTGCAGAGATTGTTAGTCTTATTACTACGTCAGCTAGGATAGTTTTTGCTGTTGGATTGTTCCTCACGGGATGCGCCGTTAATATTCGATCTCTACGTTCATTGGGATTTAAGCCGATGATTCTAGGGCTAGTTCTGTGGATTCTCAGTGCATCGTGGAGCCTTCTGCTAATTTCTAATTAACGAGTATGGGAGCATGCCGCGATTCGCATCATGAGTGATTTCAGTTTGCGAGACTGAGATTCATCGCATATTCTGGCACTATGATCAGAAGACTAAGAGTAGCCGCAATGCAGTACTTTATTCGCCCTGTTCGGGAATTCTCTGAATTCTCGGATCAGGTAGAAGGACTAGTTAGTACAGCTGCGGATTACAAATGCAAACTCATCGTATTTCCTGAATACTTTACGTGTCAGCTTATTACGTTGGGGAACCTTAAGCGGCCGATTCGTGAACAAGTTCGGCATTTATCAACCCAACTGCCGCAGTACATAGAACTGTTTCAAAAACTGAGCAAAAAATACAAAGCTTATATCATGGCTGGCACTATTCCAGTCGCAGATGAGGCGGAGCCGTCTAAAATTCGTAATAACGCTTATCTTTTTGGACCTTCAGGGTCGTACGATGTTCAATCGAAAATTCATATGACTCGATTCGAAAATGAAGAGTGGCTAGTTTCCCCTGGAGAAAAGCTAAAGGTGTTCGAAACCGACTTTGGTAAAGTCGCCATTACGATTTGCTACGACGTAGAGTTTCCGGAACTGGCACGAGCCGCCGCGCATAAAGGCGCGTCGTTGTTAATAGTTCCAAGCTGTACAGATGATCGGCAGGGTTTCCTTCGGGTACGATACTGTGCACATGCCCGCGCTATCGAAAACCAGATGTACGTCGTGCACTCTGGGACGGTTGGTTCATTGCCGATGGTCCCTGCGGTTTCATTAAACTACGGTCAGGCAGCGATTCTAACGCCTAGTGATTTCCGATTCTCTCGTGACGGAATTCTTGCCGTCGGCGAAGTAAATCAGGAAACAATGGTGATCGGAGAATTAGATCTTCAAGCGATTGAAGATTCTCGATCACGCGGTACGGTGTTGCCACTGCGTGATAGCCACACTACGGCATCGGTCCTAGCTTCGATCGAAGAGGTTCGGTTGGCTTAGCGATACTGGCTTAGCGGTGCTGATTTGCGAGGGTGCTTAAGTTATCCCTTAAAAAATTTGTCACCGTATCCACTATCACCTGCGTCTGACGTTCAATTTCAATGTTAACGAAATCTCCAACGATCTTATCTCCAAAAGTCGTCATGCGTAACGTCTCAGGAATTAACCAGACATCGAAGGTACACTTTGCACGATTCGCATTCGTAATCGTTAAACTTGCCCCGTTAATTGCGATGAAGCCTTTATTAAAAATGTATCGAAACCAGTCAGCATTCACCGTGAACGTTAAGACGTGATTATTCTCTGGGGTTTGAATCGCTGAAATCCTCGCTGTGCAGTCGACATGCCCGGAGACTAAATGCCCGCCAACCTCCGCTCCTTCAGCGGCCGCTCGCTCAAAGTTCACTCTAGATCCATCAACCAATGAGCCCAACGTAGTGACACGCAAAGTTTCGTGCATCACGTCGAAGGTCGCTTCTTTGTCATTGAATTCAGTGACGGTCAGACAAACACCGTCGAGCGCGATACTAGCCCCGACAGCGAGCTTGAGGAGGCTTCCTGAAGGAAACTCTACCTTTAACCGAGCGAGCCCTGGATGCTGCTGAATGGCTTTAACGACAGCGAGCCCTTTAATGATTCCGGTAAACATATCAGATAGTTACCATGTTCCAGAAATCTAATCGAATTCTTCCCTATCCGAGCCAACCAGCTGAAATGCCGTTTCCTTAAATTCCTTTAAGAGAAACTGGCAATACGTCGAAGTAAACCCTTGAGGAGCCTTAGAACGACATGCCTGTAATTGGGGGAATGCTTGGTGTTATCGTCTGTATCTTGATCGGTCTTGCCGGTCCGGGTGGAAACATCCTCATTCTTATTCAACCGTTCGAGTTCATCACGATCGGCGGGAGCGGAATCTGTACCCTGTTCGTCTCCAACCCCCCGGGGGTGTTAATGGCGCTGATTCCGGGAATCCTTGGC
>JBGSNS010000286.1:0-3595 GCA_041739515.1 Bdellovibrionota bacterium
TAGAAGGCCATACGCCGTTATCCAAAGCCTCAAAAATGGAGTCTCCAATGGCCATTAAGGCAATTGCCATCGAACTGAGAAATAACGGCTCGCCTAAACGGAGCACATAGATAATATCGGCGAATGAACGTGACCCCAAAAACGGATATTCCGCGCCAAGCAACAACCAAAATATAAAAACGAAACTGGCAAATCCTGAAATAAAAACTGTCCGATCTATAATGTCAGCGAACTTATGTAGTGGAGGGAGCATTGGCCCACGGTAACAATGCATCGATAATAATTACAGTTTTATCCTCCAGGCCCTTTGAAGTCAGATACAGGGTGTCATCAGGTTAGAATACCCATTCGATCATTGAGTAACGAACCACCAACGGAATCGATTTAAGGGGATTCCAACTAGACGAAAGTTCCACAGTCTCTACGGGACGCGAAGAAACCTCAGTCATGATCTAGCTCATGGTGGATTGATAGAAAAGTTAATATTCGGTTACTGAGTTTTCGAGCCAGGCGATCTAAAGACACACGACTAGATGTAGATGGTGGGACTGATAGCCGAACCGATGGCACAATGAGTGTGCTACTAAACTATTAAGCTATGGTGAAAATCTGAATGGAGGAGTTATGAAATTTTTCGTGGCCGGTGCTCGTGATACGTCAACCAGGTCTTCACGTTCATTCCTTTCGTATCATCCACTCCGATCACGATCATTCGAATGCCGAAACCATTCGAAGGGTTCAATCGGACTGTTATTCGCAATCCTAGTTTATTTCCTATCTCTGGCAGGTGTGGCATCTGCAGTCGATCCTTCGAACAAGCCCGACAGAAGTTTTATCACAATAAATGGCACCGTAGCTTCGACAGAATCGTCCAAGGGTTTAGGTTTCACGCTGGACTATGGGAACGGCCTTATCGCTGTCGAAGTCGACGACTGGGATTGGGAAGACAAGTCTGTAGCTATTATTCCTGGTGAGAGGGTTACAGTGACTGGACGCATAGACAAAGATTTGTTTGAGAGGCGGAGCATCGAGGCTAGTAGTGTCTATGTTATCAACAGAAACACGTTCTACTTTGGAAGCAGCGTTGATGAGGAAGGTCCAAACCAGTCTTATTTTCCAGACTACAATCCAACTTATCCAGCGGACGGTAGTTGGTTGACGGTTACTGGCATCGTGAAATCCAAAAATCCGACCGCACGAAGTTTTGATATAGATACGGGAGTGAAACGGTTCGAGGTCAAAACTTTCAGCCTCGGTTATAATCCGCTCGACGAAATCGGATTGCAGAGAATTCAAAAAGGCGATCGAGTAAGTGTTACGGGTAGACTTGATAACGACTTCTTTGAGAAAGACGACATCATCGCAACTTCTGTGGTGACATTGGTCAAAGGAGTTCGCAAAAAAAGGTCTTAGCGATATCGCCCAATTCGTTAAAAAACGCTCCAAAAACACGAAGTAACAAGACTGTTTGGAGATTCCATGCGGTTGTCTGACTAAATCGACCTCAATCGACTAGGTAACGGAAACTAGCCCTAAAGCTCTACCTGAAACCTCCTATCGTTTTGTTCCTAGATCAGGATTGGCACCCAGGAACGGTTCATCGGCTAATTTCCCGCTCCCAGTGGATTTTGGACATTTCGAGTGCCTTCAGATGATCCGGATCATTCTCCGCTTTACTGCGTAACGTTAGCGTGAACACTCGTAAATTGAAGTAATTGTCCACCAGGGAGGAAAATATATGAATACGAAAAATTGTTGTTCGCGCATCGTGCGAAATAATTTATTGAGTGCATTCTTGTTCGTTCTAGGTATCGGACTCTCAAGCAATGCTTGCGCAGCTCCGACAACGACGAAGACGGATGATAGCTCAGGCGTAAAGATCACACATGAAGGAGTTCATGTGGCGAAGGGGGATCTGACCGACCTGATCTTGCGCTCCAAAGAGGTGTTGAAGTCGTTTACCGTCGGGGACAATCCGATAATTTCGAGCAAGAAACTTGAAAGCGCTGAATGCGTCGTCGTATTCCCTACTGTAACGCGTGCCGCATTAGTCGTTGGAGGACAGCATGGAGATGGCGTGGCAACCTGCAAAGATGCCAAGGACAATCAGTGGAGTCGTCTTGGGTTTGTCGATTTGAGGGGAGCTAGCCTAGGTGCGCAGGTGGGAGTCGAACAGACAAAGATGGTTGTCGTTCTTAATAATGAGAAAGCGCGAGAGCAGTTGAAGCGCGGTAAAATGCGCTTTGCCGCCGATGTCAGCTATGTCTTCGGTGATCAAGAGGCGTCTAAAACTGCGAGCACAGACAAGCGAGCGGACGTACAGATTTTCTCTGACTCTAGAGGGGCGTTTGCATCGGCCAGTTTGGAGGGATCATATATCGCGGCTGATGAGGGGGAACTCGCTTCGTTCTATCGAGACGAGGTGTCGACGCTTTACGCCACGCTTAGCGCTAAGCCTTCGGATGAATCAAAGGCAGTCGTGCGCGAGTTGCTGGTCTTATTACCATCCAAGGGCTCAGCTTCTTAACTGAACCTCGAGGGTTACGGGAGGCCCGGCATGCGGCGTGTTATGAGGACCATGGAGAGAAAGTCCGTGAGTGTTCATATCCTGCCGCATGCCGGGCTGTTTTTTTCAAGTATTTTTTTTCTCTCTCTAGGTATATGAGCGAAGCAACTAGTAGCGGAATGTAGCCGCAACGCCCATGTCTGTCGGCATTTGTGCGGTTGGTAATACAAATATCCTTCCGCCTGCTCTCATAACGGTCTTAGCAATATCATCGAGTAAATCGTTAGGATTCCTATCTGAGAGACTAACAGCTACTTTAGCTCCTTGGATTTCTATCTTTCCTGGAACACTTCTCCCCTCTTCGATAAAAAGCGTCTCGACACGCCCTGCGAGAGCCGCCTTCGCAACTTCGTCCAAGTCATCTGCACTCTTACCGAACTGTTTTGACGCTTGAAATGTAGAAATAGCTGTTTGTTGATCGTGTTCCATTTTTGGAGAAATCAGTTGCCACGCTTCATTTCTCAACCTTTCCTTGTCTAGTTCGTGCGGATGCCCCGCAATTCCTTCCTCTAAGAGATGAGGATTATGACTAAGTTCAACGAATCGCGAGATATATTCGGGGAGCGCTGCCACAATAAGCGGGAGCTTCGATCCTTCAGGATGATGCTTCCAGACAGCACGATCGATCACCCTAAGGAATCGATCTATGTCGATCTCTTTCTCCTCTCTACGACCACCATGTCCGTGATGGATTGCCTGACCGGCACGTCCACTATGCGATCCAGTAACCAGATACGGCTCAGTCAACTCCGTCCCAAGTGCCTCAATTAAGTTGCTTGGCACTTCCCCCGCAAGCTCCAACTCCTCTAGGTGAAATTGCCCCCCTTGGTAGAGCGCGACAGTATCCTGGCTGAGAGCAAGTATCTGATACCGGGTCAAGTCCGAAGCAAATGGCAGGAACGGTTTAAGCAAAAACTTATCACCTAAGACACATACGGACTCGACTGAATACGGAAGCTTAAAAATCTTTACCCATCCGAGAGTTACAAACAGAGCTAGTCCGTCCAATTGATGTTGCCAAAAGCTTTC
>JBGSNS010000049.1:0-2080 GCA_041739515.1 Bdellovibrionota bacterium
CCGACCATCAACGCGATATGCGTCAGCCTGCTGGCCTTGGAGATCGTCTGGTTCTCAGGTTGGTGTGGCATCTGCCGACGCTTACGAACGGTTACTACTCGACGCTATGAAGGGGGACGCTACATTGTTTATTAGAAACGATGAGATTGAGCAGAGCTGGGATCTACTTGAGCCTGTATTACAGTGCTGGGGGGAGAATGCTGCTCCAGTGGAGCGCTACGAGTCGGGTACCTGGGGCCCATCGGCCGCGGCAAACTTGCTCTCGCCAGCGGGACATCGCTGGAGACGACTGTAACTACTGCATGTGCTGAGGATGTTTGCGGTGCGCTGTCGACTTCCATTGAGATGAATTAAGTTTGAGCTTTAGTTGGGCAAGTGACGAATATGCAAAGCAAGAAAGCTAGCAATGCGGTGGTTCAGTTGCAGCCGGTGGAGATCCACGAACTTGAAAAAAAGTTGGCTCCTAAGCCCGCAGCCGCGACAGACAACAAAAGTTCCGCTGATAAGACAAATTCCGAATCGGAGCCGTTGACATCTGCATCATCAAGACCCGCACAACGTAACGTTGTATTGCCATGTTTTTCGCAATCTGGCCGTGAGCGAGTATTCGCTGAGCTTGGACTTTTCTTTGAGGTGCATCCGAGTCGATTTTTCGTTTTAGATTTGCGCTCCGATACAAAAAAATTATCAATTTCATTCGGAGAACCGGCGGATGATTCCGCCGGCAGTCAGGTCGTTGTTATTGAAGGAAGTCCGCAACAAATTCCAGAGATTGTGGGGCTTGTTCGGGCGCACCTTTTGATCGGAGTTCGAACAGAACTCGCCTTATTTGACGGAGCTTTGCTTCCAGAGGCGTTGTCCGGAGTCTTGCCGTTGTGTGACACGGTCATTATGGAATCGCATCTTTTTGACCATATTGGCGGGAGTGGCTGGGGAGATGGTCGGGCAGCTCTATTTTCCGAGCTACTTAACGGAAAGTTATCGATCGTTGATAGCGGCTGGTTGCGGCTTTCAGCGGTGAGAGAAGAGCTGCGACGTGCGTATGATCAATGTGCGCTTTCAGAGCCGAATCAAATTAAAATTAGTTATTCGTTAAGCGACTCAGTAAATAATCAATCGTTGCCAACCGTAGCGGTTTTAATGGCGGGTTGGTGCTGCGCGCGATTAGGCGCAGTGAGAATCGATCCATCTGCCACCGGGGCAGTTGCAGAGCTTGAAGATGGCTCTAAGGTCATAGTCATTTTCGTAAAGGTTGATAGACCGGTTGATAAACTTCGTGATGCCAAAGGTGGCGATAGCGAGCGATTAAATGGTCTACTCACTTCGGGAGCAGATATCGCCGGGCTTGAAGTTTCATGGCGGAATGGGCGCATTGCGATCTCGATAGGTGGCGGGAAGATTTCTACCAACACGGAAACGTTCGCTGATATAGTATCTAAGCCGATTCACTCCGAGCGAGTATCTGAGAATGAAGCTGATACTGATCGTTGGCGAAGGTATTTTGTAATCGGGGAGTCGATTACAAACTATCGAACTTCGTTGAAGCTCGCGCTATCACTCTTTAGATAGGGGCTCTTTTTAGATAAGCGGGTTCGAGTAAGGATGTATATATGACGACCACTAGGCCACCCTCCTTTAAAGTTAATCCAACGGTTCAAATCTTTGACGAAGGTAAATACAATGTTCAAGTGGCCGACGTAATAATCGAGCTTATTAAGGGCCGGCAACGCACGGCATCTGGCCGATGTTCGATCGGACTTAGTGGAGGCTCTACGCCGGGTGGCGTCTATTCAGAACTAGCTAAGCGCAGCGACGTGGATTGGAAGGGGGTGACGTTGTTCCTGGGAGATGAGCGTTGGGTGAATCAGACGGACCCACAGAGTAATACGAAGATGGTTAACGATACCCTACTTGCAGATGGTAGCGCTGTGTCTGCTGCGCGCTTCCTTCCACCGGACACCACCCTTGATTGCGCTACCGGAGCGGTTCGATACGCAGATCTATTAATTAAAGAGCTTGGACCCCAGGCTGTATTTGACATCATGCTTTTGGGGATCGGTGATGATGGACATACCGCTTC
>JBGSNS010000050.1:0-1720 GCA_041739515.1 Bdellovibrionota bacterium
CAACTCTTAAGTGTTTCAGCTTTCGCAAAAACCCCATTAAAACAGGCGCTTTCAGAGTTCGATATACAGAGTCCAGCCGATTCAGTGAAAAATACTCAAAAACAGCTCGATTTATGGCCACTTTCTACCGGACAGTAGTGACCGCTGGTCCGCACGATCGCTAACTAGAATTCGAACAAGCGGACCGGCGGTCCGCGGTCCAGTGGTCCGGTGGTCCAGTGGACGGTCCAACTACGGCCCAAAGACGACGAGGCTCAGCCTTATGTCCCCGTAGCCCCGATCGAGCCCAGAATCTCCTGCCCCATTCTAGCTGCCATAAAGTGTCCGCGCCCCCGCTGTACAAAAAGATTTGCTTTGGGCAGCTTCGATGCAAGCCACTCTCCGTGGCTTAACGGAACGTACCGGTCAGCGTCACCGTGAAATATATCGACTGGACAAACGACATTCTCAAACGGGATTCTCCAGCGTTGAGTAATTCGCTTTAGTTCCTCATAAGGCCCACGATGTCCGCTAATTACACCGCGCTGCATCGAAACGCCGAACGGGGCGGTAAACGTGGTGTCGTGTAAAATCTCCCGATCCTCTCCAGCGAGCATTCGAGCCATATACCGAAACATCAACGCGGGCTGCACACGCCAACCATCAGCGATCACCTTAACCACGGGGCGACAGAGTAGCGGTGTAAGTCCGGCGATTCGCAAGATCATCCGATTCTGTGCGATCATTCCCTCGAGCGCCCCATCCCGTCGGACTTCCCCGAGTCCTGAGACAATTACAACTTTCTCCACCGCTTCGGTGTCGCAGCTTGCGAGTGCCATTGCATACGGGCATCCACCGCTGACAGCGATGATTGAGTACCGTCCGACCTTAAGCTCTTCCAATGCTGCGCTAAAAAGCTTTGCAGCCTCAACTACCGAGATTCCGATCACATCCGAGCCGACGCTTTTGCCGAATCCCGGCCGATCAAAAGAGATAACCCTGATTTTTGCCGCAAGCGCCGCTTCGTGCAGCATCGCCGCCTCAAGCGCACTGCCGGGAAATCCGTGTAGATACACGACAGTTTTGACTGCCTCCGCAGTAGAAGCTCCGAATTCAAGTGAATAAACCCCTGATTTGTATAGATATTCCGATTCTAGGTAACGGTTTTCCAGAAACCCTCCATATCAAGTTTGTCAGCAATCGACGGTTTTTCTACCGGTTCTCGGATTTCCCTAAACGCTAATCCATCTGTTTTCTTCGCCACATCTGGGCCTGCGATCGCAGCCGCCAGGATGTTTAAAGATTGCGCCACAAAGACCTAAAAAAGATTTTGTGAACGATGAAACCATACCAACCATTAAGACTTCAAGACAACGCATTTCCCCGTCAACCTCTAGGACTCACCCGCAAGGAGTTCTTTACTCTAACGACAAACTTTCTCATCTACGCCGCGTCGTTTTGGGTCATCACCACCGCGCTGCTGGATCTGGGATCACGGTAGAGAACGAGCACGCTTGCGCTGAGCTAAGAAATATCGCTAGGACGAAGCAAATATTGATGAGGCGATTTTATATCGATTATCATCCTCCAGGTAAGCACGCGGCCGTGATAGGCCGGAGGTGCAAATTGGGCAGACCGTTGAGCGTTAAATAATTATATCGGATATTTCGACAACTCAACGAGTTTAAGGGTTCAATAATAAGTTCGAGTCGGCAAAGTATTCACTAGACTGCGAAGTGGC
>JBGSNS010000310.1:0-1636 GCA_041739515.1 Bdellovibrionota bacterium
CTTGGCGCAGTTCGAGCAGGCTGAGTTCAGCCTCATCATCGAGGGGAATAAGGGTTAAATCAACGGTATGATGTTGGCCATCGAGCGTGACTAGTGCTGCCGTATTGACCGTTAAGCCTTGGCCGGCTGTTACTGCATCCATTAATAGCTTGGCGTCGACACCGAGGAT
Organism: Bdellovibrionota bacterium; assembly: GCA_041739515.1. Lineage (GTDB taxonomy): Bacteria > Bdellovibrionota_C > UBA2361 > UBA2361 > UBA2361 > JBGSNS01. The sequence goes on from JBGSNS010000310.1 coordinate 170, forward strand.
TTGATAATGCTCAGGCAAAGTTTGTTCTACAAGTCTATGGCTACCAACACCTAATAATTGCTCTGCTGCTGCGTTGGCATAACAAGGCTTGAGATCCTTATCTATGACAAGTACAGCGGTAACTAAATGATTGAGCAGTGTCTCTTTATCCATCGACCGTTCCTAGAAATAGGGTTGCACCACTATGGTGCACCAATCTGGTGCAAGCTGCAACTTGTCTTCATCAAACGGTTTAGTCTGGGGCGGTTAATCTAACTCTATGTATTTAAAGTTCTTATACTAACTCTAACTATACAAATAGCGACATTAACGCTTAGCAGCTTGATGAAGAAATATCTTTCTTGGTGAACTTGATGCAAAGACTTTGCCGTTTTGAGTCAAAGCGTCAACGACTAAGGTATGTTCACCTCGGTCGATGTTTTTGAGTTTGAAGGTACCGCCAATTTGCGGCTGACCTATGGGGTTGCCATCGAGTTTGAGGGCCATCAAATACTGACTTTTTAGCTCTGGGGTGATAGTCGCAACGACGTCGAAATCGCCATTGTTATCTCTGACGGTTTCCTCTTCGGTCGGAGAGGTAATATTGACTTGATATTGAATAGATTCAATTGCTTGATTTGAGCTGTTTAAGTCTGTTTTGGGTAGAGGAAGGGCAATTTGATTTAAGGTCTTCTCTTTTAGCTCAACGACTTGGGCATTTGGCTGCGGCTCATCGGAGTAATGGACTTTGCCATCCTTATCGACCCATTTATAAACAGTCGCTTGCGCTAACATGCTAAATAGCACTAAGCCGATGAGTGTGAGTGAACGCATGCTAAAGTCCCTGTAGCCTTGAGATAGAGTTAATCAAGATTAGTCTCTTTTACATCAAAAATCATGGTGTTTGTTGCGCTAAGTGGTTAAGGATGTCATCACAGAGAAGGTATAAAGTCGACAGAAAATGGTGAGGCAGAAATAGGGGTTAGTTAAAGTGGGTTAAGCTCGGGCACTAACATGTGCCCGAATTCGATCCATCAATTACAGGCTTGCATCGAGTTGTTTCTCGATCTCACTCGCTTTGACCCAAGCGGCATGTTGGAATAATTGAGTGGCATAGCGTTCAATGTGTTCAAATTTCGCGAGATCGCCACTGTTCGCCAGTAGCTCTACGACGAAGGACATCATGATATCCGCACCCGTGAGCTTGTCTGCAACAAGATAGGTTTTATCGGCCAACATATCATTGAAGTAATGGCTTATCTTACTGACTTCTATAGCAGCATAACCTTCAAGGAAATTGGTTTTACAACCGTCCTTTTGCACGAACATACGCAGTAACAAAGGCAGCATGGCTGAGCTTTCGGCAAAGTGTAGCCATTGCAGATAACTGACATAGTCTGCGCTGTCTCTGGCGGGGGCTAAGGTATCCGCCGCATATTTTTCAATAAGATATTCGGTGATCGCGCCCGATTCGGCTATCACTTGACC
>JBGSNS010000128.1:0-3588 GCA_041739515.1 Bdellovibrionota bacterium
GATGACGGGGATACGTTTGATGTAACGATTCCGCAGTTCGATTTAGTTTTCGAATTAATTCTTCACTAGCTGCTGAAGCCACCTGTTATGTTTTTGTTCGGTGGCTCCAGCAGCGTTAGGTGTCTCCGATTAGTAACGATACGTATCTGGCTTATACGGTCCTTCAACTGGAATGCCCACGTAGTCCGCCTGTTTCTTGCTCAACGTAGTCAGATGCACCCCAAGTTTTCCAAGGTGCAAACGAGCAACTCGTTCATCGAGGATTCTAGGCAACGTGTAAACCCCAACCTTGTACTTGCCGCGATTCTGATACAGTTCGATCTGCGCCAACGTCTGGTTGCAGAATGATGTCGACATCACGAAGCTCGGATGCCCAGTAGCGCAACCAAGATTTACAAGACGGCCTCTAGCTAACAAGCAGATCTCGTTACCGCTTGGCAATTTGAACATGTCTACTTGTGGCTTAATGTTTCGCTCCACCACGCCCTTCGTTGCCTCAAGCCAGTGAACATCGATCTCATGATCGAAGTGACCGATGTTACAAAGGATCGCGCTGTCCTTCATTTTCATCATGTGTTCGCCGGTAACCACGTCGCAGCAGCCTGAAGCAGTAACGAAGATATCGCCAACTGGAGCAGCTTCTTCCATCGTTACAACTTGGAATCCTTCCATTACCGCTTGTAGCGCGTTAATCGGGTCGATTTCCGTAACGAGCACACGAGCGCCGTATCCACGCATCGACTGCGAACAGCCTTTGCCCACATCTCCGAATCCCGCGACTACTACGGTCTTTCCAGCTAACATCACGCCGGTTGCGCGCTTCAAGCCGTCCGCAAGCGACTCTCTGCAGCCGTACAAGTTGTCGAATTTGGATTTGGTAGCTGAATCATTAACGTTCATCGATGGAAGTTTGAGTTCCCCCTTCTCCATCATTTGATACAAACGACGAACTCCTGTGGTTGTCTCTTCGCTGACGCCGTAGATTTCAGGCAGCAATTGCGGAAACTTCGAATGTACAAGGCCTGTAAGATCTCCGCCGTCATCGAGGATCATGTTTGGGCCCTTCTCGCCGAACAACAGAGTCTTCTCGATACACCAATCGTATTCCTCTAGGGTTAGACCCTTCCAAGCGAAAACGGGCACGCCAGTTTTCGCTATCGCAGCGGCGGCTGGATCGTAGGTTGAGAATATATTGCAGCTCGACCAACGAACTTCCGCTCCTAGACACGTTAGTGTCTCGATCAAAACAGCAGTCTGCGTCGTCATATGCAGACATCCGGCGATTCTTGCGCCCTTAAGTGGCTGCTTCGGGCCGTACTCTGCACGGATAGCCATTAAGCCCGGCATCTCCTTCTCAGCGATCTCGATCTCTTTGCGACCGAGCTCAGCGTCAGCGATGTTTTTAACCTTAAAATCTTGTAGATCTGCTTTCATAGTTATCCTTTCAAAAACGGAGCATTCCGGGCGCGGATAGCTTAGCGTGACTTCGATAGTGGTACAATCATTTGAGGAAATTAAGACGGAAATCTTTGAGTCTTTAGCGCTGGTTGCATTGCGGCCGATTTTGCGGTGATCTTCTGAGGATACGCACGTTTCTCTGGGGGATTTATGACGCAGTTCGCACTCAATAATAACTCGTATCCGGTGCCAGGCTCTAAGTCCGATTTCGCTTCCCTAATCGATCAAATTTCACAAGGTCACAGCGGACTTAAAGAGCGAACCGTGTGTTATTTCCTAGAAGCGAGGAAGGCTGATGGACAGCCGTTTTTCGTCGCATCGATAGCTGAGGATGGAAAATTCGGTACGCTTCATCTGTTGTTTGAAGCTGTAGGGAGACCAGATTTTTCAGCATCTGGATTTTTCGATCAAACGTTATCGACCGCACAGGTTGAGGCTCTCCTAAGTGCTTTTGCGCCATTTATGGCAGAATCCCCTTCGCACCCAAACGTTGCGTTTCTAACGAGAGCGAAAGAAGAGGGTGCTGGCGTTAGGGTCGGAATTATCAACCAGGCAACGGATGCGCTAAAATCCAACGTCGCTTACGTTTCATTTCGCACTAATGCGCTTTTTAATTTATTTAATGAGGGTGCGCTTACTGGGCTCAACGGTTTGGCCCGAAAAGCTATCTTGGATTCGTTCGGATTTCTCCCGAATCAAGAGCTCTCCGCTGAAGGGACTTTTTTAACCGTAGGCGGGGAGAGCTCCACGATTCGCTCAAGCCCAGCTCTTGCCCTAGGCAGCGCCGCCGTTGGTGGAATAGATAAATTCCCAAGTTTAATGAGTGTACGCAGCGAGCGTTTAAAGCAGGATGGCAACAGAATCGTTCCTAGCGTGATGATTCGCGACGGAGTTCATGTCGGTAGGCGCAACATTTTCATGTTTCACGTAGCGGTCAACATTGCAGCATTCATTGGGGATGATAATCTAATCGATTCTCATGCTTCGATCGCCTCCGCTGCTCAGATCGGAAACAAGAATAAAATCGGTTCGTTTGTTAGCTTCGAAGGAGTTTTAAGCCCCGCCAATGCTGCTCCAGTTGTCATAGGGAATGAGAACTTCGTGGGGAGTTTCGCAAGGATCGGTACCGGCATAACAGTGGGCGATAAGAACTTTATAGGTGCGGGGGTCAATATTTCAAAGGGCACCAAGCTGAGAGACTGCCGCCAGAGCTCTGCAAGTAGGGGCGCCTACATAAACGTTCAGGAGCTTAACGGGTCGTTTAACGGACTAGTCATAGCTCCCAATAACGCGGTTCGGTCTTTTAACGATGTCAACTTGGTCCCTGGCGAATATATCCTTTTCGAGAATACCCCGGACTTTATGGCGAGATTCGAAGGGGATGATCGAATTAAGGCCAAGTCTTAACATCACATCCGTAATTCGCTAAAAAATATTTCGTGAAGTGTTTGAGTAGCGTCAGCCTTCATCGTAGCGTGAATCAGTCGAGCACCTTTTTTAGGACTTCGAGGGATTTATGGATGCTAATGCGAAGTGTTTGAAGTTTCCAGATTTAGCGCCTCCAGCAGAAGCGCTGGTTAAATCGCTTCTTGCTAAGGCATCTGTTTCTCACAATCGCGCGGGCGACGAGGCTGTCGTGAGCTATCGGATCGCTGATGCGTTGACGCAGATCACTCCGATTGGAAAGTGGATTCTTGCAGCGCGCTTTCCGGTTAATGGATCGGCACCGGAGACTTACGAGCGGATCGCCTCGCGGTTAAACCTTTTTCCGGATAATGATTTCGAAATTGAACTATTAGAGAAATTTGGCATCAAGGTGATCTCAGCCAGCGACGTACAGACCTTAGAAGCCGAGGCTCTACAGGCGTTAAGACCGCGACCGACTATAAAGCCTGGGAACGCGAAGCGCCGCTTCGCAATCGTTTCAAACGCTGCTTAAGTCCTCTCTAAGTATGGGGCCACAGCTGTATTGCTTCCTTCGTCTCCTCGAGCGACGGCACCAACGCCACCCTAACCCGATCGCTACACTGTGTGCCGAAAAATTCACCCGGAGTTACAATGATTCCAAGTTTTAATAATTCGTCTGCGTACTGTGATCCTGTAAGCCCACGCGGAGTTTTAAGCCAAAGA
>JBGSNS010000082.1:0-3361 GCA_041739515.1 Bdellovibrionota bacterium
CTGCTTTGCTTGCCCAAATTCTTCAATCACCCCCTTCCAACTCTCTCTCGCTGAGGCTCGCTCTTCATTCATCATCGTCATGCTTCGTTGTTTCGCATGACAACTTCAATGCTCATAGGACGGCGCAGAATGACCGGTTACTTTGTGACGATAGAAGCTCCAGGCATATGCGCTGTCTTTTTCGAGTTTTGCTCATTCTTTTAGCTTTTTTGCACGGACTTGGGCAAAAGGCGTACGCCGATTCGATCTCAGATAACCCAATCCTGTTCGTTACCATGGTGCCTAACCCAGCGGACTTCGGAACCTTGGCAGCAACATTCAGTAATCATCAAGGAGGTCCTAACGTAGCATTTAGGGGAGGAGATCTCTGGATTCGATATCCAGACGGATCGTTAAAAAATCTTACTAGCGTCGCTGGATACGGAAGTACTGGAATGCAGGGGGCAACATCGATCGCTGTTCGTGATCCGGCTGTGCATTGGGATGGAACGAAAGCGATTTTTAGCATGATTATTGGGAATCCAACCCAGCGCTATCAGCTGACGGACCATCGTTGGCAGTTATACGAAATTACTGGGCTTGGAGCTGCTGATACTCCGATTATCACTAAAGTGCCGAATCAGCCTTCAACGTTTAATAACCATTCTCCGATTTACGGTAGCGACGATGCGATCCTTTTCATCTCCGATAGGCCGCGTGACGATACGGTTCTTCACACGTATCCGCAGCGAGATGAGTATGAATCATCAGCTGTGAACTCAGGGCTTTGGAAGCTGGTTCCAAGCACCGGCGCTCTTACGCTGTTGGATCATGCCCCATCGGGCGATTTTAATCCGATCATTGATAGTTTTGGTCGGGTGATCTTTACCCGTTGGGACCATCTGCAACGCGATCAGCAGAACGTCGGTGTTGCCTTCGGTGCGTTTAACTTTTCTAACGAACTGAGTACAACAGTTCAAAGCGGTGCATCCGAGGTATTTCCTGAGCCGCGTTCGAATCTCGATCCTGGATACCAGTCAACTGTTAATCTATTTACGATCAATCAATTCTTTCCATGGATGATGAATCAAGACGGCACGGAGATGGAGACTTTAAATCACGTCGGTCGCCAGGAGATTGGTGTCTATTCTGAGCGAAACTTCAATAACGATCCGAACGTACAAGAATTTTACGGGCAGTACAGTACCGGTCAGAACCAAAATGATTTCACAATTTTCCTACAGATTAAGGAGAAACCAATCGTTGCGGGCACATATCTGGGAACAAGTTGCCAGGAATTCGGAACCCACGCTTCTGGGCAGATCATAAGTATCACCGGAGCACCAGGAGTGAATCCTGACAACATGCTAGTTACGTATTTAACGCACCCCGACACTTCTGGCGCTACCGATTCGCCAAGTGTCAATCATAGCGGGCTGTATCGTGACCCACTCCCGTTGTCGAATGGTAAATTAGTCGCCAGCCATACGACGAATACTAGAGCAGATTCGAATATCGGTTCCGCTGCATCGCCGGTGTCGCGCTACGATTTTAGACTTAAGCTCTTAGCCCAAGGCGGTACGTATTTTACACCATCTACGACTCTTACTTCTGGGATTACGAAATCAGTTTCCTTCTGGGACCCAGACACTTTGGTTTCGTACAATGGGCCATTGTGGGAAATGATGCCGGTGGAGGTTAAGTCACGTGCTAGACCGACTGCAGTAACCGGCCACCTTCCAGCCGTGGAGGCTGCGGTGCTCGCGTCACTTGGGATTAATGAAAGTGAGTTAAAAGAGTACCTTCGTGCACAAAATCTTGCGTTGGTGGTAAGTCGCAATGTTACGATGCGAGATCGCAACGACCGCCAGCAACCGACTAATTTACGGGTTCATGGAACGGACACAGAAACACTTCCGCACGGGGGAAAGGTTTATGAATTATCTCAGCTACAATTCTTTCAAGGAGATCTGATTCGCGGCTACTCCGGACATGGGCCTGGACGACGAGTGCTTGCGCAGCCTATGCATTCAGTTGCAAACGGCATCAATCCGGTCGCAAGCGGACTAGCGCAGGGTGCGGTGGAAATCGCCGAGGACGGCTCGACGGCGGCGTTTGTGCCGGCACAGCGAGCACTTTCGTGGCAAATGAATAATCCCGACGGCGCAGCTGTCGTTCGTGAACGGTATTGGTTAACGTTTCAACCCGGCGAGATTAGGGTGTGCACTACGTGTCACGGAATAAACACTGCTGATCATACTGGCCGCGCAGAGCCAACGAATTCTCCCTTAGCATTAGCGCGATTAATGGCGCACTGGAAAAATCTACCGATGCCGACACCCACTCCTGGCTCCGGAATCACGCTCTCTGTGGCGGCGGTGCCGCGCGCGATATCTAAGGCGCGCTTCACCGTCACAGCTAGCGGCGGGTCGCGCACTCAGCGCTACGTTCTACGTACGCGAATTAATGGATTGGCCTGCAAGGGAAATTCAAAGTTTAGGAAAACAAGTGGTCAACGAAGAATCGTCGGACGATTCCCGCGCCTTCCCGGTGCTAAGGTCTCCTTCAGGATGATGAAAGATGGGTCGGCAGCGGTACTAGCGAGCAAAGTGGTAACGCTTTCCGGCAGAGTCGCATCTACCAGGGGGGCCGCTCGGCGTGCGTGTAAAGCATTGGTAGGCTCGTTGCGCGTAAGATAGGGCTTTGGAAGCCCTCAGATCATCAATTGCTACAAGAAACTGCCGCCACTCAGGTAATGGAATGGATTAAGCGACGTGCTATTATAACACCCGACTTTTTATCGGCTACTTCTTTGTTTACCCTCTAGTGTCGCTGGAGATAGGAACTTTAAAAATGGTATCAATTGGAACTGCCAATGGTCGATCGGACGCATCGAGCCTGAAGAAAATTTCCCTGTAGCCCGAGAAAAAGATCTGCCGCGTAGTAGGATTGGATCTTAGAGCGCCGTAATAGTGGTCAAAACGCGCTATGGTTTTGCGTTCGAGCGAGATCACGGTACTTCCCGGGATCGTTAGTTGCGGTCCTGAGAGGTCAGCTTTCCTGATCTTAAGAATATTCTGCGGATTGATTTCCAACTTTCGTAGTTCGTTAATCAGTTCCAATTGACTTTCCCAAACGGCGTCGAGCTCGATCGGTGAGGTGATACCCTCATCGACGGAATTCGAGCGGGGTTTTGAAGGTGAATCTAATCGTGTAGATAATAGCCGATCCGATCGCGAGTCCATGCTTGGGATGAAACGCCGAAAAGGTATCACGGATGCTCGAGGAAGGCGTTTGGCAAGAACAGGAGCTCTCGTATCATCCGCGGTTGGTGTTATGAAATCAGGGGCTCTATCCTTCTGGGCTTCGGTCGGACGATACC
>JBGSNS010000308.1:0-8446 GCA_041739515.1 Bdellovibrionota bacterium
AAGTCCCGCCATTCTCAGGCGAATGGGTGCGGGAGAAGATCCTGGCGCCTGGAGCGACCCGTAAATGGCGCCCGGAACTCCAACTCATCACCCTGATGCTGATCGAGACCGGCTGCCGGCCGAGCGAAATCATCAATCTGAGGGTCGAGGATTTCCATATCGATGAGCCGGTGCCTTACATTTCCATCCGGGCACGGAATGACAGGGAAGTGAAAACCGATACATCTGAGCGTGACATTCCGCTCGTCGGTATCTCGCTGGAAGCCGCGAGGCGCGCAGCGCCCAGAGCCTTCGCCCACTACTATGACAAGGGAGAGCTATTCTCGGCGAACATGATGAAGAACTTCCGAAACCGCGGCCTGCTGGAGACGCCGGAGCACAAGATCTATTCGCTCAGGCACGCGTTCGAGAAGCGCATGCAGGAGGCCAATGTCGACTATGGCCTGCGCTGCTTGCTGATGGGGCATAAAACGACGAGGCCGGTTTACGGAGACGGGGGATCACTGGAGTACCGACGGGATGAGCTCCTGAAGATTGTGCATCCGTTTGATGTTCGCGTGATGGCGTTGTTTGACCGGGACAATCCGGAGTGGGCGTTGGGCGGTGAACTTTCAGGGGTCTGATCGCGCGATCTCGGTCCTCGCCAATGGTCAGAGAAGTGAGCAGTGCGCGGTCCATCCGGTCACCAGACGACCCGCTTCAAAGGCCGCTCTTGCGCCCTAGGTTGCCAGTCGTTTCCGCCAGCAGTTGGCCGTCAAGCACTAACTGGACCGAAGCGCTAGGGGCGTGTCATCGGCCCAGAATCCGGGCCCCTCTTCGGAAGGCCGGATCCTTCCACCAAATGGAGGAATTATCGGTGGTCACAGCAATCCCCCTCAAGCAAATTCCCCCATCTATCCTAGGGACGCTGATGGGGAACTGATCATGCGGCTTGCTACTCCGATCAAATCATCAAGAGGGCAAGAATGGGCGTCGGGGTTCTTTTCAAGCATGTAAAAGTTCATAGGCTGTGGAGCGTCCACAACCATGAGTCCGTGAATCCTTGGCTGTGTCGGAAGTCCCAAACGCTCCCCGAGGCGTTGAGCATTTTCGCGAAGGTATTGAACCCGCCGGATGTGTCGGAGCAACTTGTCTGGCTTTTCACGGCCTTTTGAATCTTGCCGCATTTTTCCAGCATAATCCATCATTCGAGCTGCAACTTCGGCTTCGGTGCGACAGAGCTTTAGATTCTTTGCTTCTATGACAAACACGTCGCTCCGCGTCGGAGCGATTGCGAATACATCAACGTCGCCCAAATCGCTCTCCACAGCATCTTCAAGAAGCGCGGTAACTTTCTGACGTGGCTTTGCGTCAAATCCTTCGCCATTGAGAAGTTTGGCGACCTTGTCTTCAAATTCAGCACCAATATCTTTGGCTCGCTCCCCCGCGTAAGCGGTCGCTTCTTTCGAATCCCAGAAAGCATCATTATGCACTGTCGCGTAATGCATGCCGCCCACTTGGTACATCGTGGCGTCACTCACGAAGGCTGGCGATACAACAAGTATCGGATCGGGGTCGCTTGTGATCGCGATTAGCGGGCGATTGATGAGGGAATACCTGCGATCAAAACGCCAAAGCTCCAGATCGCGGCTACTATATCCTTCGGGACGTACTTTCCAGTCATCTCGTCTGGGCAAAGTCAGCCGCTCCAAGAGCAGCGAGATATCACGATCGGGAAACCGCTCGTTCACCGTCACCGACGACGCCAACTCGGATCGCCGCATCACCAATATGCTGCTGTTAGCGGATTCGCATAGCTGAATCACGGCGAACTGCAGATCGACAAACGCTTCTGGCAAGCATTTGAATTCAGAGGAAACAGCATTCTTGAATTCATCGCTCCAAGGAAGGGCGTCGGGTTGTTGCTCCTCAGGTTCATAGCGCGTGAGATAGTCGTCTGATGCAGCGTCGAGTGCTTTGGTGTGTGCGCGCTGACTCGAAGGTACGAATGTCTTCTCAAACACGGATCTGTCACTGAGCAAGTCACCGGCGGGACTAATCTTGAGATAAGGTTCAACAAGTCTTCCGCGGATTGTGGCATATAGCTGGCCGTTCCCGAAAATCAGAAGCGCACGCGCGAACATTTCGTCGAGGTCTTCCTGGGCGGGTTTCGCGCCGCCTTCCGCCGCAGCCTCGCAAGCGCCAATCTCGCATATTGTTTTCGCCGCACGTTGAACTGCATTGAACTCGGAAATCCGCTGCAAAGCGTCAGCGTCTATTTCGTTGCCATGTATGGAGCGCATTGCGCGGATGGTTCGCTTCCAGCGATCATGTTCCAGCCGAGCGGACACATATCGACGGGCTGCGAGTTTCAGAAGCGCTACACGATTGAATGGGCGGATTTGGTCGATCAGCTCGGTAAGAACGAAATCGTAATACGCAGTGAGAAAATCGCGGCACTCTTCTTCGCCATTAAGCTCATGCCCGTTCGTCCGATCCCAGAACTTCCATACAGAGCCACATCGAACTAGGGATGCAGCCGATTTGGGGATAGGTCTGAATTTGGGGAAGATACCGAGCGCCGATAGGCGGTCCAGTGGGTATTTCACTTTCTGCGCATGCAGATACCGCCAATCCGCAGACGGAATGGCGAGTTTAATTTGAGCTTCAATGTCTTCCGAACGCAAGTTGCCACCAGTTGCAGCGGCAATTTGCGCTACAACAGCAGTCGTAAGCGCAAGCTCAGCATCGTTTTCCGCGCGCTTGAGGAAGCGAAGCCAGCCTTTATTGATTCTGACCTCGTGGACGCCGTCAGGTGCTCGCGCCAAGACAATGTGGTCCAATGGGGTACCTGTCGCGTCCTCATCCCAGAATTGTGGCTCATTCCCTCCAGAAAGTACGATCCGAACGTCGCAGGAAGCGGGAGCAAGCTTGGTCCCGAAAGCGGAAATTAATCTCGCAGCCGAAGCCCCAAGCCATTGCAGGACGGAGTTCCAAATCTGGTACTGCCATTCTCGGACAGCGTCGCTTGAACTTGCAGCGACGGCTTCAATCCACCACGTCCTGTCTTGAAGGGTAATCACACCGGCAAGGCGACCCTCGTCGAGATCACGAAAACTGGCATAGATAGGCTTTAGGGGCGCATGCTGGCCCCATTCAGCACGCTGAACGATCTCGAAGTTACCATCGTATCGTGGAACTGAACGAACGTCACGGTTTTCCTCCCCTTCGACGCGAACCGCGAGAAGATCGTTTAGGGGCAAGTAGAGGAACGCAGGCGGGTCCGCGTCCCAGTGTTCAGGTACAAAGTTGCCACCGGTAGTGCGCCAATTTCCGAACAGATTGATCGATCCGTTCATGCGCTTAACGTGATAGCCCGCGCGTTCGAGGATTATCAACTGATCGTACATTCTCCTAAGATCGCTGAGCTTCCCGTCTTCACATGCCCCCATTGTCGCTGCATCGGCAAATGATACTGGGATGAACTGCCAGCCCGATGGCGCTTTGTCTCCATCGATCTGGGGGCGGACTGCCACCGTGCCGCCCCAACCTGAGAGCAGGATGACTGTAAGACTTTCCCGATTGTCGTGCTGCGATTCGAGAAAGATCCAGAAGCGACTTACCTCATCAACAATCGCGGCATCGGTTCCGGGCTTGAGTGCAACCACGCCGCCAAACCCGTCCATCGAAAACTGCGTCAGGTCAGGTATCACCTGCACGACATGAAGATAACGGCCCGGCGCGATGCCAATAACGGTTGCGCGCAGATTGTGCCGATCAATGGGGTATAGCCGAAGTTCTGGGCCAGCAAAGAACCCTGTTGAAAGGGCAAAGTCTTCTTGAACCTCAGCAATATAGGCAGTGAGGGCGTCACCCACGCCGCCTCGGTTTGCCGTATCGAGCAGAGTTGCGCGAACGGCAAGTGAGATTGCACCCGGACTGGCGACGATGATGCCGTTATCCATTTCTAGCAGCGGAAAACAATCGAGAGCGCTTCCGCCGGGCGGGGATTTGTGTACTCCGCCGTACTGGCCGGAATGCAAGATACACGATTTCACATCGGCCAGTGAAATGCCTAGTGCCTCCAAGTCTGATTCGGTGAATCGAACGCGACGCGCCAGCCGTTGCAAGATATCGTCCGATGGCAGAGCGATCATACCTTTGGGTTCACCGGCATTCAGTGTACGACGATGCAGTCCGCTTCGTGCCACCAGGGCAGTGCTTAGCCGGAGAAGCGCGTATGCGGTGTTGAGTGCGGCGGATTTGCGCTGGCTTTCTGGAAGCTTCTCGAAAGCACGCAGTATGGTTTCGGTATACTGCGCTGCACCTTCCCAATGCCCTTCGAATATTAGGAAATCGCCTCTCTGGGTCGGTACAGACTCTACAAAAAAACCTTCGATGTCGTCTTCCAGCGAATCAATGCCAGCCGCACTCATAGCTGCATTTAACATCTGTGATAGGTCTTTGCGCTTGGGCTTCTTCCGCCCTTCCGATTGTCCAATGATCAGCCGCTGCAGCCAATCCAGCCGGATCACATGAGCGTGGAAGCGCAGGTCGGTTTGAAGGCCCGCAACGACGGCCGCCGCTTGTGATCGTTTCCAGGCCCATATCGTATCAAGTTGACCAGATGCATTTCCCGCAGATGCTAGTGGTGTTGTGGGAAGAGCCATCCGCGACAAGAGGTCGGCCAGCTCCGGTGGTACAGATTCTTCCCGTTCACTTGCCATAATGGGTTGCAACGCCTGTATAAACTTCAGCCCACAAGACACCTATGCGCATTGGCTGTCGCAATCTAGGAAGCCAGATTGGACTTGGACTTCGCCCGGCTTCGTGGACGGTTACGGGCTAGCTGATTCCAGTGTCTCCAGTCGGCTCCTTTCGTAGTTGATAGGTGATATGTCGCCAAGGGCTGAGTGGCGGTCCGGGTCAAATAAGAGGGGGTGGAGGGATCTCAATGGACGCTCAAGAAAGGGAAAAGGCTGCCGCATCTCTTGTGAGGAAAATGGAAACCACTGCGTCTCGCATGCGGGGATTGATAGTTGCGCAGCCGCCTCTCGATCTACTCGGGTACATCTATGCCCGATACTTGTTAGACGCGATGTCAGATCAGGTCAGCGCTGTTGCGGAAACTGCGGAGCCTGATCCTCGTGATCTCATCGGAGACAATCAGTTCCTGCTGGAATACGTGCACGCCGTGCTTGCTTCGGACGCTGATGCTGCGGACGCGACATTCGAAGAAGCTGGGTGCGCCGAGCTGTTTGAGCTCAGCCGCAGTTTGCGGCACCAAGCCATGCTTTACGCAATGGTCTCAACAGCTGATACCAAACAAGGTGCCTTTGGTCCTGACACGGCCGATATTCAATTCCACGCGAAATCGACCTGGGTCATGTTGCGCGGGAACCGTTACCAAGTCTTGGAAGGCGAATTCTACGGCTATGTATTGGCACCTCACGACGAGGTCCTTCAGGAACTTTACGGTGTCGGTGCTGCCGATATTGCGGAAGGCTTTCAGGCTATGGCCGACGCCACTCGTTCTGGACATGCCGACGCTTTTACGGAGATGACTGTTCCCCGTCAGCGACTGTGAGACAGATCGGCAAAATTGCTTAAGGAGGATTTCTGGCTCATCGTAACTGATACGAGGAGTGAAGATGAGACAGAGCAAGGAGGATAGAAATCTGTCCGGGGGACAGATTTCCCGACGCGCCGGGCCGAAAGAGTCTTCGGCCGAGAAGCATGTGCAAGCAATCAAGCGTCAGACCCGGCGGAAGTTTTCAGCCGAGGAGAAGATCCGGATTGTCCTTGAAGGCCTACGCGGCGAGTACTCGATTGCCGAGCTGTGCCGGCGCGAGGGGATCGCCCAGGGGCTGTATTACACCTGGTCGAAGGAGTTCCTCGAAGCCGGCAAGAAGCGATTGTCCGGCGACACGGAGCGCCAGGCGACGTCGGGCGAAGTGACGGGCCTGAAGCGTGAGATGCGCGACCTGAAAGAGGTCGTGGCTGACCTGACGCTTGAGAACCGCATACTCAAAAAAAGCGTGATCGGGGATGGGGACGCCGAAGAATGAGGTACCCCGCATCCGAAAAGCTCGAAATCATCCGGCTGGTCGAGAACTCGCACCAGCCGGTGAAGAAGACGCTCGATCAGATCGGCGTGTCGCGGCCGACCTTCTATCGCTGGTACGATCTATATCGCAGGTTCGGCGAGGCAGGGCTGGAAGACCGGCGCGGCGGGTCCGGCCGCGTCTGGAACCGCATTCCGAATGAGGTGTGTGATCAGGTTCTGGAAATGGCTCTCGACCAGCCGGAACTCTCGCCCCGGGAGCTGGCGGTGACGTTCACGGACGAGAAGCGTTACTTCGTCTCGGAAGCCAGTGTTTACAGGCTTCTGAAGGCGCATGACCTGATCACCAGCCCAGCCTTCATCGTGATGAAAGCCGCCAGTGAGTTTCGCGAAAAGACCACTGCACCCAACCAGCTCTGGCAGACGGACTTCACCTATCTGAAGGTCATCGGCTGGGGCTGGTTCTATCTCTCCACGGTGCTCGATGACTTCTCCCGCTACATCATCGCCTGGAAGCTCTGCACGGGCATGGCGGCGAGTGATGTGCTGGACACGCTCGACCTGGCGCTCGACGCTTCGGGGCTCGAAACCGCCAACGTCGTTCACCGCCCACGCCTGCTGTCAGACAACGGACCATCCTACATCTCTGGCGACCTCGCCGAATATCTCGCCGACAAAGGCATGAAGCACACGCGCGGCGCGCCCTATCACCCTCAGACGCAGGGCAAGATCGAACGCTGGCACCAGACTCTGAAGAACCGGATTCTGCTGGAGAATTACTTCCTGCCCGGAGACCTTGAAGCGCAGATCGACGCGTTCGTCGGCCACTACAACCATCAGCGCTATCACGAGAGCCTGAAAAACCTCACCCCGGCCGATGTCTACACCGGCCGAGGGCAGACCATCCTGCTCGAACGTGAGAAAATCAAAAGGAGGACGATGAAACTCAGGCGCTTGCAGCACGCCGAGTCTGCTGCTTAACTCAAACCCAGATGCGCCAGACCCTCCTTAAGTCAGGCAGCAATCTGTCTCAAAATACCTGACGACGGACACCACGCATCAATGCTCTTATTGGCAACTCATTCCCCCTTATTTTCATCGATCCCACAGGCTGGACCGGGTTCGGTTTCGAGAACATCAGAAGCCTTTTCAACCGCCCTAAGGTCGAGGTGCTCATCAACTTCATGTACGCCTTCGTATCGCGATTTGTGCAGAGCGATGACCCACCCACAGTTGCCTCATTTGAGCGCATACTTGGCGGACCGGGTTGGCGGGACCGCCTTGACCCACTGTTGTCGCCCGGCCTTGGCGCTGAAAAGTTGTTTCGTGAGGCGCTCAAAGATGCCGGCGGGTTTCCGTTTGTCCTCTCAACACGGATCGACAAATCAGCCGAGGAAAGCACGCACTTTTTTTTGGTGTACGGCACCAAGAGCCCTCAGGGCCTCAAGACGTTTCGGGACACGGAAGCAAGGGGCCTGCGCGAGCATGCGAAAAACCGCGCACATGCCAGAGACCGCCGCGAAGCCACTCGCACAGGCGAAAACAGCTTGTTCCAAGGCCTTAGCGCAGAGATCAAGGAAGACGAGATGGACCGCGCGGTGGAGCGGAATAAACGGGATGCTACTCGCGACCTATTAGACACCTTAAAGCGCGACGGTGCCTATAGGTTTGACAAGGTAGTTGAGGGTCTGTTGCAGGCTTACATGCTTCGCGAGATGCACATTCGAGACATCTGCGTTTCGCTGGCTGATGGGGGCAAGATTGAGAACACTTGGGGTAAGAAACCACGCAAGCCCAAGGATGGTGACATTATACGCTTGATTCCAACACCCTAGGACAACGTCGTACGCCCTCCGCGCAGCGGCTCGCCGTACAGAGACGTCTAAGGCTTGAGTGACCGGCAGAAAGTATCAAGGCCGGTTACCATACCCGGCTCTCCAGCATCGCGTGCGCGGCTTGCGCCACGCGCTCATCCGCATCGTCCCAATACCGCGCGTAGAGCGAGAGCGAATCAACGGTATTGCCGAGACTCAGAACAGCTGGATCGTAGCGCCAGGTCTCAATGATCGCCTCAGCTTCATACTCATACTGGAAGTCCTCAATGCCGTGGTGTTGAAAGAACTGCTGCCATTCGTTGGCATCAATGGCGTAGGTCGGCAGTGCACGCGTCGCGAGGTTGGTGAGTTCAGCAAGCGCCGTTTCGCCAGCGAGCAACATCGGCGGTCGGGCCTGTTTGAAGCGGACAGCGTGAGAGCCGCGCATCGGGCTGCGGAGCGCGGCTTTGCTGCGTTCGATGAGGTTACGCGGAGAGTCGGTGAACGTGAGCACCTTCTCACGGCCCAGTTTCTCGACGGTGGCGAGTTCGCGCGCGGTGAGTTCGTCGAACGCCCGCCCAATCGACAT
>JBGSNS010000326.1:0-1820 GCA_041739515.1 Bdellovibrionota bacterium
CTTACGACATAAGTAATTATCGCTATTCATGTATCTTTGCAAACCGAGCAAGGGATGAGGGAGGTAAAGTGGATTACTTCCCCATCGTCGATGAGTCAATGCGTTGCTGGGGTATAGATGCACCTTGTGATTATACTCATCACTTAATTTTAGATCCTTGCTCTATAGAAGATGTAAAACTTTTATCCTTTGAGATTGAAACAGGTCAAACTTCATCTGCTGTAACCTATGATGAAAACCCTATTGGTTTTGAAAAGGTTAGAGTCTCTAAGATCTTATTGAACCTTGATCATGAAACAATCACACCTCACCGATTACAAGTCATTAAAGATGTTCAAACCAATCTAATGCTTCTTAAATTAACATCCAGTCTGAATGATGCTGATTTAAATGATGAGTATCGTACTGGCATAACTAAAGCTAAGGAAAGGTTAAAAAATCTCTGTAATCGTAAGAGCGCTTTTAGTGCGGCAGCTATTCAGCATATTTTACCAAGTAAAAATGCACCATATTTAGCAGATTTCATCGAGGAGTTAGACCTTACTCCATAGATATACTGCTAACCGCAACGAGCTCGAAATTAAAAGGCCTTTAATGATGAACAAAGAGATCACATCAGCTCAACTGGAGAAGGTTTACGACTTAGGCAACTTGTTTGCTTCAAAGCGTATTTCTATAGATGAAGCATTAGATCAACTGGTTGGCTCATTAGATATGAATCAAACATCTGCAACTAACTATATGCGCAATTTTATCGCATTTAGTGAAGGGAAAGTATATAAGCGTGCAATGAGTACCTTGTCTTATGACATCTTCCTGGCACGATTCTATAAAGGTCTTTCTCCTGCTAAATTCGATCAAGTGATAAAATCAATTGAGCAGCACCTTGAATATCGCTGGGCTGAGTCCAAGGCTAAACACTTAGAAGTTAGAGAGCTGGTGGACTTATATAGGACCAAACTGGCGTTATCAGTGACAGAGATTATCTACCCTGAGGAAGTCCATAGGCACCTAGCAGGCTTCAGTGAAGGCGCTCTAAAGCAAGTTACCATTAATACCTATGAACGAGACCCAAAAGCCAGAACGGCTTGTATGGCAAAGTTTGGTGCAATCTGCCAAGTGTGTGATTTTGATTTTGAAAAGACCTATGGCAAAATTGGTAAAGGCTTTATTCATGTGCACCATAAGGTTGATATCGCAATTATCGGTAAAAGTTATCAAGTTGACCCCATTAACGACCTTATTCCCGTTTGCCCTAACTGTCACGCTATGCTTCATACAGAAAAACCAGCTATGGATATTGAAAAGCTAAAGCAGTTAATTGATAGCTCTAACACCTAATAATTAAAAATATGGACGTTGAAATGAGAAGTTCAAGTACTGTTGAACACCAAAACCGAGAACCAACTATGCTCCGAGATCACCAGCAAGCTGCCGTTGAAGCGCTCTCTAAAGCTTTGCAATCTGGGCGCAATATTGGGTTATTGAGTATGGCTATCGGTACAGGACAAAGCCGAGTGGTAGCTCAAACAATCACATCTAATACAAATTTTCGTAAAAGCACCCTTGTAGTAAAGCTTCGAGAGCAGCAGACTCAGTTTAGTTTGCTTTTCAATGATTTAGGAGGCTTGAGCACTTCTGTTGATGTTATCACTTATAAAAACTTCTTGGATAATCAAGAAAAACATTCAAATTCAGATGTTTACTACTTAATTGACCTTGGTAATAAAGCAGCTATTACAGCAAGCGAACTCATTAGAAGTAGTTATGAAAACGCTAAAATAATCATTGCAACACCTCGTCCCTCATTGGAATTGATT
>JBGSNS010000123.1:0-32371 GCA_041739515.1 Bdellovibrionota bacterium
CACCGATCCTTGCGCCAAGGGATAACCCCCTAAAATTGCGCCAAACACGTACCAAAGTTGGTTAAGTAAGGGAGTGTTGCCGTGCAACGTTATGGTTGCCTCCAACGCCGTTCCACAACCGTACGTAAATATCCCAGCAGCCCACCATAAAAGATGCGGGCCACTGCGGCGAGCTGAATACCGCTTTAACAAAACAAATAAAAATATCGCAGATAGCAACGTAGTAAGAACCGGGATGTAGTGAACGGGGTGTAGGGAGTCAAACATTCATTAGCCGAAAAATAGTTCAATATTGCAAAGACTAGTCTCTCTCAAGGCATCAAAGAAAATCAATCATCGCGGTTCACATTCGTCACGAAAACCACACAAAATCGCCTCACCTGGCGATCTCAGACTATGAAACTATCAGCTCGTTTAGCTCTGCAGAAACAGTAGGTAGGAGTTGCTTTGGTGAGCCAACTCGTTTAACCCGCCCCTCATCAAGCTGCACAATAAGATCGCTCGAGGCCAAGGTACCTAAACGATGCGCTACCGTGATCACCGTTTTCCCACGAAGTTTGCTTCTAAGCATCTGCTGAATAATCCCATCAGTGATGGAATCAACGCTACTGGTCGGCTCATCCATAACTACGATGGGCGCGTCACTTAAGAGCACACGTGCCAAGCCGACAAGCTGCCGCTGCCCAAGGGAAAGATTCGCCCCTGCTTCAGCCACTCGATGATCGAGCGCAAACGAAAGCTGAGATTCAGCTAGAGTTGTTTGCAGCAACTCGTCTGTATAGATCTGCATCGGATCGAGATTCTCTCTGATAGTTCCAGCAAACAGATACGGATCCTGTGGCATCACCGCAAAGGACTTGCGCGCACGATCTACATCGATCGCGAATATCGACGTACCACCAACTCGAATGTCTCCAGATCTCACATACACCATGCGAAAAAGCGCCTGCACTAAGCTTGATTTGCCGGCTCCAGTTCTTCCGATAAGCCCCACGTGCATCCCTTGAGGAATATTTACCGATAGCCCGGAAAGAATTACCGGTGAATCCTCTCGGTAACTCATCGTGTAGTTGTCGAATGTAAGATCACCAACCAGTGGATCACCTTCAGATTTCAACGCGGCGGTATCGGTGCTCGTAATCCCAGATTCCGATGCGCGTTCCTGTTTATCCTCGCGCGGCAAATCGAGGTACTCAAATATTCTTCGCCCATGTCCGGCACTTTCAAACAGATAACCTAAGCTCCAGGTAAGCCACCCAAAAACGCCTGCGAGTCTAAAGATCGCTGTCATAACGACAGCCGCAAACGTAACAGAGAGCGTTCCTCGATCGAGCCCGTAAGCCACAGCACCTAGCGCTATAAAACTGCACAATCCAGACGCGAGGACGGACCAAAATCTGCCCCATGCTTCAATTTTTGCCCGCAGAACATGAATTTGGGAAAATTCAATCATCGCCCGCTTTAAACGTCCAAATAGCGTCTTGTGTTGTCCATAAAGCAGAAAGGTTCGGATACCCTCGATAGCATCGGTTTCTCGATGAAGTACTTCTCCGAACCGAATTGAGCGCTGCACGATGCAGAACTGAAGCATCGGCGCGATGTTTCTTTGTATGTAGAGAAAAACAAGGAGTGTTGGCACAACCACGAGTCCGGCGAGCGGATGCGCGAATCCAATAACGACCCCGATTACGAGTAATTCCACCAACGCATTTAATGCATCCCCGATCCGTATCGGACCCATAAAGCGCAGCTGATCAAAATCACGAACCGTTCGATTGATTATGCGCCCTGATGGCTGCTCATCGAAGAAAGTAGTTCGCGTTTCGGTCAGCTGCCGCATCATTCGCGAAAAGAGTCCTAAGCATGCAAACTGTCCGCCAACTTCAAAAATGATCCAGCCAATCACCCTTAAAGCCATGAGCGCAGCGGCAAACAGGGTCAGCGTCACTAACGCAAAATTCATCGAATTACCGATAAACGGGACGGCAACAGGCAGCGTAATCACACAGGCTGAAAGAGAACTACATTGCGTTAGCTCTCCGCTAAGCCATGCAAAGACTTGCTGTCCGCCGGTTGATGCAAACGCCAGAATCATTGAAGGGACAAGCAGCGCAGGCAACGCCGGAACTTCCCGCAAGAAACGAAACAGGACGCGCGCAGAATCGTCACTGGCACGAGCCTTTTCAGTATCGATAAAATTTCCGGTCTCAGCGCTCATATTATGTCTACGTAAGGTCTCCAGCAGCGAGTAACAGACTAAAACGACTATCGGGATTGCTCGATAAATCCGACGGAGATCCGTCCTCAACAATTCTACCAGCTTCCATCACCAGAACTCTGTCACACTGACTAAGTTCGTTAAGCCTGTGGGATACAAGCACTAATCCAGCCCGACTCTCAATTATCTCACGCATCAGAGCCTGCTCAGTATCAGCATCAACCGCGGAAAGCGGATCATCCAGCAACAAAACAGACCGATTAGACAAGAACGCTCGAGCAAGACTCACGCGCTGCTTTTGACCACCGGATAAATTAATTCCGGTTTCACCGACTTCTTCGTCGAGCCCACGAGAGAACGAAGCGATATCGATATCGAGCTGCGCGCGGCGCGCGGCGCTACGCACTTCCGCACTAGCAATCTCTCCATCACGCGCGCCTAGGTCGATGTTGCTTCGCAAAAGAGTATTCGAGAGATACGGTTGCTGCGGTGCATAGGCGATGCCGCCGCGAAAGATGGAGTAGGCTTGTTTGCCCCACAAAACAACTTTGTCAGTACGATCGCCAGCCGGATCGGCGAAGCTAACCAACACACTACCATCACTCGGGGGACGCTCACCCACCAAAATTTCTAGTAACAGCGACTTACCGGATCCGACGCTACCTACTATCGCTGTGCGCTTTGCAAGATCGAGATCAATCGAAATATTAGTTAGCAGCTCCTTGTGGTCGATACTTAGAGCTACGTTCTGAAGCGAAATAGTGACAGGTACGGTAGCTGATGGTGGTATCTTGGTCTCAGCATCCACAAGCAAGCGACTTAAGGATTTCGCATCCCACAGTCGTCTAAGGCGCTCCGCACTAGCGACCCCGGCACCATACATAGACAGCGCATGATTCATATGGGTTAGGTATTGCACCAAATGATCAAGCATCCAGACGCTGGAGAATAATTGAATTAGAGAAAGATCTCTGCCGGTATACTGCGCAAAAAAAAGCATCGATAAAATTGGGACCATCCACCAGGAGGTCGTAACTCCGTACAAGAGACACGCCAGGGCATGTCGTCCTCCGAAAAAAAGTGTAAAGCGCTGCATGATTGCGTCGGTTTTACGCAGGAAATAGTCGTTCCAACCTAGGAACCGCACCAAGCGAATGTTGCGAACCCATTCCCCGATCGTACTAGCAAGCTTATCTTGCTGTCCCTGTGCGCGAAGTTGAAAAAACTCCATTCCACGAGCAGCAACAACCGCCAACGGGATACACATCATGGCAGTCACGAGCGCCACTACCCCTGAGGCTCCGGAAATCCAAATTATCGCTGGACCCAAAGTTAACAGGATTACAACCGTCGGCATCAGTACTTGCACAGCAGCGGTAATGAAATCCTCAACAGCTTCTACATCAGAGCTAACAAGCGTCTTCAGTTCACCTTTAGTAAAGGCCCTGAGACTATCCGGATCGACATCAGATAATTTGCGATTCACTAAGCGCATCAATTCGGCTTGAACAGCGCGATTTATTTGTGCCCGACGTAATGAGTCAAAATAATCAATCACTCCATCGATACATTTACTTAAGAAAAATGCGATGCCGAACAGGATGGCGATGTGAAATTTCTGGTCCGGCTCAACGATCCGGATCGAAACGATTACACCCACTAGGACGACCAACGCTGACACGATACGCCAAGCAACGGAGCGCCATAGAATGTTCTTTACAGCCTTAACG
The DNA here is from genome assembly GCA_041739515.1 of Bdellovibrionota bacterium. GTDB lineage: Bacteria > Bdellovibrionota_C > UBA2361 > UBA2361 > UBA2361 > JBGSNS01. Next base: position 3,949 of record JBGSNS010000123.1, read on the forward strand.
CCGATCCACATCACTCCGTATCGGGTCTTAGGCGGACTAAAATCACCGGAATCCGGGGATTCTAAATGTTCAAAACTCCGTACTAACTCCGGTGCGAATTCAAGCGGTGCTTGGGCAGTAGAAGACAATAACGCCTTGCGCTGCGCTGACAGACTACGGAAGAACGAAAACTCGAACATACAGAGGACGACCGGCGAGAAGTTTCGGCGGCGAATGTAGCACTATGGGGAAATTTTCTAAACTCAGCCGTTGCCCGCCGTACTGCCCTATCGAGACGCCTGCTGGTTTAGGCGAGGGGTTCTATTCTTTCTACTTTGAAGAACTGCACGAATTTCCGATAGAAGAACGGTGTGGTCGATCGGCTTCTCAAATACATCCAGCGCCCCACGAGCTTTTAGTGCGATAACTAAATCTGAATTAAACTCGCCGGTAAGAACAAATAAAGCGGGAGCATCAACACCCAGAGCTTGAGTACAATCAAGAACTGCACGCCCGCCACCGCCGGGCATCGAGAGATCGGTAACAACTACATCGTAGACTCCAGAGGCAATCGCTGCCCTAGCTGCGTCTACAGTGTTTATACAATCAACATCGCATCCACCTTGGCGCAGAAGTCGGGCTAGAGAAGCCCCTACATCGATATCATCATCAACCAGCAGAATACGCGGTACTGCGTTCGATATACTCTGCGTTTCAATTAAAACGGCTCCTGCCTGACTCGATTGAAGCGGGAGAAGCACTGTAAAAATAGTGCCAACGCTCGGGGTGGACTCCACCGATATTTTGCCCCCGTGCTCTTCGACGAATAACTTAGTGATAGCGAGCCCTAAGCCGATGCCCTCCGCACGATCAACATGAAACCTAGAAAACGGGGTGAATACTTTGCTTAGTTGCTCTGGAGTCATTCCAAGCCCGGTGTCTGATACCTCTAGTCGTGAGGTCGTGCCTCTTGTATCAAGCCGTACCGTTACTCCGCCGTGTGTCGTGTATTTTAGAGCATTACTAATAAGATTACTTATCGCGCGCTTAATATGCCCTGAATCTCCGTTTATTAATACTGGACCATCCGCATGAACGTCCAACGTTAAGCCCCGCTGTCTCGCTGCAACCGAAAAGGCTGATACGATCGTTTTGCACATCTCTGCTAACTCGATCGATGATTTTCGACTCGCCAGTTGTCCTGTGCGACCACGGGTAAAATCAATAACATCCCCAATGAGCTCCCCTAACTCATCACAGTTTTGAAGCGCCACCCTCGTCAGCTCCGGTACTTCGCTTACAGAATCTGATGAGGGGGAAGACAAAAGATGCAGTATACCTTTCACGTTCGCGAGTGGTGTGCGGATATCGTGTGAAATGTGAGCTAGCATTTTATCGGCGTGTTGCTTTTCAACCTCTGCGGTTGAAGCTCTATTGTCCAAAGTCGCCAATGTGTTCGCCTTTACCAAAGCCTCAGAAACTGCTTGCACAAGGCGCTCAGCGGCGGCGCGCTCGACGGAGTTGGGCTGAGACCCGTGTGCGTACCCGAGCCACAAAACCGAGCTGTCGAAGCCACTTATCGCCGTCATCGGTAACGCAAGTGAGAATCTATGACCAAAAGATCCAGCCCCTCCCCAGACAGCATTTTTTGCAAATGAGTCGTGTAGCCCCAAAACAGCGGTATTGCCACGCCAAAATTCTTCGCCCAACGATCGCAGGTGACGCTCGAATCTTCGCCCTGCAACACCGTACGCGGTAATATTAGCTCCTTCGGCGGTTTTAAAGATTACGCCGGCTGCTTGCGCTCGGGTAAAACCAGCAACGATCGTTAAGACGCGCTGATATAATTCAACGGTGGAGAACTTTCGCAAATCATTCGTCTCAGTTAACTCTTTTATTAGCGGATGATCCTCAATTGGCCGAGCGATCTGGGTTGAAACGTCGCGCTCCCACTCCCGCACCTTAAGAAGTTCATGTGACTCAAGAAGGCCTTCGTAAAGCTGCGCTTCGGTAGGCAGCATTGATTGAAAAGACTTGGACTTCGAGTACCCAACGAAACTAAGCACACGAGAACGGGCTCGCGAACGAATCAACTGCGCCCAACAAAAAATCCCAAAGGCAGCTGCCGCATACAACCAAAGTCCTAGCGCTAAAAAAGCACCGAGACACAACAGCGCACCATAGAGTCCTACGAAAACTAACATGCAGCGGCTTTCTCCGGTAATTGTTGGGGCACAACTGGAGCTGCAGCGCGCTTTAACAATCGCTTCGCATACGCAGCGATCAGACGTGGATCTTCACTCTTGGATAGAAACAGATCGACGCCGATCTCTAGCGCCTTAAGCTCGGTCTCTATTGATCTATCAGAGGTAAGCAACAACAGTGGCGTGTGCTCCAGAGCCGCGATGCTTCGCACTTTTGACGCAAGTTCATCACCATTTAGATGCGGCATATGAAGATCGCTCATGATTAAATCCGGCACGAATCCGGATTCTAATTTCTCGATCGCTTCGCGCCCGTCTCCACACACCGTTACGACAAAACCTTGGCGACCCAGAAATCTCACCAATACTTTTGAGAACGTGGGATTGTCTTCAACTACCAAAATCGTCGGTAACATCGTGTGAGCTAGTGCATCATCGCTGACTCCAGATTTATCGATCCCATCATTTGATTTTACTAACGAGAGCATCGGGGTAACCGTTGCAATTTCTTCGCGTTTCGCTAACGACAAACGAAATACTCCATTCCCTACTCCCACTACATCAACCGCATCGAGACCGAACGTTAAGCGAAATGATTCCATTAGTGCGCTGGTAATCGCTGATGCATACCGGGCATTCACACTCCCTTCACCGCAACGCCCATCGTGAGAACAGAATTTGTAAACGACGATCGCTGATGAGATTGTAATTTCAGCTTCGGTACCACCGTATCGTCGCACCTCATCCCACACCAATCGCACCGCTTTTCTGGCAGCGGGCATATCCTGAATTAGTTGTTGGGTCTTAAGTTCGTTGTCCATATTTAGTACCTACAGGTTTTGCCTTATCCTTCATCCGATGAAACTTCGCCGCGCAGCGGCGCTATGGAGCAGAGGGTAATCCGCGGAGTCATTCCCCATAATGATATCGCCGGTCCGGTGATAGGTGCGTCCGTAAAATCGATCTCTGAGCGAGCGATCACTACCACCGCGATTGTAAGAAACGGAGTCTGCGAGGTTCCCGCATCCGGAACGGCTAAAATCGACGGCACTCCGGCATTTCCCGCAAATCGCATTAGCTCAGATTCTACTCCGGGACATCCCGCGGATTCACGCGGCCGCGCCTCTCCGCGAACCGTTCTGTATGATGGCGGGCGAAGTCCTAACAATGCTCCGGAATGTTCGTCGATATCAGCAACCGCGTACGCCGCTTCAATGCTAGAGCCGATCGCTTGCTCCGCAATGCGATCTATAAATACGCGAATCGCCGCCTCATCAACTTCTAGAGAGAATCCACCTGTGTTGGGATTTCTGACAATTTTCGTCGCTTTCACATTTGAATTATGAATATGACGATCGATACTTCGATACGCAGCATCGGTTCGGTTAAGATAATCAACTAACGCAAGGGCACCTAGGCTGACGGTCGTAATGGCGATAAGAATCATCGCCGCTTCGAGAGTAGCAAGACCGCAATCGGCTGCTCGAAATCGGCGAAAACTATTTGCCGTACTCATAACGCCACCACCGAAGTACGGTTCGTAATCGCTATCCAACGCGAGAGCTGCTCAGTCAGGACGGAAGGATCTTCAACCCCGAGTACTTTGATATTCACCCGCCCGGCAGGGATTCCAGCGGATGCCACCGCGAGCAACATCTCCTGTTGCAAAGCAGCTAGCGTGGACTCGCTTGGCGTAAATCCGGTGTACGGATTTCGCATCACCACGTAAAAAACAGTTAGACCCGTGTCGCCCAGCGCTGTCTGCAATCCCACAAAGCTATTCTGAATCCCGCTACGCACCGCCGCGTCGCCAGAACTTCCAAATGCTACTCCCTGCTCAGTAGGAAGTTGCGCCGCAAGCCAGAAAAGAACTCGAGATGGCTTGCCGCTAAGCCCGCCGCGCCCCAAAGCTCTATCTCCCGCTAGTATGCTTAAGAGTGCCGTTCGAAACCCTGCATTAAAATTCTGAGCCGCGGCGCTACTAGCAGCTTGACTCCAGATTAGCTCTTCGCCCTGAAGGTACGGCGCATAATCAGGGTCGAGCGAGCGTGAGCTAGCTAGCACCCGAAAATTCGGCCGATTGGTAAAGTCTCCGCGTGGCACGAATGCCTGCGACGACTCGCCGAATCTGTACTGAATCGCATTGTATTCGCTCTCAGCCGCCGCGGCACACAGCGAAGGACCTACGTAAGGGTCCGCAAATCCAACAAACGAAACTTCCGGCGGTACGCTTGGTAGTCGCGGAAGTGGAGCTACCGCTCGCGCAAACGTAATCTCAGAGGCTGTATCTCCGGTATAGAAACCTAGCCCAAGCGAGTTTACTGAAGAGGCTCCCAGGAAACGATACGCATCGATCGCTGTACGCTTTAGCGCGGAGAATACTGGATTAAAACACCGCTGGGTCTTTGCGCGTGCTGAAACTCCCCCGAGGTCATCGAAATACTGAGCAGCCGGCCATAGTGAGACATCTCCCCAGTGTGAAGATCCAAACAACGGGGCAACAGAGCTCGATGTATCGAGTACGATCATTGCATCCACCGGAGCACCACGCGCACGACTAACCACAGATAACGGTAATGTAGCGTCAGTAACTCCAACTAGACGCGCAAAGGTAAGATGGGTTCGACGCTCGACTCTTAGTAAAACGACTGAGTCGGTAATCTCTACGGATAATCCGTTTAATCCTTTAAATCTCGCTGCATACGCATTTGCAGCATCCTCGGCTGCTGCAACGTTGGGTAAAAATCGATAAGCATACAGCGCTGTTTCATCGAGCGCGGCCTGCACTTTCGCTGAATCGGTGTAATACGTCGCTACATCAAGACTCAAAGTGAATAAGAAAAATAGTAGCGGTAGAAACATCCCGACAAAAACAATCGACATCGAGCCACGTTGCGCGAGAGGGATCGAATTAATTGCATCGCAAGGCTTCACTTTAACCCCGCCGTAACTCCAGACGTCATGCTGATCACCTGGATCAACGGACTGGTAAGGAAGAAAATAATTAGACCCGCAAACGTACACAACAAGGGCAACGTTGCCTTAACCGGCAAACGCGCAATCTCTTCCTCTATAGTTTCCTGATAGAAGCTTTGGGTTGCATCGCTAAGCTCCTTTAGCGGCATGACAAGCTCTCCGCCTTCTCGATGCGCGATCGCAAGATGGGTAAAGGCGTGACGAATGGCCGTTAATGGCACTCGCGAACCGACCTCCTTTAGTGCTTGTTCAAACGGTAAACCTGACTCGGTGAGTTTCATAACCACCGAGAGTAACTCAAGCACCGGATCATCGGTCGGCGAATCGCGTTCGTCTTTAAGGATTACAGACAAAGCTGCGATTAAATCTAGTCCTGCCTGCACTCCCATCACGAGCCGCTCCATCGTAAGCGGCAAGCAGAATTGACAGCGACGCTCCCATCGGTGCGCCTGTCCTCGCATAGCTGATTGCCCCACGAGATACCCGATAGCGAGCCCAAAAATGGTGAATGCAACCGTTACGCTGACCGGACTTTCTAATGGAAAAACCATAAAACGAATCGCTATCCCAGATAGCGCGCCGATGAATGGATAGAAGCTTATTTTGCGTTCAAAGGCGCGTCTCGCTCCGGGCTTTATCAGGCCAAGAGCTGCGGACTGGGTTGAAAAGTCAAACTGCTCTAAACCAGCAACAACTTGATCGTTTCGCTCCGGCATTTCAGCTTCCGCAAAAAGCTGCTCGACGACTTGGCTCTGCGAGCGCCGTTTACTACCGAGATACTGCCATGCAGCAGCGGCGCACAGAGCAGCGATGAATCCGAGCGTAAGAACGGAATCGATCATACTCGTGACCTCGTAATGTGCAGCATCCAAGAAAGCCCAAGCGCTACCAACAAAGCGCCGACTACTAACAAGCGACTTCCAACAGGATGACTAAACGCTAGCTTCATCGCTTCAAAGTTAGCTGTGGCTTGCATAATCCCGATCAAGACGGCACACGCTGCGATACCAAACGCAGATAGTCTCTGCATCGCAACCGCCGCTTTAGTCTTACGACGAAACGACTGTCTGGCGCGGGTTACGGAGGCTAATCGCTCGAGACAATCTCCTAGCGACGATCCCTCTCGACGCGCCAGTAAAAATGCGCTTCGAAATAACGGCAAATCTGGGTGAGCGATCTCTGCTCCAAACGCTGCAATCGCCGCATCTTCTGTGTCGCCTGCCTCGATTACGGACGCTACCGTTACTAACTCTCGGCCAAGCGATGATGTTGCAGGGAAAAGATCTTTTAGTCCCACCATAGCGGACAAAGGGTCAAGTCCAGTACGAATCGAAGCCGCAAGGGCGATTAAGAAAGCTGGATAATCCCGCTCGAACCCTTCAATGGCTGAAAACCGCGAAGTAGAACGATGCTTCTTTGAACGAATTTTGTTGCGCGGCAGCTTACGCGCATGACCAACCAACAGCTCAGCTAGCTGCTCGTATCGTCTGCGTCCTAAAAGCTGAAGCTCCATCGATCAACACTCCGTGCGTAATGCCGTCCTTCTTAGTTCTGTGCCTCGTTAAATTCTTGTGCGGAATCAAGCTCTAAGATTGCGGGTAGTGCAGAGAGCCGAACCGCGTCTTTGCCGGATTCGAGCACATCGCGAAACGTGCTCACTCTGTTCATGATTTGCCAAGTAGGAGCGCCGTTCTGCACGCGATACCGAAAGATCTCCCGCTGACGGACAACGCCGTCTGCAACTGCTCCGATTTCTCGAACCTCCATTATGCGACGACGGCCAGTCTCTGAGCAGATGTTTACGAAAACGATTATTTGTAGCGCTGTAGCGATCTGCTCTGCGAGGATGTCTCGACCAGCTCCGCGTTGCGCACGCCCCAGAAATAATTCCAAACGTCCTAGCGCTTCAGCGCCACTACGGGCGTGGATCGTAGAAAGCCCCGGGTGACCCGATGCACAAACATCGATGAACGCCTCGGCAGCCTCCGCATCCCGGATTTCACCGAACACAATTCTATTCATCGCCATTCGCATACCGGCGCGAATACATTCACTTGGAGTTACTCGACCCACTCCGTCTATATTGGCTTCGCGTGTAGTTAGGTACCGAACGTGTGGATGAACTAATTTAATTTCCGATGTGTCCTCGATCACCAAGATCGATTCGTTCTCTGGAATCGCTGAGGCAAGTGCGCGCGCCAGAGTTGTTTTGCCGGTACCGACTTCTCCTACGATCATGACGGTATTGCCGCCAACGAGCGTTTTTTCTAGGTATTTTAAAACTGTGCGAGGAGCTAACCCCCGATTGCTTAAGTCTTCGACCGTGACCGAGGCAAAACGATTAAGTCTGATGGTGACGTACGGTCCCGATTCGCAGAGTGCACTATGCACCGCATGGATTCGGGCGAACCCACCAATCGAACCATCCGCGATAGGTTTTTTGGTCGAGAAGACAGAGCCCGCTCGGTGAAGTAACCGCTCAATGAAGGCTTCATATGCCGAGGCTGACGGCCACCGGATCCCGGTCGTGTAGTTGCGCCGCCCCTGCTGCACAGCAACCTTCGCAAAATTCGTAATGATGATGTCTGAGATTTCTGGGTCATCTACTAACTCCTGTAACACACCGAACGGTCTATCGTCCTGCTCGAGAAACTTTAATATCTCATCTCGTTCAAACCTAGTCAGCTCTAATCCGACTCTTTCCGCTACATCGTCTACTAATCTGGCTCGGTCTACGGACTCCTTTTGTCCTGCTGTAGCCTCCGCACCCTGCAAACCTAACTCACGCTGCACTTCCCCCAAAACGTGAACGAGGATAGGCGTAAGAGTACCAGAGTGTGCGGCGGTATGCCCGCTATTTCCAGTCGGACTTGGAAGAAGTTGGAGGGTATTGTTGGCCGACTTGCGCATATTATTGAACGCCTTTCGCTTCGGATTTGGCGACCTCGGGAGCATCGACCTGTTTGATAAACCCCTGTGGAACGATTGAGGTTTTGGTCCATCGCCCATCGGTTAGGGCGAAATTAGCGTTTCCTTCCGCACCCTTAATTGAAACAAACCCATTTATTTGAGCCTTCTGTTCGTCGGTGTTGAGGCTCTTAAGGTTCTCCGCAGTAAAGATGGTATCGTTCCAGCGCTCTTCATCGCGAACGGAGCGCAGCGCAAATGCGATTTTCCCACGTGGAATCGCGGTGTTAATTGCCAAGCACTGCTCCTGGGTTACTAGCAGAGTAACTGTAGTGGGCACTGAAGGAGCCGCTGCACCTTCGACCGGAGATACGGAGCGCTCAGCTGAAAGTACCCTTACCTTCTCTGCAACGACCGCTGTGCGATCCTTTTCCACTAACAAAACATCCACTACAGATCCGGAGCCAGCCCAGCCCTCAACCGCTGTGGTCGCGTCGACTCGCACGGTCATAGCTCGCATTCCTGGAGGAATACTCTCAATAACTGGGTTGATTCCGCCTGCGCCACCGATAATGAAGTTCTCTCGAAAGAGCGGCAAATTAGCTGGCAACGCCGCTGCTGCGGACGCGTACTGCATCTCCGTCAAATCCGATAACGCCCCGGTCGGCACTTGGTGGCGCGGAAACGATACTAAACGAAAACGAATATCCTTTACCCGCTTTCCGGCTGGAACCGGCTCGACCGGAACGGGAAGTGAAACCACATCGAATTCACCAACCACTACCGGCATAGGTTGCGCAGCATTCGCCGCATTTTGAATCGGGCGAAAGTGAAACGACACGGCAAGCACGATTGCGCCTAGCAACAACGCAGATGCGATCAATCCTGATCGATCGCGATTCCTAACTTTAGAACTCACTCGTGTCGCCATGTCATTCACTTCCAAATCGTAACTGATTACCTATTAGTTTCCGTTTCCAGCATTGCCGTCGATGTCCGCGGTGCGCTCAACAGCCCAGTTTCCGATGTTTCCCATCGCTGTGTTTAGGGAGCCACCAAGAGCCTGAAACGCTACGAATACCGCAGCAGCGAGAACTGCCGCCCCTGCGCAGTATTCCAAAAGGGTCAATCCGCTGTCTTTACGTTTGATTTTTCTAATTAACATCATAACTATTTTCTCCTCTAAATTTTTACGCTGCTGTCAATCTTGCTGGGGATACCAACAGATCTTCTTTCGCTGACACTTCAAACTTAGGCGATGAAGCCGCGAGCTTTTCATCGGAACTAAAATTCGGAGCGCTTACGAAAAAATCTAATTGTGGCACCGCTGAAATCGGCGACTGTGGCTCAGGGGGCGGAAGAGTCTTCGCTACATCGAGCTCCGGATTATCTCGAAGTCCTTTCGGAGAAGGACGTAAACGGGCGATAAATGTTTTAATCGTGGAATTTGCTTGTGTGATTACTGCTCGCCACTCAGAACTTCGGCTAGCTAAAGAGCCCTCTCCCGTCACTGATGCCAGCGCTGCTTCAAGAGCTTCAACCAACTGCTTCGTTCCTAGCGAAGCGATTGTAAACCCCGAAACCGGCCAACGGCTTGCAGCAGAGGAATACGGGATTGCGCGCTGTGCGATATTAACGTTTTCGACATCGGAGATTCGCTGAAGCTCTCGCTGCCAAACACCACTCGAAATACCGTCACGTTCTCGTTCGTTTCTGACCACAACGATCGGAGTTTCAGGACTTAAAATTCCTTTCGCAGATTTCACTCGATCTATTAGCGCTGGCAAACACGCCGGATCTTGACTCGCTACGAAAACCACACCGTCTGCGGCCCTGTATAACGTTTCACGAAGAGCGCCGGAGAATCTTGCGATATCAACGATAACGTAATCAGAAGCCTCATCGAGCGCTTCGATCGTAGACATGAAATGTCTAATCCATGCGCCGTCCGGATTATGCATTTTCTCATCATCTGTAACCGGCGGTACGCACCCGATCTCGAAATTGGATACACCAACGGCGCATTTTGCTTGCGCTACGAATTCAGCAGTGCTGGCACGCAATCCGTCGAGAATCAGTTGAAGATTTTCGTTAATTAGAGGCCTTGCGCGTAGGTACCGGCTAAGCCCGCGATTAACACAGTCTCCATCCACTACAACGACTGACTTAGATTCCTTAGCAAGAAGCTCAGCAAATCCAGCGACTATCGCGGTTGCACCTACTCCGCCTTTTACTCCCTCTACAAGCAATAGCTTGCCGCACTGCTTGCGCTCAACGCGTCGCGCTAAAAGAACTAATCGCGTCAACAATTCACGTCCGGATGCCTGGGCATCAACTACATCATCCGCACCGAGTCTAATTAAGTGCTCGATAGCACCGATCCGATTTCGCTCCGTGGGAACCAACGCAAGAATACGCGCCTCAGGCAACTGAGCTCGAATCGCGGCAACAGTTGTAATTTCGCGCTCAATAAGACCGGGCCCGACGATTACAACATTAGGACGAGCGTGAAATTTTAATTCCTGCAACGCGAGTGGAACGATGCTTATGCGTGGTAAGAGGTGAAAATCTGAGCCGGGCTGTGAAAATGTGCGGTTGATCTCAGATGATAACCTGATACGGGATTCAGCGAGGGCATCTACTACGGCTACGGTAAGCATGAGATCGTTTCCGGCCAAAATATTGAGAGGCGCACTCCGAGCATCGGGTTACGCTGTCCAACGAATTATCAACCATGGGTCTATCGCACGCGGACTCTAGATTTTGCGGAATACAAGTATTTTAGTCAGGGATTGAAGGGAGATAGGTGCGTACACATACCTATCGATGCTAAATAATACTAATGCGATCTGATTCCAACACCTCGGAAAACCGTAAAGAGATCGAGAGTTTTAGCTTTTTGCCGTGGGGTTACACTTATAAAGCAAATGAAAGTTGGGAAACATCGCGGAATTTAAAGGACATCCTTGAGATCTTAATAGGACTGATTCCAGATGAAATCCTGATTAAAAATGAACTCTCTAATCTCTGTGGTGGCACCCAGTCGACGATTGGAGATCGCGAACTTTTAAGCATCACGTACACGATCCGAGACACGGAACCGGACTCCCTTAAAGAGAACGGGGTTGAAGAGAACGGACGATTTGCCATCACCTCACGCTTTGCGAGGTTTGAAGGAAATAAAGCGATCGTTTTTAAACTCAACCGCAGTGATTCGCACGGGGCAACTAATCCACGGGAATTCCTGCTCGATAGGCGCCGCACCATCACCGAGATTTCGGTGTCTATGGAGTGGTATGAGCGGCGCTGGGCTTCACTGTTTGGACTCTTTCCAGTCGCTACAAAAACATTGAGACTTGTCGTTAATGAGCGAGAAGGCTCAATCGAAGTAAACGTTCAGCGCCAAGCGACTAAAGAAATCGCACGAAAAGAGGGAGAGCTCCTGCTGTCCCAGTTTATCTCTATGAGTCCAGACGGGAGCTCAAGGTAATCCTACATCTTGCAAAGTTAGGGACGACCGGTAAAATTGCGCGAAATGCGGCGCATAATATTCAGCCTACTAATTCTTTTTTCATTTTCGCCAGCCGAACTTATTGCTAAACCCCAAGCTGCGAGCCCAATTAAACTCGGTTTCGTCGGATCATTAAGTTCATTTGCAGCCAATTACGGCTCCGCTGTTCTCGAGGGTGCCAAGCTTGCCAGTGATGAATTGATGAAAGCAGGCATCGTTGTTGATCTTAAAATCGAAGATGATCAGTCAATCGCAAAAAACTCTGTTACTGCCTACACCAAACTCAGAAATATCGATAAAGTGTCAGCTATAATCGGTGGCACCTGGTGGGCTAACAGCTTCGTCAAGCAGGTTGAACGAGACCATATTCCATTACTTTCTTGCGAATCACTTTTTAACGACGATGTCGTGCTCAGCGATACCCACTTCATTATGAATGGAGATCTACGAAATTGGGTTAAGGTCTATGAACCGTTGGTGCGTAGCAAGGGTTGGAAGCGTGGTGTGATCGTTCGCTATATCTCTGGCTTCGGTGCAACTTTGGCACGAGAATTCGAAACACTCTTTTCTATTGACGATCGCACTTTTTTGGGCGCGATTGAGTACCCCGACATAGACATGTCTAACGCAGCCGACATTGCACTTAAACTCCGTAAACTTAATCCTGATGTCGTATATATTGACGCTCAACCGGCCGGCCTGGCCAATCTTCTTAAGAAACTTTCCGAATCAGGAATGACCAAAGCGACCATTTTGACTAACTCGATAGCGGATGTTGTGCGACGAGATAATCTTTTTGATCTGTCGCTATTTACTGACTTTTATTTTACGAGACGTGAAAGTTTCAATTCAGTTTTTGAAGCAAAGTTTAAGGATAAATACGGTAAAGCCCCTTACCTAAACGCGGATCTTGGCTACTATGCTGTATATCTTGCAACTAAAGCGCTCGAAAACTCAGATCCGATCACAACACTAAAAAATGGATTTTCCGTTCAAGGGAGACAATTCCTTTTTGACGACAACAATGTCTATTCCGGGATCAGGCAGGAGATTTTTAGAGTCCAGGGAAGTGAGATCGAACCGTTCTTGTCCCCTCAAACTCTGCCATAAGTCCTCCCCATTTCTAGAAGCGGCACAGAGCGGTCAACTTGCTTAGCCGCCGTCACGAATCTACCTTACGATCCAATGCGTTTTTAAGAGTTTCGTATGAGTAATGGCCCCTCAACTAGCGCCGCCGGAGATCAGGCGACTCCGAATTTTCGTCGTGCAACGGCTCCGCTTTCACAGTCGCGAGAAGCAACTATATTGCGACTAGTAAATCTTATAGATAGCGGAAGTTCCGCACAGTTGCATCAGTTACTAGCGGAAACCAAACCGGTGGCCGACGCGTTTGCTGCAGCCTTTCGCTCTTGCTCAACTTACGTTCCATCTGAAGCCTTAACCCTTAGACTTAACGACTGGTTTCGAACTGAACTAACCACGGCGCAGGAGCTGACGACAACCGCGGTCGATCTCCTGCAACGCTGCTCCAGTCAGGGACATCCGGGACACGATCGTCGCCATATATTGTACATGGATTCACTCAGCGCCCTACGACACTGCGCTGAAGATAACATTACAGATTACCGCTCACTATTTCTGATCGGAGCACTTTACCACGATGTTGGTCGGTTGCCTGAGCCGCGCTTGTATGGAGCACCTGCTTCAGGGGTGCAAGGCGCGGATCATCAGTACCTTGGCTACTATCTCGTGTCGGAGTTACTTAAAGCGTTTCCTACAGTTCCAGCTGAAATTAGTGACTCAATCGCCTTCTCGGTGCTCGTGCATCAAACGGGAAAGGATAGCGATAATTTTGCCGCACAGTTTGTGCAGCGTGCTGACCGTGAACAATTGGTCGGCCCTGAATTCATGCTCCGCACAATCGGATGCAACGTGGGTTATGGACGCGTCGGTTTGAAGATCCCGAATTCGGAACAACGCGAACATACCCTATCGCTTCCCGGAACGCCTGCGGAAACCGATATCGCAAATCACCTAGAGTTCTACATGCGCAATCTTTATCCAAACATCGGATCTAAGGGTTCAATGCACGCTGAGCAGCTTAAGGTGATCAGCGGGGCATTTTTGGCCTTAGCGCACGGAGAGAACCTGTTTCACCAGCTCTTTGCTCCAGAGATCGCCCGCGATAATGATCGCGCTCCAGTGGCGGGGAAATTCAAGCCTCCGCTGAAGTTAGAGACTTGGCAGAGGATTCAAGCGGAGTTAGTTGGATCAAATTTGGACGAGGCGCGAAAATTACGAGAATTCTACCAACGAGACGATTCGAAATTGTTTCGCGACTTCCTAATGCCACCAATGGTTCCAGATTTGGGCATTGTTAGAGTGAATGAGTTAGATCCGACTTCACCCTCAATGCTGTATCAGCTTGGTCGAGCCTGGGATCTATTAGATACCAAAGAGCGGGAGCGTTATCGCTTAGCCTTCGCGTACGGAATCGTCGCGCGCGATGAGACACACGAACTTTTACAAGATGACGTGTGGAGCAACGCAGAACTCACTTCAGTAACAAGTCCTGTGACCAAGGCGATGGTTGATTTTATAAATCGTCAATCTGACGAGATGCGCTAAACGCTGCGACGGATTAACCGGGCTTAAGACTGCCGAGAATGTAATTCTCAATCCAGAATGATATCCAGCAATTAACAAAAATGGGGCGGTCCACGGCCATCAAGTTAAGGATTCATGGGCCCTAAAATAGGCTTTGCCGACTGGGACCGCGGACCGCTGGTCCGCACGATCGCCTTGCTCAGTTCGATCAAGCGGACCAGATAAATTGGCGGTGGGGCCGGTCACCTTTTTGATTAATTCGACTGCTTTAATCTAGAACCTTTCCGCTGCCGAAGCCTGCAACTCCAGCAGCGCGTTGTATTGCTGATCAGTTAATAATTCCCGTAGCCGCTGACTAAGAGCTGCGTCTTTAGCGGTTTTCATTTCACGGGTAAGTTCCTTTAACTGATCATAACTAAGTCGCAATCTCTCCTTGTCAGGATTTGCGCCGGAGTGATTACTCATCGCTTCGCGCATCGCGACCTGGACTTGAGCATCGAGAGGCCTAAGCTCTTCGCGAAGTTGTTTTAATACAGCGGTTACAGACGCTTCCTGCTCATTAGTTAGCGCGAGCTTGCGCGATAGGGAGAAGACTTCGTCGGAGAGCTCTTCAGCGTCACGCTTCGCTGCGTCAGCCCGCTGTGCTACCTCAAGCTGACTCGCGATCTCTTCACCTAACGTTTCTTTAAGAATTTCGCGATACGAACGTGGAGCTTTAGCATCGGTGCTTGCAAACGCCGCAGCGTACCGATCGCGCAAACTAGCCTGTTGTTGCGGGGTAAGCGCTACAAATTTCTCGACCTCTGAGAGATAAAACTGCGCTTTCCAATCAGCGGACCTTAGCATCGAGGCTTCTCCATTCTCTGTTACTGTCACACTATGCTCAATCATAGGTGGCGATGTTGGCAAAGCTGCTGGCGCGGGGAGTGTCTCGCTAGAACTTGAAACTTTAGCAGGGCGAGGATCGCTGCGTTTTAACTCTAGTTGCTGCCTTAATAACGTCACATCACCGCGCAAGCTGCGAATCTCATTGCGTGAAGTTGCAAGCCCTAGAGCAAGGCCGATATTACAAATCACTAAAAGAATAAGTATGGCTTGCCGGTTACCCATAACGATTAAACAAACAATCGATCCCAAGCGGAAGGAATAGATGAAATCAAATCTGAGGCGATAATCGGATGATTTCCCCCTGAAGCCAATTCGCCACACACTCCGTGCAGCGCGACGCCTGCTACTGCCGCTTCGAATCGACTAAGGCCCTGCATAGTAAGCGCTCCGATTATACCGGCTAGCACGTCACCACTTCCGGCAGTCGCCATCCAAGGCGTGCCAGTCACGTTAACAAGCCCTCGACTAACCGCACTAGCACCAGCAAAAACTATCGTAGATGCCCCTTTTAAAACCACCGTTGCCTTAGTTCGCGCTCCTAATTCTTGCGCCGCTGCGTAACGATCGCGCTGCACAGTTGCTACGGTGCATCCAAGCAGACGCGCGGCCTCGCCCGGATGCGGGGTAATAATGGTATCCATCAACAAGTCATACGCTTTATTTACTGCTATGATCGTCAGCGCATCCGCATCTACGACAATCGGTGTTCGTCGACGCTGACCTAGGACGTGCTCTACGAGTTTGGACATCGCGTCATCGGTTCCGAGGCCTGGACCAATTACGATTCCATTAAAATCAGCTAAATCAAACGTACCAAAGTTAGCCTCGATTAATTCCGGAGCAAATGATGAAGCAGTCGAACTTGTCGTATGAACCACACCGGCCCCGGCGCGCAGCGCGGCAAGCCCCACTAATGAGGCTGCACCCGGCATTCCCTTACTTCCTGCTATCACCAACACCGGTCCGAAGATTCCTTTATGCGAATCTTTCGGACGCTTGGCGGGCATCGGAAGTTTCGTAGTATCTATAAGTGAAAAGTCGGTATCAGAAACAGGTATCCCGATCGACTCACAAACGATCTCTCCGCAATGCTCGCGCCCAGGATACTGCATTAGCCCACGCTTTACTCGCTCAAGACAAATAGTCTGTGTAGCGCGCACCGCGTTTGGAAAAACCTCTCCTGAATCCGGATTAAGGCCCGTAGGAACATCGACTGCTAGAATAAATCCGGAGATTCCGTCTAAAGCTTTCAACGCTTCAATGATGAGCCCACGCGGCTCTTCACGTTGTCCGGTTCCAAGCAGAGCATCGACGACAAGTGATGACTTCTGCAGTCGCGCTCGAAGCGCTTCTGAGTCGAGCTCCGAACCGGAATTGCCCGGAACGCCAACAAGCCTAGCTATCGAAACTCCCTCCAGCGTTAGTAGCTGCGCATGAGCAGCAGAAGAAAGAACGCTTTCTGAACAAAGCACTACGTTAATAACAAAACCTTTCTCCGCAAGTAAGCGCGCCGCGACGAGACCGTCCCCACCATTATTTCCTGATCCACACAGTATAGTTATAGGCGCATTTTTGACGGCCTTAGGGAGTTTTTTAACCAGTTGCTCAGCATGTTTAGAAACCGACTCCCCTGCACGCTCCATAAGAGTGCCTACGGAAGTTCCCGCTTCGATAGCGCGGGCATCAGCCCGCGACATTTCAGCTGAGGATGGAAGCTCGATCGGATAAGACGACATGGTTTGATTTTAACACATCAGATGAAAGGAGACAGTTCCTTATGTCTAATTTTAACGGGGGACACGAACCGTCACGGAGCGATTCTCAGCCGGGAAACGTGGCTTTATATGCACTTCACCCAACCCGTCATTTCGATCCTCGAACTCAATTGGACTGACCCACACATTTCTTGCGCAGTTACCGTTTTGCTGACAATTAGTGGCGCTCAAGCGGTGGTGAACGTAGTACCAACTTCTACAATCCGGGCCTGCAACGACGGTTCCATGACCGAAAGCTTCATTATTGCTTGGGATCAGATAACGCCCAACGATTCGGTTCGGGTTGTCGTATCGCAACTCTTCAACGGTCGGTGCCGCTACCCAAAACACGTTATAGTAAGGGGAATCCCATCCACTGCCACTCATCAACAGATAGACATAGTTGCCGCGTCGAAAGAGGCTTGGTCCTTCGACTACTCCCCAACTCCGCCCATCTCGATACATTTCATTTCCGAAGCGATCTCTCGTCATCGATAAATTCTCAGAGCAACGTGGGCAAGATTGGCTCAAGCGCTGCAACAATGCGGTATCTTGCGGATACGCTGCATGTACGCGGGTAACGTTTTGATCACAACGAATGGTAAACGGGTCGGCTCCGTCCAATTCAACGATGCTAACGTGTTCGCCATGCCACGCACTATCAGCAGCGCTCGGTGGGGAATTTGTAAACCAGGTGTACGCAAGCCAGCTTCGGCCCGTGAGTGGATCTTTAAAAACCTCCGGGTCGATTCGTATGGTAGCTGAACAGTCGCCGGGCAGACGACATCCAGCTTGCGCTACGGAAGGACTTTGAGGAAGTAAATTACTAATAGACGTCGGGCAGGACGGAGCTGGGGCGAAGCGAAGCGGCTCCCACGGATGATTCTGCGGAGCGTATGAGCCAATGGAACTGTTAGACCATGCGGCATAGCTGCCACCATCAAGGTTGAATGCTGGACAGCTGCTAAGTCCCGGCTGAAATCGTGAGGCAGAAAAACTCAACATATACGACTGCTGCCCCAATGCGTGAATATGCGGTGCCCAGATCGAACAATACCCAAGGCCATTTACCATTAGCGGGTTATTGCCGATAACACCAAATGCGCCAGGATTTACCAATGTCCAGTTAATAAGATCTGTAGATCGATAGATCGGAATATCTCCGCTGCCTGAAGTATGAACAAGCAGATACTCCGCATCCCCGTTCGCATTCACTACTCTTGTAACTGCTGGATCGGGATGATTTCCAGTGAGCACGGAGTTGTTGACAGTGATTGAGTCCGTGTCAAATGCGACCGTCTCACAGCTTTGAGGACCAGAGTAAGTAGGGGTCGGGGTAGGTGTTCGAGTCGGAGTTGCCGTTGGAGTCCTAGTCGGTGTGGGCGTAGCAGTTCTGGTCCGGGTGGGAGTGGCCGTAGAAGTTCGAGTTGGTGTCGATGTTGGAGTCCTGGTCGGCGTCGCTGTCGAAGTTCGAGTCGGTGTTGGGGTTCGAGTTGATGTAACAGTTGGAGTACGGGTAGCAGTTGGAGAGCTCGTTGGGGAACCAGTGAAAGTTGGAGATACAGTAAAAGTCGGGGTGGGATTAACTGGCCCCCTTGGAGTAAACGCTGCCGTCAAAGTCGGAGGTACCGTAGGTGTCGGTGACACAGAGCTAAATGTGGCGCTTACGAGCTTACGACAATCGGAACGAAACTTAGAATTCTTTGGGCGCCGTACCGATCTGACGATCCGTTTCGAGTACACCAATTTTTTCGAGGTTCGCCGAATAACATTGTAAAGCACTACAACCCGATCCCTACGCTTCACACACAACAGCTTGCCGCCGATAGGCAAACTCAAGACCTGATATCGCCCTGGTCTTTTGGAAACAAGACGAGGCGAGATCGTTCGTAGTTTCGTTTGTGCATAGGCCGGATAGACAGCGACAGTACCGCCAAAAACGATAGCAAACCCAACTACAACGCTGAAAACCTTTGAGCCAAACATCTTACTACAGAGTTATGGTCAGATACGCGCGCGATGAGCCGAGCTTTTAAAAACGCTAACTACTTAAAATTATTATGTCTTCCGACGCGAGATATGTAATGGCGTAGTGATATCGCTAGCACTTACGCTATTAATCCGCGCAACTTAGCGTAGAAATAGAACGCCAGTGATTTGCCATCCTGCACGTCACCCGCAGCGACAGCGGCTTCAAACTCACGCGGGGACATCAGGAGAGTCTCAATTTGTTCGTCTGCATCGAGATCCGGCGTGGAAAGGATTAACCCGCTCGCAAAGAATCCAAACTGTTGCTCGGTGCAGAAACCTGGGCACGGAAATAGCACTCCAATCTCTTGCCAAGAGGAAGCAACGAAACCGGTTTCTTCACGTAACTCGCGCTGCGCACAAGCACGCGGGTCTTCTCCACGTTCGAGCGTTCCAGCAGGAATTTCCAATAGATACTTGTTGGTAGCCCTACGCCATTGACGCTCAATCACGAGCCGACCGGAATTATCCTGCGCTAAAACTACTACGGCACCCGGATGATCGACGGTTATAAATTTTACCACTTCACCCGATGGCACCTTGATGTGCCGAGCATCTACATCGAAGATCGGTCCGGTAACGAGCCGTTCACGATGTTCTTCTATCTCCGGTGACACAACCTGATTCTTCATATCGTCTCAAATCCACTTACCGTTTTGCCAAATCAACCAATTGCTTCTGAAGCTCTGTTGAAGTTACTCCAACGACTTTTGAGTAATTATCCCAGAACGGCAGCTGTCTGTTCGGAGAATAAAGCTCCATGACCCCTGCTACACCGCGCTTTTTTTCCAACAATTCAAAGTAGAGCGAAGCACGCGCATAATCCGAGGCACTTCCGCCAAAAACCCAGTTCGGTGTCAAAACATCAGGAGTCAGAAGTTTACGATACTCAGCTCGTACGGACCCTTTCGGTATAAAGCTTGAGTAGTTAGAGGCGTATTGCTCAAACCAACTCGCAAACCCCTCCGCGCGCATTCGATCAAAACCCCGCCCGTCGCGAATAATTCTGTATTCAAGAGCGTGCCCAATTTCGTGAATCAAAATTTGAGCCAATCTGCGATCTGCAAGCGATGCCGGGACCGCTTTACCGCCACAATACTGTGCTGCGCGTTCAGCCACGATGTAAATACTATTCGGCGCTACCATCCAACCCGGATGGCAATTCGTCGCTAAACTTCCAGACAACTCGCGCTGCGCAGTCGCTTCGTCCAACATCACAATTGACCACGGCTGCGAAAGCATCTTTAGCTGATTCGGAAAAGCTGCTTGCAGCAGCGCTCGTCTAACCGTCTGCGCCGCATCTGCCAACGCGCGCTCCGGATTCTTCCCAAAAAAGCTCTCAGACTCGCGCGACCATTTCATGGTGAAAACACCCAAGTCGGTCTTTATTTCACTGCGGCGCTCTTTGTTTCCAAGCGAATATGAGAGTGGCTGACGCAGATCATCTGCGTAGCCCGTGCGCGAAAGCGCAATACCAACGCTGACAACCACCGCTGCTACTATTCTACACATGCGCGCTGACCGTGGGTCGTTTCCGTTTTGAATTTTTAAGTTTCTTCGCTGGGATTTTCTTAGCCGGTGCCAATAACGCAACTTTCAAGACCTCCCCGATATGCTTAACCGGAATGAACTGGATCTTTTCGCGTTGCTCTTTAGGGATATCCTCTAAGTCTTTGACGTTCTCCAGCGGAATCACTATTCGCGTAATCCCATGCCGAAGCGCCGCAAGCGCTTTTTCTTTAAGCCCTCCAATCGCCAACACATTACCACGCAGAGTGATCTCACCAGTCATCGCTAAGTCTTTAGCAACGGCACGATTCGCCAACGCTGATACAACAGCGGTTGCGATAGTAATGCCAGCGGATGGGCCGTCTTTTGGAGTCGCTCCCCCCGGCACATGAACGTGAATATCATGCTTGCCGTGAAACTCAGGATCTAAACCTAAATCCTTCGCGTGTGAACGTGCATAGAAGATCGCAGCTTGCGCCGACTCTTGCATCACGGAGCCAAGTTGTCCGGTTAACTGCAAACTTCCACTGCCCTTGGCAGTAGAGGCCTCAACCGGCATAACTTCACCACCGTGAATCGTCCACGCAAGTCCGCGCACAAGCCCAACCTGACTCCCCGCCTCGCTTGTCTCTGGATCAACTTTCGTAGGCCCAAGTAGTTTCTGTAGGACCTTGGCATCAATCACCTTCGGTAATTTCCGATGTTCTACGACTTCACGCGCAAGCTTTCTGCACAAAGCGCCTACTTCTCGCTCAAGTCCGCGCACACCAGCTTCCAAGGTATACCGCTCAATTAAATACGTTAACGCCTCTTCGCCGATCTTGATTGGACGCTTATCGAGGCCATTTTCCTTCTTCTGACGCGGAATCAAGAAACGCTTCGAGATTTGAACCTTCTCCTCCACTGTGTAGCCGGAGATGTGAATAATCTCTAGACGATCTACCAACGCATCCGGGATCGTATCTAAAGTATTCGCTGTGGCGATAAACATCACTTCACTAAGATCGAATGGAACCCCTAAATAATGATCCATGAAATCTTTGTTCTGCTGCGGATCGAGCACTTCTAACAACGCGGCTGCCGGATCTCCACGGAAGTCAGCTCCGACTTTATCTAACTCATCGAGCACAAACACGCAGTTATGACTTCCCGCTTGCTTGATACCGGAAAGAATTCTTCCGGACATGGCACCGACATACGTCCGCCGGTGTCCGCGGATCTCAGCCTCGTCACGTACACCGCCTAGACTGACCCTGACAAACTTCCTTCCAAGCGCATTTGCGATCGACTTACCAAGTGAAGTTTTTCCGACTCCTGGAGGTCCGACAAAACAAAGAATCGGACCGCGTGAGTCGTTTTTAAGCTTCAAAACACTTAGATATTCAATGATGCGGTCCTTCGCTTTCTCAAGCCCGAAGTGCTCGTCCTCAAGCACCCGCTTGGCATTCTTAACGTCGAGATTGTCCTTTGTTCTAATAGACCAAGGAAGCTCAACCATACATTCCAGGTATGTTCGAATGAGGGCATACTCACTCGCCTCTGGTTGCATTCGCTCAAGACGGTGCATCTGCTTATCCGCTTCAGCTTTAGCGTGCGGCGGCAATTTTGCCTTTACGATTAATTCTTTTAGATTTTTAATATCATCCGATACATCAGACCCCTCGCCAAGCTCGCGATTAATCAGTTTTACTTGTTCGCGTAGGAAATACTCACGTTGCCCGCGATTCATTTCGTCTTTAGCTTTCTCTCGAATCTGTTCAGAGAGTAAAAATTGCTGCACATCGTGAGCAATAATCTCATCCGTTGCTTTAAGACGCGCTCTCGGATCGAACTCTTCAAGTAGTATCTGCGCCGAAGCAGGATCCAACGCGTAATGTGCGACGATAATATCCGATAGTTGCCCTGGGTCGTAGACTTCCTCGGTCACAAGCAGGATTTCTTCCGGGCGCTGCTCATGCTGGACTAATATCTGCAGATTCTCCCGAATACGATTGATTAGAGCTTTGTCTTTGCGCGTAGGTTCGCCGTTGAGGTTCGACTTGACCTCCTTGATACGTGCCATCAATACGCCGTCGACCTCCGCAAACGCGTTAGCCTCGGCGCGAGACATCCCCTGCGCCAATACCTTTAGCCGGCCATCCGGTAATGTGAATGTTCGCACCACGTGCGCTACAACTCCGACGGAGAAAAGATCGTGCGCGGTAGGTTCTAAAGACTCTCCGTTTCGCTGCGCTACAACGAACAACTGGTTAGTCGTATCGAGCGCGCGCTCTACGCTACGCATCGAGGCAGCACGGCTAACAAATAGCGACATCATGACGCCCGGAAAAGCCACCAAGTCCTTCGCCGCCAGTACAGGGAGGCTAGATGGAATTTTAATAACCTTTTTATTTTTATTCTTACTCTTTTGGCTCATTGAAGCTCCGTTATGATTCCATTTTGAAATTGTAAAACTGGTAATGAACGCACCACTCCTACGCCTGGAAGATTCTCAATTCGCCCCGTTAACCCTTCAAACGGGGGCAAATTCTGGAATGCGGCGACGATCGATTCACCAGAACGTTGACGTGAACGCGCGGCCATCACTAACGAGGCCGCATCAAACGCTTGGGCGGCGACAACATCTGGATTTTCTCGGTATCGTTGCTGGTACGTAGCGATGAAGTTTACGATCAAGTTTCGAGAAGAACTCCTTGGAAATCCGGATACGAAGCGTGCGCCATTTAATACAGCTCTGGCTTGTTGCAATTGCGCCTCACTGTCCCAAGCTGCAAGCCCGAGAAACTTAATATTCCTGCGATCCTCCTCCGAGATTCCAACCGCAATATTACTCGACACTGCGGCGTTATCTAGAAATAATACCGCCTGTGCGGATGACACCGAGAGTTCTCGACCTATGTCGGTAGCCGCGGCGATGTCTTCTTTAGCAAATGATCGCTCTAGCACGAGGCTTATCGATCTATCTCGCATGCCATTTCGAACTAACTCACCAAACGTCTCCATCGCCTCAGTTGATCCGACAACCGCCAATTGCGTTATGCCGATCGTGGAGCGAGCATGCGTAAGTATTGAATCAACCTGAGCTTCGGCTGTAATTCCTAACGACCAAAAATTAACGGATGGAATTACCGGCCCACGTTTAGAAAGGGAAAGAACCATCGACCCGGACGGAGCAGCGATCGCCACGTCATCTACCTGCTCAGCTAACAATGGGCCGATAATAGTTTGCACGTCACTTTTAACTAGTTCCGCCAATTTCTCCCGTACAAGACTCGCCGACTCACCGCTATCAACGGCAACCAAAGCTCCGGGGTTTGCGTGCGCGCTAAGCGCTAACTCAACGCCTCTTCTGGCACGCTCCCCTAAAGCCTGAAATCTTCCCGTAAGCGGCAATAAAACTCCGAGATTTTCACCGGAAACAGCCAAATCTCCACCGCGATGAGCTTCCTCAATCCGCTCAGCGATTTGACCTGGAGAGAGTCGATTGCCGCGCGCTTGAGCAAGCGCTGTACGCACCATGTCATCATCCCGCCACACCTCTTGAGCACGAGCCAACGAGGCATCATCGACTCTGCGTAAAAGTTCGAATGTTGCATCCTTACTACGCGTAGCCAGTGAACCTGTTCCGTTTTCCAAAACGTACACTCGTGACCACCAAGCGATCGCCTGGTCAACATCACCGGTGCCTGCATACGCGGTCGCTAACAAAAATCCGAAATCACCATGAATTTCAGCATTACGAAATTGTTTCAAATAACCGTTTAGCGTAACTAGTGCATCCGCAGCTGCGCCACGACCAAGCGCGAGCGCTGCGCGACGAACGGCGAGTTCACGAGCTTCGAATTGCGAGAGAGGAGAATTAGCGGCACGTTGATATGCTTGTGCAGCGGCAGGAGCATTTCCAGCGGCGCATGCGGCATCACCATCTGCGATCATTTGATTGCGAATTAGCTTTCCATCAACCGAACTACCTTGTCGCCAAGTGACGAACTCGGTGCATGGTGGAGTGGGCGGTTTAATTCCTAGAGAACTGTCAGTTCTGCTCGGCAAGCGAACCGGAATCTTCGGATCGCTTCCTGAACACCCAATGGTAAAGGCGAACGTAAAACAACACAGTAACGGTACGGTGAGTAGTGCAACGATGCGAATTAATGGCTTAATTACGATCAATAGTTCTCCTATCAGTGCGATGCGGGATAGCGTGGATTGGACTCTATCGACTACTGTTCTAGAGTCGCTATCGTAGAGTTTTCAAGATGTTATCTGATACTATTAAAACTGCGTTATTATCTGCATTGATCGGATGGGGAATCTCATACTCCATCGCCTGCTTGGCTCGTTGTCGAACGCTATACGGGACCATAGATCTATCCCGATTCGTCATCGAGTTGAGGCGAAGCCTGCTGACCTGGATCTGGTCGAGTCTTCTTGCGCTCAGATCGTGGTATCCGGTTGCGATCCTAACTGTGATAGCCATCGCCGTATGGGGATCAGGTTTAAAGGAAATCTCGATAATAGCGTTGATTTCCGCAATTATCACTCAGCACTGGCGTTACGATTTTCCATGCATTCCGATTTTGCGCGTAGTGATCGGCTGGGACTTAGCCACGGTCTCGCTGCATCGCGCTCTTGTCTTACCGATGCCGGCGCTAGCGAACGTATGCTTAAGTACGTGGGGACTCGCAGTCGGATCTTTCTTAATTTTAAACGGAATTAAGCAATACGGCGTTGGAATCGCACTTATCGCAGCGATTTGCATGTTCGTCACTCTCATGCAGACTCTCCGAAGAGCCTTGGCGCTAGAACGAGTGCCAGATTCGTGCACTGAATAACTTAATTTTTCCAAAACACCGATAGGCGTTGTCGAGCGTAGTGTGTAACACTAGTCCTCATGAAAGCCGCTACAACAAACCCGTTCGTTGGGTTCTCCGTCTTCGCGTTACTTCTGTGCGCTGCACCAAGCGCATTTGCACAAATCTCCGTATCAACATCAACCCAGATTAGTCTATCAACATCAGGCGGCACTCCTTCCGGAGGTGGCAGCCTCTCGCCCGCGGCCGGAGCCAACGGAAATGGTATCGCCTATGCTTCATACGCATCGAATCTCGTTGCAGACGATACCAACTCTCTGGAGGACGTATTTTTTCGAGATCCAGAAACGCGCTTAATTATGCGCGCCAGCATTAACACCGCCGGGGTCGAAGGAGACGATGGCTCGTCTGAACCAGCTATAAGTCCGGTGATGCCGGACGGATTCTATGCGGTAGCATTCCAATCTCGCGCCGGTAACTTGGGAAGCATTCCCAACCAGAATCATTCGGAGAACATCTATGTAAGATTTCCTACACTTGGGATAACTGAAATCATCTCTCCAGCGGTCGGATTTGTGCTATCGGCCCAATCAAGTTTCGCGCCCTCGATTACGGTTGTGCAGGATGCATCGGGGAGAAAGAAAGTGTTGGTCGTGTTCGCTTCGTACGCCTCCGACCTAGTCAACGGCGACGCCGATTCGGTTTCGGATATATTTCTTGCAACTCTCTCGGTCCCATCGACTTCGAACTATGATCCAACTTCCCTTACAACGATCACTAAAATTACTACCGCTGCAGTCCTCGGTCAGGACGCAGACGGCGACTCCTCTAGTCCAAGAATCAGCGCCGACGGACGCTTCGTCGTATTTTCGTCCCGCGCCACAAACCTAGTATCTCCCGCCATAGTCGTTGGAGCCGGAAATTTGAATATATTTCGTTACGATATAAAAAATGGGACGACTAGTCTGGTAAGCAAGTCTAAAACCGGTGTAGCTGGAGACGGGGATAGCATCGCTCCACAGGTTAGCTTTAATGGGCGGCACATCGGATACCTTTCGTACGCCACAAACATCGTAGGCACGGAAACGATCACTCTAAGCAGTCCATTCGTAATTCGTTACGACGCGTCCTTGAATGTCAACGAGCAAGTCAATATCGCCGAAGATGGGGTTACCAACGGCGCTGGACAACTCTCGACGGTGGGAATATCGAATAACGGGCGCCTGGTGACGTTCGCCGACAACTCGGGGAACCTAGTTTTGGGGGATATCTCGGATCAAGCCAATGTCTACGTTAGAGATTTTGAGACGGGAAAGATAACACGACTTAGCACAGGAGCATTCGGGGATGCAGCGGATGGCACCAGCTTTAACCCAGCGCTTACAGCAAGATCGCTAAACGGACTCGCCTTCACTACAGCCTTTGAATCGTCCGCTACCAACCTCACCTCCCCTTCGACTGCATCCGGAGCGGTCGATATCTTTGCGACAGAGTTCTCTATTCCATCCCCTGCGCTCGGATCAAGCACTAAACTTGAGACGCCTCCGGACGTAACCGTAAATCGAAGAACTCTGCGCATCATAGCGCAAACGTTTACGCTTGCACCGACGACCGCCACCCATGGTCCATCTTCCAGCACCTCGCGATCGCAAGCGGCAAGGCGCAGCATTCGATACGAATTTAACGTAACGCTTACAACCACTAAAAACGGGCGACGCCGAACTGTCAGAACAACTACAATCTCAAAACGCAACGCTATTACGATCAACAAGACCAGAAATGGCTCGTACCAAATCAAAAATCGGGCGCGAATTGTAAACGCGAGAACAAAACGGACAATATCAAGGACAGGATTCAGTCCGACGCAAAGATTTAAGGCTACCTAGTCATGCCATCACTTTTCGACCCGATAGCGCTAGGTGATCTCGCGCTACCTAATCGGATAATCATGGCGCCGCTTACGCGTTGCAGAGCATCTGTTGGGCGCGTGCCAAACGACTTGATGTGCGAGTACTACGTTCAACGCGCAACGGCCGGTCTAATTATAACGGAAGCAACTGCCGTTACTCCAGGCGGGGTCGGATACATAGATACGCCTGGCATCTGGTCCGAAGAACAAGTGGTCGGATGGAAGAAAATTACTAGTGCAGTGCATGCCGTAGGTGGGCGCATATTTTGCCAATTGTGGCACGTAGGCAGATTGTCGCATCCGGATTTTCTAAACGGAGAATATCCAATCGCTCCGTCTGCTATTAAGGCTAATGGCGAGATCCGAGTCCCTACCGGTCACAAACCGTATCCAACCCCTCGCGCAGCGACGCTCGAAGAGATCAAAATGGTCATCAATGAGTACCGAGTCGGCGCCGAGAACGCAAAGCTTGCTGGCTTTGACGGCGTAGAGGTCCACGGTGCTAACGGGTATCTCCCGGATCAGTTTCTTCGCGACGGTACGAATCATCGCACTGATGAGTACGGCGGCAGTGTGGAGAATCGAGCTCGATTCATGCTCGAAGTCACTGATGCTGCGATAGCGGTTTGGGGAGCAGGGCGAATCGGAATGCATCTCTCGCCGCGCGCAGTGCCGCATCATTCGATCGATGACTCAGATCCCGCTAGTACTTTCGGCTACGTCGCTAAGCAGCTTGGATTGAGAAATATTGCGTTCATATTCACCCGAGAGTCGGTCGATGATGGCCCAAGATATAGTCCAGAGATAAAGAAGCAGTTCGGCGGACCGTTAATCGCAAACGAGAGAATGACTGTCGAGCAGGCGCAAACGCTACTCGATTCTGGTGAAGCGGATGCCGTCAGTTGGGGGCAACTCTTTATCGCTAACCCTGACTTGCCGGAGAGAATTAGACTAGGCAGTCCACTTAACGCGCCGAATCCGAAGACATTCTATGCCAAAGGCACTGAAGGGTATACGGATTATCCATTTCTGAATTAATCCATTGGGACCGCGAAGTGATACTTCGCAGTCTAACGCGTTACCTCGCAAAAGCTATTTTCAAACCACGAGCGCCAAGAGCCGATGCTCGGATCCGTCGTTGAATAAATCGGCGATTGCAAAGGGGTTGTTTAGGCTGCGAGGCGCCGCCTCGCGTTCCCAGGAGGAGAGAACTATTACCTACGCAAACATCTCTTTGACCTTATCGAACCAACCACGGTTATCCTGGTTCACTGCGTCTTTTTCCAATTCAGCGAGTTTCTCTAACGCTGAACGATGGGCTGCGGACTATTTTTTCGGTA